>CAZZNI010000006.1:35255-54295 GCA_964655765.1 uncultured Gammaproteobacteria bacterium
TTTTTTTACCTTTTTGTTATTTTTTTTCTTGTCCGCAAAAAGTACTTTAGCTCGTTCTTGTTCCTGTGGTGGTTATCCGCCGACTTATAGTGAATCGTGTTGCGGAAGTAATCCAAACCCTCCGACCCCTGATGATGGCGAGGGTACCTGCTGCAGCACTTACGGAGATCCTGACCTTTGTTGTGCTGCAAGTCTTCCTGGTTGTTGTAGCACCGGTGGCGGTGAGGGGGCTGATTGGATCCCTTTTTGGGATAAGTATCCTTTCCAAAACGGTCTTCAGATGGCTCCCGGTTCGGGGGATGTTGTAAAGCCTTCGGGGTACGGTTTGATGAATATTATCCGGTTTGCCCCGACAGTAAGGTACAAGGACTCAGGCGCTTCGGTCTGTGCGGACAACTACCTTAAGCCGGTAGTTGAGGAAGTCAACATCTCGGCCGGTCTTCACACGGACTCTTCATCCGATTTGGTGGGAAAAATTTTTGAAAACTGTTGGGATTACACTGCCGTCCAGACCACTCCGACAGGTCATGTCGTTGCCGGTTTTGACACCCTGAGCAAAGAAGTTAAGGCAATCGGTTATAACCACTTTGCCCTTAATACCGGCCGGTCGCGAAATTTGTTCTGTACTTCGGTGTCAAGCGAAGCAGCGGCTAGAAGCGCCCCTTATATCGCCGAGTTCACAATTTATAGCGGTAGAACCTGTAGCAGTAATGATAATAACTATGGCGTTCCTTTTTATTTTCGGCCGGCCGATTATGGTTTAGGCAGCGGTTGGTACACGGTTGCCGTGATGGTTGATGAGGGTTACGCCAACAGCCCGAGGGTTTGCCCCTGGAGGAACAAACACAGCAACAATTGTGAACTAATGAGTGATATTTATATTGATGCCAATACCAATCAATATTTTACCGTCAGTTGGGAGACCAGTAACTGTTTTACTAATCTCAAAGCCAGAGTCTATCAGTGCTCGCAGCAGACAGTGAGTACAAGGGGTGATCCGGAGGAAGTGGTGAGAAGCCTTAATGCCGGCGACTCCCCCAATTTAGGTTGGTTTAGCAGTCTGCCGGGGAATTACAGCCGTTTTTGGCTTGATTGGCAGTTTAAGACTAATTTTAACGGGGGAATAATGACGCGGGTTTACCGCGGCAGGAATTATTACGGTTGGGATGAGCGGCGAATAATCAATAATCGCAATAATTTTACTTTTACTAAGCGTGATTTCGGTTCCAGTGATAGCTGGGTTGACCAGTCGTGGAGTGGTGACATGGGAGACGATTACAATTATTTCTCCTTTACCGCCGATAAAACTAAGGAGTACCGTTTTTACTGGCGCAGTTTCGGTGCCGGCGGCGGATTCTTTGCTCCGGTTTCCGGCTTTGGGCCGGCAAGTGTTTCCGAAGACGGTTATCTACCTTTTAAGCGCGCCCCGATATCGGGAACCGTGGCAGGTAATGTTTATCAGGATCTGGAGAATGCATGTGCTTCAATAACGGAAGCGGTGGTTGACTCTTGGGATGTCCGTTGTAAACCGTCTTCTTTGGGAGACGAAGCCTATGTTTTGGCGCAGAAAACAGGTGGTTCCTATACTTGCGTGAACAGTAGCGGTGGTTTTGAATTTAACTCAGACAACACTCCTTATGTGACCGTCCAGATAGTGCCGGCCGATGGCTGGTTAGTAAACACCTGTGCGGCAGCGGCAGAAACTTATGTTGTTCCTGTGTTGGCCACTACTAATGAGGTTTCGCCATTTTATATCTGGCAAGGTGAAGGTGGCCCTTGGGTTAAAACTTTTGATGGTGATGTTGCAGCTGCTGGTAACTTATCAGTTAATCTGCCGGAAGGTGAATACCTGTCGGGAATCAGTGCCGCTGACTATCCCGGGGTTGTTTCCTATGGTGGTGGATCAGCTGACTTAGGCAATGGTAGCGCCTCTACTGAAGGTTGGTTGGTGGAAAGCGGACTAACTCCTAAGGGCCGAACCTTCACTGGCTTTAAAACGCTTCTAGGTAACCCAACAGTTGAAGATAATTACCCAGGACTGTCAAGTCTTTCTTCCGGCCTTTATCACTACAGCCAGGACATTACCATTGATAACAATTTAAACAGTGGTCAGAAGGTAATCCTACTGGTTGACGGCAGTGTAACCATTAACAGTAACTTAACCGTTGCCAATGGTGACTTTCTGGCAGTAATCGCTTCTGGCAATATTACCTTTGCTTCTGATGTTGCCCAGGCTCAAGGAATCTTTTTTGCTGAAGGACAAATCAGTACCGGTGATAGTGACAGTCAGTTTTTCGGTGAAGGAATGTTTTTGACTACAGCCGATTTTGTTTTCGGACGGGATCTGTCAGCCAGTGGTAACGAACAACCGGCAGAAGTCTTTACTTTCCGGCCTGATTTACTGATTAACAGCCCCACCAGTCTTTGGCTTAGCCCTCAGACCTGGACCGAAGTCGCGCCATAAAAAAAGACCCTTGTTTTAACAAGAGCCCTTTTTTGTACCAGGAATTAGATGGTGCTTTTATTTCATTTCGACTTTTGCACCAGCTTCTTCCAATTTCTTTTTGGCTTCTTCGGCGTCTTCTTTTTTAGCGTCAACCAACACCTCTTTAGGTGCGGCTTCAACTAAATCTTTTGCCTCTTTAAGGCCTAGTGCTGAATTAATTTCTCTAACCGCTTTGATGGCGGCGATTTTATTAGCACCAGCTTCAGCCAGAACCACAGTAAAGGTGGATTTTTCTTCTGCCGGTTCACCGCCAGTTTCCGCGCCTGCTACAGGAGCAACAGCGGCAACAGGGGCTGCGGCGCTAACACCAAATTTTTCCTCTAAAGCTTTGACTAACTGGGAAAGTTCAATTACGCTCAATTCTTCAACTGAAGCGATGATTTTTTCCAGTTTTTCCGAAAGCTTGTTCTCAGTTTTTTTATTTTCATCTGCCATATTCTTTTTATCCACCCCCTTTCTTTTAGTTAACCTCTTGGTTTTTACTTCTAATAGCTTCAAGAGTATAAACTAATTGGCTTAAGTTCCATTTTAGGCTATAGACTAGGCCAAAAATAGGGGAGTTGAAAGCGGAAACGACTTTAGCTCGTAAAACTTCAACGCCGGGGAGGTTAGCCAGTTCTTTTAACATGTCTTCACTGATGGCTTTGTTGTCCCAAAAGCCGATTTTCACTTTGGGTATACTGTTATTTTTAATAAAGTCAAAAAGTATTTTCAGGGCTTTGGGGTCTTCGTCATAAATCCATAAAGCAATAGTTGGTCCGGGGATATCAGTGATTACCAAGGGAAAGTTTTTTTCTTTAGCCGCCAGAGTTAACAAGGTGTTTTTAATAACCTCGAACTCCGCACCGTTTGCCTTTAATTCATTGCGCAGTCCGTTAATTTTTTCAACACTCAAACCCTGATAATCAGCCAATACTAAGCCTTTGGCCTGGTTTATCTTTTCTGCTAAATTGGCAACGACAAAACTTTTTTGTTGGGATACCATTTTTTTACCTCCGCGGGTCTTACTCAAATAAAATTGCCCGCTTCTTAGGTTCTTCGTTAAATTTTCTCTTCAATAACAATAAGTTTGTTATCTGTCTGTGCAATGGCCTTTAAGTGCAACCATGAGGAAGAGTATAGCAAAGCCTAAAATAAAAAACAAGTACTGTCTTTGGCAAAGTAGTCATTGTGTATCGAGAAAGCATTTGCTCTACAACCTCCGCAGAAATTGATGTTTTTACACTTTTTACATTTGCCGAAATCTCTTTCCCTGCATCTTGTTAAAAATTTATGCTTGTTCCAAATCTCGTAAAAATTGTCTTGCAGGGCATCTCCTAGATTTAAATTTATCATCGAGCAGGGTCTGTAATAGCCATCAGAAGAGATATGGATTGAATTCGAACCAAGGTTACAAGTTCCGCCCGCAACGATTTTTTTATGTCGCAAGTGCTTTTGCAGGTATACATGCGCACATGGGTCAGCAATTACTATTTTGACCTTATATTTTCTCGTTAAGTTATAAATATTCCGGATGACTCTCTTTTTGTCTTGCTTGGTGACCTCTTTTAATAATGGATTATTTTTAGCTTTACCTACAAGCATAACAAACCCAAAATTTAATTTTTCTGATGAGTAATTTTTGGCTATCTTAAAAAGATTTTCAATCTCGTTTTTATTCAATTCTGAAATCGTACACTTAAAATAAAAAGGAAGATTGTTGGTTTTACAAGCTTTGGCAGCCATTAATACTTGATCAAAGTTTTTCCCTCTTAACTTGTTATGGATATATTTTGATCCGTCTAAGCTTAGTTGTACTTTATTTAGCCCAGCCCTTTTTAAATTATTTGCTATCGATTTTGTCAAAAGTAGTCCATTTGTCTGCAAGATCGATATTTTCTTAGACCTGTCGCAAAGTGTAACAAGCTTATCTAGTTTGGGGAAGAGAAGAGGCTCGCCTCCAGAAATTTTTACACATTCGATTGTCGTTATTTCATTGAGCAATTTTCTGACAATTTTAATCATTTGATCAGGCGTCAGGTTTCTGGTTATGTCGTTGTGTATATCACGGCAATAAATACAATTATTGTTACATTTGTTAGTTACATCAACTGAAAGATCGGTTATGGAAGAGGCCATTTTGTCTTTATGAGACTCATTAAATATTTGGACTCATTTTTGGGCAGAATGGGGATAATATATTTCTCCATTAATTTCATATAGGTGCAAGCAACGGGATCTGCGGTAATTAGCTTACCTTTCCAGTAAAGTGAATCAGCTCGGCAACCACCACCACAAATATTTAAATATTTGCAGTTAACACATTTTTTTATTTGTTTAACTTTAATTTTGAAAAAATCATTTTTTCTAGCTATTTTTATTCCTTGTAAAAGATCTACTTGCTGATTTTGATTCAAAATGTTTGCTATTGGTTTCGTCAAGGAGGGGCAGAAGGTTATGTCGCCATTAGGCTTAACACAGAGTGTACTCCATGTGTCGTAAGAACAAGGATGTAAGTTGGTGTTAAATTTAAACAGCTTATCGGTTATTAAGTTTGATTTATACAGGTTAAATATCTCCAACTTAAAAGGCTTTTTATTTAAAAAATATTTTTTAAGCAATTTATTTAAGGTTAATGCCACAGCTTTAGGTTGAGCAGCACAGTTGGGAGCAGTTTTTTTGTATCGGCCGGCCAGAAATGGAACATCTATTCTCCAAGTTTCTATGGGTATTTTTTTTAACATTTTGTACAATTCGGGTAATTCCTTTAAAGTGTGTTTGGTTATCATTGTGTTGGCTATTAGTTTACATTTAGTATATTTTTTAAACGCTCTGAAATTATTAATTATTTGTCGGTAATCACTTGGATACCTGTTAATGTTGTGCCCATGAAGACCGTCTATGCTTATTTTTATTGTTTTTATTTGTGGATAGGTTTTCCCGAGGTGTTTAATTTTTTCTTCGTTAAGAAGAACACTGTTAGTTAAAATTTCTACACATAGGGTTTTGCAGTAATCTAGAATTTTGTAAATATCAGGGTGAGCAAAAGGTTCGCCGCCGGTTAGAGTTATTGTCTCACAACCAAGACATTTTGATTGATCAATTATGTCAAAAATTTGGCTGAGGTTAAGTTCATTTTTAATTTTAGTTACTTCGTTTAAAGGGGATTGATAGCAATATATGCAACGCAAATTGCAATTTCCTGTTAGTTCAAGATGAAGCCTCTTCTTGCTATAGGGAAATATTTCCATAAAAATCTTTCGGTATTTTAAGGAGGTAGCCGAATTCTGTGTCTTCTACGAGAAGATTATAATCTAGAAGCTTTTTTCTGATCTTATCTGCTTCCTTAAAGTTTTTATCTTTACGAGCCTTTTCTCTTTGGTTTAAAAGCTCTTTAATGGATAAATCCTTATCCTTTTTATCGAGAACCAATCGGTATTGGCTATAAAGGCTTTCGACGAAACCTAGAATCTTATCCAGTTCGAAGATAAAATTTTTCGTTTTTTTTGCATTTTCAGATCCAAGCTTATCCATTTGTTTATTGATCTTGCCAATAAAGTCATATATAGCGGACAAAGCTGAACTAATATTCAGATCTTCGTTCATAGCCTTTTTGAACCGTTTCCGCGTGGACATGATGAGGGGGTCAATTTTAGTTTGATTTTTGGAGTCCTTTTCTTGAAGGAAATCTAGATTAATTAAAAAGTTAACAAATTTTTGGGCAATTGCCCGAGCTTCTTGTAAACTCTTTGAATTAAAGTCTAAGGTTTGTCGATAATGTGTTTTTAAAAGAATGATACGAACTAAAAGAGGGTGACAATGTTTGTTGTTTAGGTCCTTAAGAGTGTAGAAATTCTTCTGTGATTTACTCATTTTCTGGCCATTAACTATTAAGTGTGCGTTGTGGAGCCAGTAATTGACAAATTTATGCCCAGTCGCTGCTTCCGATTGGGCTATCTCGTTAGTATGGTGTGGAAAAATTAAATCCACTCCGCCACTATGGATATCAAAAGTTTCTCCCAAATATTTCATTGCCATAGCCGAACACTCTATGTGCCAACCAGGTCGACCTTTTCCTAAGTCTGTCTGCCAAAAAACATTCTTATCGTCAGGAGACCAAGATTTCCATAAGGCAAAATCATTAACATTATCTTTGTCATATTCATCTTTGACATTTAATCTTTTTTGAGCGTTGGGTTTGAGTGATTGTTTGTCCAGGCGGGCTAACCGGCCATAGTTATTAAATTTAGTTATCTTATAGTAGATTGACCCTCGTGAGTTGTAAGTGTAATCTTTTTTTTGCAATTTTTTTATGAGATCAATCATTTCGTCGATATGTTCTGTTGCGCGGGACAGAATGTTTGGCTTGAGTATATTTAAAGATTTAGCATCTTTCAGAAAGGCTTTTAAATAAAAATTCGTATATGTTTTTAATGTTTGTTTCTTTTTTTGACTGCCCTTGATTGTTTTGTCGTCAATATCAGTAACATTCATTACATGTTTTACTTTAAAGCCTGAGTATTTCAAATATCTTTTTAGTAGATCAACGAAAATATAAGCTCGGAAGTTACCCAAATGAGCGTAATCGTAAACCGTTGGTCCGCAACTGTACATTTGAACCTCTTTTGGCCTTATTGGTTTGAAGATATCAATTTTTCTGGTTAAAGTATTGTAGAGCTTGAGCATGTTTTAATTTAGGCTATTTTAGTAAGTTATTTGGACGGTGTTGGTAGTGGTGGAGAGGTAATATAAACCGGGTAAGACTGTTTGGCCGGAAAGCACCTTTTTACCGGGCAATTGTCTTTCAACTGCCACTTGTAACAGTTGGTTGGTTGGATTGTCCATAAAATTAGAGCCAGGAACCATGGTTGACAATTCTGCTAATCGCTCCATTGATAAATCGGAGTCGTTTATTTCTGCCCTGTATTGGTCTGTGGTTAAGATTTCAGTGATTGTGGTAATTCTGGCGCCAGTTGAGCGACTTGCCGTTTCGTGAATTGACACAATCAGCATCTCGTCATCTTCGTTTATCAGCGGCCTGGAAGGGTCTTTTTCATTGATCAGTCTGATTAGCTGACTTGGCGTTTCGATCGCGGATAGGTCACTTGACTCCAGTTGGCAAAGCCTCTTTAAGGCAATACTGATATTGGTTCGATTATTAGCTCGGGCCGGACTATTGTTATCGGCTTGCATGAAGGAGTCAATTTTATTTATCCCGGCGTTAATAACTCCTTTTATTAGCGGGTTGACTACTTGATTTAAAAATTGTGCTTGGCTGTCAGTGAGGTTTAGTTCTTGGGCAATCGCGGTGTTAACCGGCGGTAGTGAATCCGTTTCGTTTATTTCTTGAACTGTTTCCGTCATGGTTATTTTTTTTCTAATTCGATTTTTATCCCCGGACCGATAGAAGGGGAGATAACAACCTTGACCAGATTATTTTCTCCAATTGCTTTCAATAAAGCGTTAAGGTTAGCGGCTAATTCGGCTTCTTTCTGGCTAATCTTGCCGATGACTTGGTGGATAATTGGCTGTTTGCTTTCAGTTTTGAACTGATCCTTACTAGCCATTTCCTTAGCCCTTTTTTCCGGCTCAGCGATGACGGTTTTATTTTTTGGATTGGGCATTAAGCCTTTGGGACCTAAAAGTTTGGCGAATTTGACTATTTTTGGCATTGTTTGAGGTGAAGCGATCAGCGTGTCAAAATTAATTTGACCCTTTTCCAGTTCGGCAATAATTTTTTCATCAACAACTTTGATTACCTTGCTTTTGCCGGTTGGATGGGGGAATTTAACTTCACCTTTAAGACCGATTTTTTTAACAATGGCAGATACTTCAACACTGCCGTCAAATTTTGACAGGGATACTTTTTTAACCAGTTCAACGGCCTGGTCTACAGGATAATTTTTACTGCGATCGATCAATTTTATCGCTTCCTGATAAGATTTTGATCGAGGGGCTTTTTTATTTTTTTCCGTTTTTGATTTAACACCGGTTGTTTTATTGGTTGATGATTTTGCCGTTTCCGGGCTGTTTTTTACCGACTGAGTATCTTTGATTTCTTCGGTGATGGTGTTGATTTTTATTTTTTTCTGTCCCATTTTATTCCTCGACTTTAACTCCCATACTGCGGGCGGTACCGGCAACCGTCTTTTTGGCCGCATCCAGATCCTGGCAGTTTAAATCTGGCAGTTTGCTGGTAGCAATTTTTTCAACCTGTTGTTGGCTAATTTTACCAACTGTGTCACGACCGGCAGTTTGTGAACCCTTATTAATACCGATTTCTTTTTTAATTAATTCAGCCACCGGTGGCAATTTAGTGATGAAATCAAACGACCGATCCTCATAAACAGTGATAACTACCGGTATAACTTCACCTTTTTTGTCAGCAGTTTTATCATTATAAGCTTTAACAAAATCCATGATATTAAGACCATGCTGGCCCAACGCTGGTCCAACCGGGGGAGCTGGAGTCGCCTCACCGGCTTTTAAGTTTAATTTAATCTGGGTTAAGACTTTTTTTGCCATTGTTGTTTTAAAGCTTATTAACTTGCAAGAAATCTAGTTCAACCGGAGTTTCCCGGCCGAAAATAGATACCAAAACTTTAACTTTACCAGCTTCTTCGTCAATTGCTTCGATGGTGCCTAAAAAGTCGGCAAACGGACCGTCATTAATTTTAACTGCCTCGCCGACGGAGAATTTGGTTTTAAATTTCGGTGCTTCTTGAACCATAAATTTCTGGATCGCTTCAACCTCTTTGTCTTCCAGCGGAGTTGGTTTTTTGCCGGCGCCGACAAAGCCGGTAACTCCGGCGGTGGTGCGGACAATTAACCAGGAATGATCATCCAGTTCCATTTTTACCAGCATATAACCGGGAAAGATTTTTTCCTTAACCTCATGCTTGGCACCGGAATGAATTTCGATCTTGTCTTGAGTCGGGATAAGCAGTTCCAAGATCTTGCCTTCCAGACCCATTGATTCAACCCGTTGTTTTAAGTGTTGGGCAACTTGGTTTTCCTGGCCGGAATAAGTATGGACAACATACCATCTGGCACTGTCCTTTTTAACAGTGCTGATAATGATATGGTTTAGATTGCTTTCCGCTTTCTTTTTGGCGGCTTTTTTGCCAGCCTTGGTTTTTAAGGCTTTCTTTTTGGTTTCTTCTGCCATTTTTTATCTTAAAATAAAACTAAGTTTAGTCAGCTGGGTAAACAGCAAATCCAGCGAGCTGATATACAGTGACATTAACACTGAAGCAAGGATAACCAAAACAGTCAATCGGCTTGCTTTTTGCTTGCTGGGCCAAATAACATTATCCAGCTCGGCCCTGGCTTCTTTTAAAAAACTAATCGGGCTCGACATGTCAAGAAATTTTAACAGGAATGACCTTAAGAAGCAAGTAATTGTTAGCAAGTGTTACGATTAAGCGAAGTGGAGCTAAAACGACCCGATTTTAATTTAGAAAGAGAAGTTTGTCGGAAAGGTTGCCGGTTAATTATTGGTATTGATGAAGTTGGCCGGGGAGCACTGGCTGGTCCATTGGTTGTGGGAGCGGTCGCTTTTGACCCTGTAAATTATCAGGCCGATGATTTATTTTGCCGAATCAAAGAAAAGAAAGTTTTTGTTGACGACTCAAAGAGATTAAATGCGCTTCATCGTCGGGCGTTGGCGGGGTTAATAATGGAAAGGGCTTGTTTTTATCAGGCTGCTCGGGTTGAAGTTAATGAAATTAACCGGCTGGGGATAGTCAGGGCGACTCATCTCGGAGCCAGAAGGGCAATCAAACCATTGCTTGGCCGGTTGAGAAAAGAGGCTGGTTTTGTTTTAAGCGACTATTTGACTATTCCTTACTTAAAAGGGGTTGGTCGAAAAGGGCAACAAGGAGTTGTTAAGGGTGATCAATTATCAATCTCCATTGCCGCCGCCTCAATTGTTGCTAAAGTTTATCGTGATGGGTTAATGGAAGATTTGGGGAAGAAAAAGGCTTATCGGTTTTACGGCTGGGATAAAAATAAAGGTTATGGAACCAAGCTCCATCAGGAAATGATTGTTAAAAAAGGAGCGACCAAACATCATCGAAAAGGTTTTATCCGGGCGATTAAATTAAAGCTGTTTTAAAGCTAGTTCAGAATACTTTTGTTTCAAGTCTTTGAAAACTGGTTCTGCTTTTATTTTTTGTTCAGCCAGGGTGATAAAGGCGGCCATTTTATTAATTAAAGCCTGGTAGGCTTGTTCATCAGCGGCTAAGTGGTAAAAAGCACTGTTGTCTAAGATATCAGCTGCTTTAACTATTAAGGCTTGCTTGCCTTGCTTAAAACAGCGATTAAAATTATCTTGATATCGTTGACTTTTGTCTTTTATTTCTCGGTTGAAACTGTTAGCTTGAACAATTTCCAAGACTGTTGAGCCAAATTTATCTTTAATCTCTTCTGCTTTAACCGCAGTGTCTTCGAGAAGGTCGTGTAAAATGGCGCTAAGAACAACTTCTTTCGGGTAACCTAAGTTGTAAAGTCGGAAAGCTACTCGCAGGCTGTGGAGAATAACCGGTTTGGGGTTATCACCAGAAGCCAAAAAGCTGGTGACCAAAAAACAAACAGCTTTTTCTATTTCGAAATCTTCTTGAGGGCTTCTTGGCTGGTCTCTCATTTAATTATGTCTTGTATGCTTGAATTGGGGTTTTGGAGCAGTAAAGAGCTTACTTCAGCTTGGCGGTTTCTTTGTGAGGAGTGTGTTTCCGGCAAGCTTTACAATATTTCTTCAAATTTAATTTATCCGGGGTATTAACTCGGTTGCGTTCAGAAACATAATTTTGTTTTTTACAGACGGTGCACACAAGGGCGTTGATCTGTCTGGGACCTTTCTTTGCCATAGTGAGGGGATTTTATCAAAAAATATTTAAAAAGGCTACTCGTATCTTAATGCCTCTATCGGTGACAGAGCAGCGGCTTTTCGGGCCGGTATGACTCCAAAGATAATTCCAACCAGGAAAGAGACGCCGAAAGCGATTAAGACAGAAACCAGGGTAACTGCCGCCGGCAAGAAACTACTCAAAGCCAAAGTGCCTAAAAAGCCGAGAGTAATACCGATAATGCCGCCCAGTGAAGAGAGGATGGCCGATTCGATCAAGAATTGGAACATGATAATTTGCGGCGTTGCTCCCAGTGCTTTTCGTAGCCCAATTTCCCTGGTTCGTTCAGCAACTGAGACTAACATAATATTCATGATGCAGATACCACCGACAATTAAAGAAATAGCAGCGATGCCGGTTAACCCTAAGGTTAGGGTAGATAAAATTTGATCAATGGTTTTCATTAACTCGTTTTGATCCAGCAGAGAAAATTCATCTTCATCCAGTCTTTGCAGCAAGGTTTTTTCAATTCTTTTCATCGCCAATGAGATATTTTCTTGGTTGTCGACCTGAATAAGGATTGAAGAAACAGAGTCAATTTCCAAAAAGCTTTGACCGGTTGATAGGGGAATAAAAACAGTGTTGTCAAAAGAAGGGCCGCCAAAACCGCCACCGCCCTTGCTTTCAGTAACGCCGATAACAGTGAAACGGATGTCGTTGATGGAGATGTCTTTGCCAATTGGGTCTTTGTTGTCAAACAGTTTTTCCGCCACCTCCGGGCCAATAACGGCAACTTTTCTTTTAGCGTCTTCGTCAGCGGTTTTAAAAAACCGTCCCTTTTCGGCTGGAGTATTGCGGATTTGGGAGTAATCAGACTGGGTGGCAATGACTAAGGTTCGCCTTTTTCTGGTTTTAAAGCGGACATCGCCTTGGACTTCGGTGTAGGGGACAGCGGCGATAATTTCGTTGCCGAGTTTTTTAATTGCTTCAACATGTTCCATTTCTAATTTACTGTTTTGTTGGCTGGCATCAGAAGCTTGAGAAAAACCGCCCTCTTCAGAGATAATTTCACCGGGAGTGACATAAACGGTGTTGGCGCCCAGATCGTTGAATTGTTCGGTAACAAAATTTCTGATTCCGTTGCCGATTGACGATAGTAAGATTACCGATAAAACGCCAATAATAACTCCCAATGTGGTTAAAATTGACCTGGTTTTGTTGCGGTTAATTGATTCAGCCGCTGTTTGGCACAAAGAGGCGTAACAAATCATTTGCTCTCCTTAACTATTTTACCGTCCATTAAATTAATTTGTCTTTTGGTGATTTTAGCTAAATTCGGATCGTGAGTGACAATAACAACCGTTCGGCCTTCCCGGTGCAGTTCGCTTAAGATGCGAATAACTTCTTTACCCGACTTGCTGTCCAAGTTCCCGGTTGGTTCGTCGGCATAAATAATTTTCGGGTCGTTAATTAAGCTTCTGGCAATGGCGACTCGTTGCTGTTGGCCGCCGGAAAGCTGGTTGGGGGCGTTTTTCAGCCGGTCACCCAGGCCCAACTTGGTTAAAATCTCGATTGCCTTTTTCCTTTTATCGTTAATATCGGCGGAGCTGTACAGTACCGGCAGCAAGACATTCTCCAGCGCTGAAGCTCTTTGCAGTAAATTAAATTGCTGGAAAATGAAGCCAACATATTGATTTCTTAAACGAGCCAGTCCTTCTTCGTTGTAATTGCGGATATCTTTGCCCAAAAAGGTGATTTTACCCTGGCTTTGCTTATCAAGCAGGCCAATTAAGTGAAGCAAGGTTGATTTGCCGGAACCAGACGGGCCAATAATTGACAAAAAATCTTTTTCGTTAATTGTAAAATCAATATTATCAAGGGCGGGGATTTGAATTCCGTCAAGTTGGTAAATTTTACTTACCTTTTCTAGCTGGACAATTTTTTTATCTGCCACTTTTCAAAATAGGGGAAACTAATTACTGCCTAATGACAACGGTATCATTTTTATTCAAACCGGAGGTTACCTCGGTCCGGCTGTCGGTCTGGATACCGGTTTCAATTTTTCTGTCGACAATCTGACCGTTTTCCAAGACAGTAACGAAAGTACCGTCATCTTTTTCGTCGATAGCTTCAAACGGTACGCTCAAGGCGTTTTCCTTTTCTTCCAGTTTAATTGTTACCGTGCCGTTGAGACCCAGTCTTAACTTGTCAAGTACTTCGGCTGGTAAATTAAACTTAATTTCATAAGCGGTGCCGGTGGAAGTTTCTTTGGCGGCAAAAGCGATTGATTCAACGACGGTTTCAAATTCCAAGTCAGGGAAAGCGTCAAGGGTAACAATAGCTTTTTGCCCTTCGGTAACCCGGACTAAATCTTCTTCGTCAAGGTTGGCGGAAAAATAAAGTGAGCTTGGATCAACAATTTGGAAAATATCGGTCGGTAAAACATTAACATTTGCTGTTGTTATGTCCATGCGGGTGATAATGCCGTCAAAAGGAGCATAAAGCCTAGATAGTTTAATGGCTAAGTCTCGGCTTTCGACATCAATAACGGCGTTATTGAGCGTGTATTGGTTGTCGGCCAGCAGTCGTTTGATTTGGTCATTTTGGTCCAAGGCCAAATTATTATCATCGTCTTCGACGGTTGTGTCAAAGTCGTTTCTTGTTTGGGAATAAAGATTAAGATACTTTTGCAGATCTTTTTGTAGCTGTCTTTGGTCCAAGGAAGCGATTGTTTGCCATTTAGTAACCCGATCACCTTCCTTAAAAGGTAAATAAGTCACCAAGCCGCCGGCGGCAAAATGCAAATTGGCCTGACGGTAGGCTTGAATATCGCCAGATAATTCGAGTGATTCAACCAGTAACCCTTCCTCAACTTGGACTTGTTTATAACCGTTTTCTTTGCCAAAAACTTGCCGGTAGCCAAAAAAGCCACCGCCAATAACGGCAATGATTAAAACAATCCTGGCCCAGCCGGGCAGTTTTTTATAGAGTGAAAAAATCTTATTAAACATAAACTCAAGGCCCAATTATATTACAAATTGACATTTTAGAAAAGAAGTTTGTGGATTATTTGTTTTTATTGACGGAGGAGCGAAAACAGTTGTTGATGTTTTTGATCCAAGGTAGGTGTAAAAACAGGTGAATGACCATTAACAGAACGAAGATGACACTAGTTAAGTTGTGCATTTTTACCCATGAGTGTCGTTCCAACCCCAGCCAGAATGACGGTGAGTCTAAATAGCCGCGGCCAAAACCGGCGCCCTGGTTACTAGGTAGAACAAGCAGGAGGACAAATCCGGAAACTGCGCTAGGTAGTAAAAAGAAAAAAGAAAAAATATTGACAATAGCGTTAATTTTGGTTTTGTTCATTAAGGCTTAATACTGTTCGCATTTAAGCTCGTAAAAGCTTTGTGGATGGTCACAAGAAGGACATTTTTCCGGTGGTTGGTTGCCGGTATGAACATAGCCGCATTCACGGCAGGTCCATTCGACCTCAGTTTCTTTTTTAAAAAGGGTGTCTTTTTCCAGCTGGTCAAGTAGTTTTTGATATCTTTCTTCATGATGAGCCTCTGCTTTGGCGATCGCTCGTAGTCGGGCGGCGATTTGAGGCAGGTTTTCCTGTTGGGCGATTTCGGCAAATTGCGGATACATGGTAGTCTGTTCGTAACTCTCGCCTTTAATAGCAGCGGCAAGATTTTCTTTAGTGGTTCCTAGAACGGTTGGTACTGATTGTTGATCAACAATAATTTCTTCCATTTCCGGCTGGTTTTCTTTAAGTTGGTTGATTAGTTTTAAAGCCCAAGAAGCGTGTTCTTTTTCCTGATCAGCGGTAAGGCGGAAAATTTCAGCAATTTTTTCAAAACCCTCTTTGGAAGCAATCTTAGCGTAAAACAGATAACGGTTTCTGGCTTGTGATTCGCCGATAAAAGCGGCGGCTAAATTGCGAATTGTTTTTTCCATCTTCCTAGAATATTATTATAGAGGCAAAGAAAGAAAGATGTCAATGAGCCTAGAAGATCGAGAAAAGGAACAATCAACCAGGCAAATAGTTTTACACTTTATTAGACATGCTGAAGCTAAATATTCGGGTAGACAAGATTTTGAAGGGGAATTAACAGATGAAGGAAGAAGGCAGTCACTTCAAGCCGCCAAGAGGTTATTTAAAGAGCTTTCTCAAGACAGCGTATTGGCCATTTATTCCAGCCCACGTCTTAGGGCACAGCAAACAGCCATGTTAATTAAACTGGAGCTGGAGAAGTTGGGGAGGATTGGCGATAAACGACTATTTTTTCACAGTCCGACCAAAACTTTCTCCCGATTTGATTTGACCGATAAAATGACTCGAGGAAGTTTAGACTTGATGGAGGAAGGAGGGGATTTTGTTAAGACTTGGCTAGCACATCCTGGCCAAATAGCGACCGGTTTTAACAGCTTTTTTAAGAAATTTTTTAAACTGGCTGGTAGAATTGATCCGGTCGGTCCTGACCTTCATGTTGTAATGGTTACCCATAGCGGTCCTTCGGAGGTGTTTGCTGCTGGTTTAACAAAAGATGGTTTAACAGGTAGTTTAGATAATTGCGAGGAGTTCAAGATCGAGCTACCGGTTTGTGGTGACCCTGTTCTCTATTACAAAAATACTAGAAATGAAATCACTCCTATCTGACGAAATTGTTGAAGATTATCTTAGAGCGATAGAATTGTCTGTGGAGCGGGGTGGCCCGACTGAGTTCTGGCCATTTGGTCCCGGTCAAGTGGACTCCTATTTTATCGATCTTTTAGCAATTGATATCTTTGAGAAATTTAAGCAGGATCCGAATAAGTTTAAAAAATCTTTGCACTCTCTTGGGGTGGGTGTTCTTCGCTGGTTCCTATTACCCTTTGTTGTTCTTGGGTTAAAGTTAGCCAATAAATATGAAGGTTATTCAGCAAAGCCTGAAGAAATAATAAACTTTATCGCCGTTACAAAGCAGGTTTTGGAGAGCAAGGTGAGATCGGACCCTTTTTGTTTGGATGAGAAAAATGTCATTTTGTCATGCGAGGGAATTAAAACCTTAGTTAAAGGGCTCCATTGGTTCAAGGGTAGTTCCAGAAAAACAGCTAGTTTTTTAAGTATGGATTTAGAATCGTTCGTCTGGACTATTAATTTTGACATTTTTGCTTATAGCGTTTACTGGCATGGCCCTTATCAACTGTCTGCTAATGAGACAGTTTTGATTAAGAGTTTTTACGATTTGGATACCGAAATATGGAGCCAAGATAAATATCACTCAGTAGATATAATCTATCTTTTTAACAAAAAAATTGGTGTCACAATAGATTTTATGAATCATATGGCTTATTCGACAGAAATTTGGGATAAATTAGATAAATTTGCGGTGGTGGTTGACGGGAAAATGGTTAAAAATTTAGGTTTTGTTAGTGAATTGTCGCGGTATTTTTCTCGACAGCGTAAGGAACAACTTCAAAGGATCAGCAAGCTTACACCCGAAGAAATCATTATCAAGGGGACCGAGGTTTATTATTACATGTTTCGTGATTTTTTTAGCTTCTACGGAGAAAAGTGGCAGCCACCGAAAGAATTTTTTGGGAGACTGGAGAAATGGAAATTGAAGTACTGGCACAAATTCAAATCTCGATCCACCAATGAGAAAAAATTGGCCGGTGTATTTAACAGAAGGCTTTACGATCCGAGAACAACCTTTACGGATTAAAAAATTGTGAGCTGGCACTGGGAATCGAACCCAGGACCTTGTTCTTACCAAGAACACGCTCTACCGACTGAGCTATGCCAGCAAATTTTATCTTCCACCCCCGGGGTGTAAGATTTTAAATAATAATGTGCTGGAGGTAGGATTTGCACCTACGAAGCCTTGCGGCACCGGTTTTACAGACCGGGGCAATTGTCTACTCTGCCACTCCAGCAAGAGTGTAGCACTAATTTTACTAAAAGAGAGGATAGTTAACAAGCCTGCTACATCCTACACCCCGGGGGTGTAGGATGTAGCGGTACGCGCTGATTTATTTTGCTCTAGCCTTAACGGTGATTTTCTTCGGTTTGGCCTCAGGAGCGATTGGTGCTTTAACGATTAAAACACCGTTGTCAATTTCCGCTTCAATCTTAGCCCCGTCAATCGGCCGAGGAAGGGTAGCGGTGTAGTCAAAGGCGCTGATTTTTTGCAACCGATGAACCACTTTCTTTTTTTGTTTTTCTTCTTCAGTTTCTTCCCGACGGCCGTTAATGCGCAAAACACCGTCTTCGAAAGTGACATTGACATCCTTTTCCCGCAGACCGGGGACAGCTGCTTCTACAACGACATCATTGTCGGTTTCGTAAACATCTAATCCTTCGGTAACGGTTAAATCGGAAAATTCTTCGTCATCCAAGAAGGTGGGGAAATTCCAAAAACCTCTTGGGTTCCATTTTACTATTGCCATTAATTTTCACCTCCTTTCCTTCCAAGCAATCTAACTGCTTGAGTGCTAAATTCATTATGAAATAAGATTAAAAACTTGTCAAGGGGGTCTTTGTCAATTTAGAATGGAGAGAATTTATGAGAAATTTTTTGCTTCTGGCTAGCTTTTTTATTATCGGGCTGGCTATTTTGTTTGTAGTTTTCTCCCAAACAGATACAAACAACCAGTTTATAAACCCGCTAACTTCCCCTGAATCGGAAAGTGAAACCGGCAGTAACAAAGATTTACCGCTTAACAAATATACTTTTGCTAATTTAGCGGCGACTGATTTTAAGGTAAGTCAGATTATAAAAGAAAAAATTATCAGCGATGAAGAAGGCTACACTTCTTATCTTTTTTCTTATCAGGTTGAGGGGAAAAAAGTTACCGGTATGTTGAATTTATCTGACAATCCCCAAACTCAATTGCCGGCGGTTATCTTATTGCGGGGTTATGCCGATGACAGTATTTACTTTACTGGTTTGGGGACCCGTAAGGCGGCCGGTGTCCTGGCTCAGAATGGTTTTATAACCCTGGCGCCTGATTTTTTAGGTTTTGGTGGTTCTGACGCTGCCGCGGCCGATATTTTGGAGGCGAGGTTTTACCGCCCCGTAACAGTTTTGGCCTTGCTTAAAGCGGTTGAAAATTTTGCTCCGGTTGATCCGAACAAAATTTTTTTATGGGGGCACAGCAATGGTGGCCAGATTGCGCTGTCGGTTTTGGAAATAACCCAGAGAAATCTGCCGACGGTGTTATGGGCGCCGGTAACGGCCGATTTTCCTGAATGTGTACTATATTATATGGGCGAACTTGATGATCAGGGTCGAAAGGTTAAAGCGGCAATTGAAGACTTTGACGAGAATTACAATGGTAGGGATTTTTCTGTTGATGCCCATCTTGATTTGATAAATGCTCCGATTCAACTTCATCAAGGCGGTCGGGATCCACTGATTCCCGAGCGTTGGACTGACGATTTTTTAAACCAAATGAAAGAATTGAATAAAGAGATTGATTATCATTTTTATCCCCAAGCCGATCATAATCTAGTGCCGGATTGGGATGGGGTGATGGCCGAGACGGTTAGTTTCTTTAAATCTTTTTAATCAATTTACTTGTTGACAAGGATACATAAAAATCTTTATACATTGTGTAGAGCCTTCTTAGTTTTATGACTAAACAATTTACTAAACAGGATGTTGACGACCTACCTTTTTTAAAACTGGCAGCCGGTTTCCTTCTATTAGTTCTCACTTCCA
>CAZZNI010000007.1:0-40086 GCA_964655765.1 uncultured Gammaproteobacteria bacterium
GGTTGATGGTCAGGCGGATGAAATTTGGAAAGCCCCAATTACTACCACTTCGCTTGATACCTCCCAGGCTTGGTTAAATGACGAAATTGATTTATCGGCGGTCAATAAGATGATGATTGACGGTTCTATATGGCTACTTTTTGATGACAATCGAATTGTAAAATTAACCAGAGGAGCGGCCGATGCCTTTAAGCCGGCCGGCCTAAACGAGCCGTTAGGTAAAGTGGTTGATTTTTATACTGACGAAGAAAGCGAAAATTTATATTTACTGGATTCTGCCAAGGCAAAAGTAGTTGTTTTAGCCAAAGACGGCCGGTTTGTTAAAGAATACCGTTGGCAGGGTCTGGATCAGGCTAATTTAATCGTTGTCCAGGAAGACAACAAGCGCTTATTGGTGGCGAGTAATGGTAAAATTTACAGCTTAGAGTTGAAATGAAAATTTTTAACCGCAAAGCCAAAAGAGATTATGACATTTTGACCAAATTGGAAGCGGGGATTGTTTTAAGCGGCGCTGAGGTTAAATCAATTAAAGAGGGCCGACTGCAGCTGGAAGATGCCTTTGTTAAGATAAAGGATAACCAGATTTTTTTAATCAATGCTTTTATTTCGCCTTATAAATTAGCCGATAATCGCAACTACGAGGCTAAAAAAAGCCGGAAATTATTACTTCACAAAAGACAGATTAATAAACTGGCCCAGCAGTTGACAACTGGTTTGACGATTGTGCCTGTGTGCTGTTATAATAAGGGTCGTAATATCAAGATTGAAATCGCCCTTGCCAGAGGCAAAAAACAGTACGATAAGCGGGAAAAGATTAAACAGCGGGATTGGCATCGGCAGCAACTGCGAACCTTAAAAAACAGGATTAAAACTTAATCAAGTAATATGGGGATGGACGGATCGACGGGAAAGTAATTTGAAGACTGCAAGTCGAGATTGGTTTTTGCTCGTAAACTAAGAATCAAAATTTTCAACTGGCGCAAATAATTACGCCTACGCAGCCGCCGCCTAAAAACGGTTCTGTGTCATCAGCCGGTTTTTTGTCTAGAAGGAACCGAACTGGTGTCAACCTAATCTAGAACGCGGGAAGAGTTTTTGGGCTCGGGCTCCTCCTTAAGAAAAAAAGATCCCAAACTTTAAGTGTTTCACTCGTTAGTCTGATAGCTTAAAGAAAAAAAAGACTAAACAAACTTGTAGAGGTTTTTAGATTTTCTTTTTTCGGACCCCAGATCACCTCTGGGCATCTCCACCAATTAAATCCTGTTTGACGGCTTTACTTAATCAAGAGTTTTTGTCCCGCTGTTTTCCAGCGGTTGATGTTGGCCGTTGTTGTTGATATAGATGACTCCACGGGCCTTGCCGTTTCCTATTTTAATCCAGAAATCTTGTCCATACACCTGGAGTCTTTCTATGTGCCATTTTTCCAGACTGGCTTCAGGATCTTGGCCGGCATGGCTTTTAATTTTTGGCCTATGTTCATCCAGGTGGCCGATAAAAATAGTTTGTGGTGCTCGGGATTGTCTCGATCTGACGGTTACTACGGCGGTATCTTCTCCGGTAATACAGACTTTGGCTTCCTCTTGGACTGGGCCAAAAACAGGCCAGGCGCGGTGGCGGTAAAGTACCACTTCGTCGATTGGTTGAGTATAGTTTGGCAGTTCGGTGACTTCGGTGATATCCCAAACTCTTGGATCACTTTCTCCGCTGGCTGTTTTTGCTTCGACTTCAGCCCAAGGTGACATAATAAAATGGACTATAAAAAATTATTATAAACATGTCAAGGCTGTTTCTTGCTTTTAGTTCTGTCGTTGGGTTAAAAATAGATTAAGGATGGATGTTGCTTCGTTGTTCTATCCCAAACTTTGCCTTGGTTGCGGCCGGGTCGGTGCTTATTTTTGTTCGCATTGTCAAGTTAAAATCAGTTCGTTTCCTGTCTCTTTTTGCCCCAAAGATACTTTTATTTGGTTGAAATATCAAGGATTAACCAGGAAAGCACTTTGCCGGTTTAAGTATTCACTTACGACCGATTTAGCCAAAGAATTGACTCTCCTGGCCTTAGTTAAACAGCCGCTGATTGTTAAACGGCTTAAAAACCGATTGAGAGGCTTTGTTATTACTCCGATTCCGCTTTATTGGCACCGACAAAATTGGCGTGGTTTTAATCAGGCAGAAATTTTAGCGGCTTTAATGGCTCGGCAACTAGATCTTGAAATGACAGTTAGTTTGATTAAACGGGTTAAAAAAACTGTTCCCCAATCGACTTTGACCAAACCGCAACGACAATTTAATTTGGAACAAGCTTTTACTATTGTTAAGGCAGAAAAAGTGAAGAATAAAGATATTCTTATTTTTGATGACATTTATACAACCGGTGAAACATTAAAACAGGCTAAAAAAGTTTTACAACAAGCTGGAGCCAGGCGAGTTTTTTTGATGGCGCTGGCCGGTTGATAATAGTGGTAACTTTTAGGTAGTCCCTGTATAATTACAACCAGTAGTTTGGCAAAAGGGAGGGTATCCCGAACGGTTCAGGGAATGGTTTGCTAAACCATGTCGCTTTACGCGACCGGTGGGTTCGACTCCCACACTCTCCGCTTTCACCTCGCCGAAGCTATAACGGAGGCGGGCTTATTGGGAAGTCTAATCAAATTGAGTAATTCTTTTTCATTACGATGGCGAGGTTACAGCGAGATAAATCCGCTGTTGTCGGGATAAGTTTATCTTAGCTTTGCTAAAGTTTAGGTGAAAATACAAATGCACTATGTTTACATTCTTGTGTGTTCGGATAAAAGAACTTACATTGGTTCAACGAATGATTTGAAAGATAGGATAAATAGGCATAATTTTGGCCATGTTCCCGCTACGAAAAATAGAGTGCCAGTAAAACTAATTACTTATTTTGCCTTTACGAAGGAAACGATTGCTAGAAATTTTGAGAAATATCTTAAGTCTGGTTCTGGTAGAGTATTTATGAAGAGACATTTTTTATAAACACATATCAGGAGACCGAGTTGAAATTTAGTACAATCTTGAGTGTTATTCGTAATAATATTTTGTTTTTTGGAAGGGTGCCGGAGTGGCCAATCGGTCCGGTCTTGAAAACCGTGAGGGGCTTGCCCCACGTGGGTTCGAATCCCACCCCTTCCGCTTGATTGCTTGAAGTTTTTACTTTAAGATGAAATCAATAATGGCTGATAAAAATCAAACCACTGCCAGCCCACGACAAGAAAGTCAATCTTCGCAAGTTGAATCCAGCAGCATTCCTCAGCCTCAGCCGTTAAAAACTTTCTTAGTTTGGCAAGCACCGGCCAGGCTTTATAAAACTAGAGATAAAGAATTTTATTCCACTTTAGGGGCGATTGCTTTCTTAATTGCTGTCATTTTACTTTTTATTAAGGAGTGGTTTGCGATAGTATTGGTAATCTCTGTTGCTTTTTTGGCTTATGTTTTTGCCACCATTAAACCAGAAGACATTGAGTATCAGATTACCAACAAAGGCTTAGTGGTTGCTGGTAATAATTATCCTTTTGGGGAATTGGCTCGTTTTTGGTTTGAAGAGAAAATGAACCAAAAGATTTTATTGGTTGAGCGACCAACGGCCTTTCCTTACCGCTTAACTATTCCTTTGGGCCAGGTTGAGCCGAAAAAGATTAAAGAATTACTGGTTAAGTATTTGCCCTTTGAACAGCCAGAAAAAACTTGGATGGAAAACGCCGGTGAGTGGTTGTCGAAAAAAGTGCCTTTGGAAAAAGAACCGTCCGCTTCGTAAATTTCCCTTTAAATGTTAAAATTGTCAGTAGTTTAAGCGTCCGTAGCTCAGTGGATTAGAGCGCGTCCCTGCGGAGGACGAGGCCGAAGGTTCGAATCCTTTCGGGCGCACTTTGTTTGACAACAAGGAGAGGTGCCGGAGTGGCCGAACGGGCAGCTTTCGAAAAGCTTGCAGGGCGCAAGTCCTACGTGGGTTCGAATCCCACCTTCTCCGCCAGAAAAAAGCCCTCGTAGCTTAATGGATAGAGTGCCGGCCTCCGAAGCCGGTGATGCCAGTTCGATTCTGGCCGAGGGCACTGTTTTAAGGAGAGGTGTCCGAGTGGTTTAAGGAGCACGCTTGGAGAGCGTGTATAGCCGTAAGGTTATCGCGGGTTCGAATCCCGCCCTCTCCGCCCAGTACAGGAGTTTTTTTATTTGTGCAGTTTAAAATTATGGAAGATACGAGCCGCTCTATGGGGGTTGGACCGGTAGAATCAGAAACGATTCTCAGGTGGGAAGATATTGCTTATCCAAAAGTAAGTTTTGGTGAAATTGAAAATGTCTTGGAAACAATTCTGATTTCTAATGATACTGGGGCGCAAAAAGTATTAGCGGTCTTGGAAGAGGAAGTCAAAGATAATGATAGCCTGGGCATCGGTCTTTTTGTCGGTTCCGGTGGCCTTGCTTCTTTTTTAAGCGCCTTGCCGGTTGAAGTTTGCTTGGTGGTTGATAAAAACATCGCTGTTTTAAATTTTTCCGAAGCTGTTTTAAGAGCAATCAAGGACAACTCTTCACCGACAGGGGCTATGGCTTGGTTATCCTCCGAAGATTGTCTGCGCCAAACTCCCGGCTTGGCTAAATTAGTTGAAAATTTGCGGCCGTTTTTCGATGGCGGTTCTAGCGGTATAATTAGCCGTTTTTTTGCCAAGGAGGCCGTTAGTTACGGAAGGTTTCACTGGACTGACCCGGAAGCTTATTCTCGGTCAAGAAAAAGGTTGAGAGAAACAGAGATCGTTCATGTCGCCGCCGATATTGTTGATGCTGCCTTACTGAGAGCAATTAGGGCGCAAGCTCTATCCGCAAACAGGCAAATTGAACTGGCCAATCTTACCAATATCCACCAATGGTCATTGGGTGAGCGAGAAGACATGTCGTTTTTGAGCCAGTTGCCGTTTTCTCCAGAGAGTTTTATTGTATTTTCTGATCACCAAGGGAAAAGACCGGGCGATGAACCAGGAATGAGACAAGTAAGATCACTAGAAGATTATATTAAGTGGACTGACGGCAAAGTGGGCAAGGGCCCTTTGAATTGAAAAATTGGTAATCCGTGCGGTAATAATGCAAGAAATATGCAAGAAATAGTATCCGATAACAGTGATAATGTATAATTACAGATATAATTGAATCTATGGATCAACGAGAAGAAATAAAGGAAAAGATTGATTTGGTTGAACTGGTCGGCCAGTACATTGAGCTTAAAAAGGCTGGTCGGAATTTCAAGGCCAATTGCCCCTTCCACCAAGAAAAAACGCCTTCTTTCATTGTTTCGCCGGAAAGACAGATTTTCAAATGTTTTGGATGCTCCGCTGGCGGCGATGCCTTTACTTTCTTGATGCGGATGGAGAATATGGAATTTAGCGAGGCATTGGAGGAACTGGCTAAAAGAGTCGGAGTTAAGCTAAAAAAACATTATTCTTCTGACGAAGATAAACAAAAACAACTGCTTTACGAAGTTAACCATTTGGCTAGCGAGTTTTATCATTTTTTATTACTCAATCATCCGGTTGGTAAAAGGGCTTTGGATTATTTGGCTTCTCGGGGAGTAAAGAAAGAAACGATTGAAATTTTTAAGATTGGTTTTGCCCCCAACTCTTATGACTCACTGCAGCGGTTTTTAGTTGGTAAGAAAAAATATAAGCCGGAGGACATAGAGAAAGCCGGACTTATTTCCAGAGGCCAAAGAGGTTTTTATGACCGTTTTCGCAACCGGGTTTGTTTTCCCTTTTTTGACCATCGCGGCAATGTTACCGGTTTTTCTGGCCGGGTTATGCCAAATGTTAAAGATCAAGCCAAGTATATTAATACTTCGGAAACAGCAGTTTTCCATAAATCCAGCTTGCTTTTTGGTCTTTTTCAGGCCAAAGAGGCGATTAGGCAGAAAGATGAAGCGGTTTTGGTTGAGGGTCAAATGGATGTAGTGTCTTCTTTTCAGGCTGGAGTTAAAAACTGTGTCGCCTCTGGCGGGACAGCCTTAACAACCGCTCAAATAAGACTGCTTAAAAGATTTACTAACAAGTTTATTTTTGCCCTTGATCAGGATATTGCCGGTGATATGGCTGCCAGAAGGGGGATTGAATTGGCCGACAGCCAGGAAGTTGAAATTAGGGCGATTGAAATTAAAGGCGGCAAAGATCCGGACGATATTGCCAGCAAGGATAGTAAAAAATGGCGGCAGATGGTTAGAAATTCAATTGGTGTTTATGATTTTTTGATCACTTCTGCTTTTAGCCGTTTTGGCGATCAAGGGGCTGAAGGTAAAAGGCAAATCGGCAACGAGCTGGTGCCAGTTTTAGCCAAAATTAATAATCAGATTGTTTTTAGCCATTATGTAAATTTATTGGCGCAAAAACTGAATGTTGAAGCCAGCTCGATTATTGAAGAAGTAGAGAAAGTTAAAAAAGGTGCTGATTTACTTGACAAAATAAGCGCTCCAATGGTACAAACACAAAAGCCGAGACGGCAATTAATAGAAGAATACTTGCTGGCACTGGCATTACAGGCACAGCAATATGATTGGCTTAAAAAGCGGGGTTTAAAATCATTAATTGAGACCAATGTTTTACAGCGTTTGCATCAAGCTCTGACGGATTATCTTAAAAAAGCGAAGAAATTTTCCAGTGTCAAGTTAGCTAAAAAACTGCCGGCAGAATTACTGGAGAGCTTTGATCAGCTTTATTTGATAAACTTAGGTAATCTAAGCGAAGATGAAGAAAAGGCTCAAAAACAGTTTGACAAAGCCTTTGCCGATCTTAAACAGCTTGATTTAAAAGACAAGCTTGATAAATTAAGTTTAGAAATTGATCAACTGGAAAACAAAACAGAAAAAACCAAATCAGACAAGGACAAGCTGGAAAAACTAGTTAGCCAATTTGCCAGTCTTTCCCAACAACAAGTATAATAACACCAGTAAAAAACATGACTAATAAAAGCAAAGATCAAACCATAGTTTCCATTACTGAACCTGAAAGAAAAAAAAGAATTAAAGCTCTTTTTGCCAAGGGCAATAAACAAGGTTTTTTGACTCAGGAGGAAATTTTAAAAGTTTTTCCGGATGCGGAAGATAAAATTGAGGAATTAGATCAATTTTATGCTCAGTTAATTAATAAAGGAGTTGATGTTTTTGAGACTGTTACCGAAGAAGAGTTGTCGGAAGACGAAAAAGCGACTTCGGAATTAAGCCGAGAACTGGAAGTATTGGCAACATTGGGTGACCGGTCATTAACTGATCCGGTTAGAATGTATTTGCGGGAAATTGGCCGAATCAGATTATTAACAGCTGATGAAGAAATTGATTTGGCCCAGCGGATCGAAAAAGCCGACAAGTTGGCAAGAAAGAAGTTGATTGAGTCAAATTTAAGATTAGTTGTTTCGATTGCCAAGAAATATATTGGTCGGGGGATGAGTTTTCTTGATTTGATCCAGGAAGGTAATCAGGGATTAATGCGGGCAGTGGAGAAATATGATTGGCGGCGAGGCTACAAGTTTTCTACTTACGCCACTTGGTGGATCAGGCAGGCCATTACTAGGGCGATTGCCGATCAAGCCAGAACAATAAGAATTCCGGTGCATATGGTAGAAACAATCAATAAGTTAATTAGGACTCAAAGACGGCTAATGCAGGAAATGGGCCGGGAACCAACCCCGGAAGAATTAGGCAAGGAATTAGAATTAAGCCCGGAAAGAGTCTTGGAAATCTTTAAGATTGCCCAAGAAACCACTTCGCTAGAAAAGCCAGTTGGTGACGAAGAAGATTCACTGCTGGGTGATTTTATTGCCTCTGATCAGCCAGCTCCTTACGATATTGCTTCCAAGCAACTGCTTAAAGAAAATGTTGATGAAGTACTGGAAAGTTTATCGGAAAGAGAAGCCAATGTGTTAAAAATGAGGTTTGGATTGGACAATTACCGGCCGATGACTTTGGAAGAAGTTGGCAAGGAATTTAAAGTTACCAGAGAAAGAATCAGGCAAATAGAAGCCAAGGCATTGAGAAAACTAAAACATCCGTCAAGAAGAAAGAAACTCCACGACTATTTAGACTAGGGGAAATTTTTTCTAATCTAAGTTTCAGTTTGAACTAAAAAATATCTTGGTAAAACCTTAGGACGATAAGGGTGTGTATAACTTGACTCCGTTTGTTCGTATTATTAAAATAAGCACATGGGATATGCCGGCAAATTAGAAGAGAAGGAGTCGGCTCTCAGTCTTCGCCGAAAGGGTTTTTCTTACAGTGAAATTCAGAGGAAAGTTGCTGTTTCCAAGGATACGCTTAGTCGTTGGTGCCGAGATGTTGTTTTAAGTCCGGGGCAACTGGAGGGCCTAAGAAAAAGAAAGCTAAAAGGAGCAGAAAGGGGCAGGATAATAGGAGCCAAAAGGCAGCAGTACGACAGGATAAGAAGAACCGAAAAGCTTTTAGAACAAGGCAAGAAAGAGGTGGGGTTATTGAGTAAACGAGACAGATTCATGGCTGGCATTGCTCTTTATCTAGGGGACGGGGTTAAGGGGGATAAAAATATTGGCTTTTCTAATTCTAATCCTAAAATAATTTCCTTTATGATGAAATGGTTGCGAGAATTTTGCAAAACTCCGGAGGAAAAATTTCGAGGCCAAATATGGATTCACAGTAATTTAGACGAAACGAAAGCAAAAAAATTCTGGTCAAAAATTACTAGCATCCCAGCCGGTCAATTTACTAAAAGCTACCTCGCTAAAAATAAAATTAATAGCAAGAAAATTCGAAAGCAATTACACCAATATGGAGTTTTTGCCGTTAGGGTTCATGATGTTAAGATGCAGAGAAAGATTTGTGGCTGGATGACTGGTGTTTTGGGAGATAAATTGTTACAATAAGCCTGTTTAACATTCCGCGGTAGCTCAATGGTAGAGCGACTGCCTGTGAAGTGACGCAGCTTCCGGTGGAAACACCGGGATGACAAGTGGGTGAATTCAGGGAAGCCTAATGGCTGACAATTCAGTCGATGGTGATCCTGAGCCAAGCCCCGCATTGTGCGAGGAAGGTGCAGAGACTAGGTGAGTACACCTTTAAGCGCCCACTACCTAAGTGGTAAATAAAATTGAGCCATACGGTAATGAGATAGTCCACGCCTTGATGAAAATCAAGGGTAAGTGTAAGCAGTTGGTTGTAGGTTCGAGTCCTACCCGCGGAGCCAAGCAAAACGAGAAGCGTAATCTGCTATCTCGTTAAAGGGTTTTTGGTAGGTAAATCGGACTTTTTTGCCATCTAGCTCTAAGTTCTGAAGTGTCAACTTCAAAAGTAGTCGTTTTTCGTGCATTTCAGAACTTTCAAACAATTCACTTGCCTTAGAAGCCATTTTTAACAGGTATTTCGAGGTTATGTAATACTCTTCGTCAGCGTAATGTAACTTAGCTATTTTCTTATTGATTTCCTTTTGTTTTAATCGATATTCTTTTCGTTTTTTCTCATAGAAGCTCTCAGTAATTCGCCTGGCACTCGAACTATATAAATCTATGTTTGGCGTGATAAATATTGAAGTAAATCAGTATTTATTTATTAATAGACTAGTCGAGCTGTTCCTCTATTTATATCTCCAAAATTTGTAAGTTGTCTACTTTCTCTTGTTTCAATATTAACGCTGTAAATGTCTCCACTATCACTGCTGTGATAGGTAACTTCTTTATTACCAGGTAGCCAGCCAATAATATAGCCTCCATTTGCACTACCTTGCTTACTTAGTTTTGTTTGCAACATTTGTTTGTCGATATTGTATATATAGATTTGTTCATCTTCATACGATCCTGCTTCATAAGCTATTAATTTACAGTCAGGTGAAATTTGGGGAAATTGAAAAACAGACTCGGCAGGTATAAACGTGGTAAAAGATTGAATAGTTTTCAACTTACTGTCTATTACAATGTGGTTACTATTTTGTTTTTCAAAATCAAATGGTTCATTTGTTTCTAAAACAGCGCAGCTGTGGTCATTGTTAAAACCTGTGCCCCTTGAGTATTTGGTTTCACCATAGTCTTCGACTTGATTAGTTTTTAAGTCGATAATTTTCAAATTATCATTAGCAGCAAGATCCTCAATAATGAAGTTGTTATCTTTGGAAAAGTAAAAAGTCCCACAACAGGCAGTTTTCGCTTCCCTATATGAGTGAATTGGCCCAGTTATTTCATTGGTGGTTAAATCTAAAATCCATAACCCAGGATTAGCATCAGGTCTGACGTCTTGGCCAGTATCCTCTGCCGTTAATTGCCACGCCGAAACTTCAAAAGCGACCAAGTTGCCATCACTACTAAGAGTAGCTGGAGATGATATAACCTGAAAATATTCGGGCGTTTCTTCTTGAGCAAGTTGGGTTACTTGCTCCATTTCTCCAGAAGCAAGATTTATCGTAAACAATTCACCATCCTTACATACTACTGCTTTGTTTTGAGTTTTTGAAACTTCGAATAGTTCCATGCATCCTCCTTGATGCATGAATTTATTAGATGAGAAAATATCAACAATTTTTTCACTTTTTCCAGTTTGGATATCTAATCTCCATAAAGAGTAATCATTGTATTCATCATTTTGAATTGGTCGGGTAAAGAAAATTTCAGCAGAATTAGCTTCTTCTTGAACAGAGTCCACCATGGGTGTTGTTAAGGTAGAATTTGAGTTTGAAACAGGAATTGAGTTTTCCTCTTGTTGAATAATGGCTGAAAAATATCCTTTTTGATATGCATATACCACACCCGATAGAAGCAATAGGATAATTATCAAAAATAGAAGTATCCACTTTTTCGATTTTGCCCCAAATGGACTCGGTGATGAAGCAGGCTGGATGGGTTGTTCTGGTTGTTGAACTGGTAACTGGTTAGTTTGTGGTGGTTGTTCAATTGATTGATTTGACACTGAAGCTGAAGAGTCTGTTGATAGCGGTGAATTAGTGAGTTTGGGCGATTGGGGATTTTCCATATACTTCAGTATACACTGCTCAAGATATGGTTGCCCATTCTATGATTCCACAATCCCATAATAAACTCCCTCACTTCTTCCCTCCAGGCCAGATTAGTTCGAGTAACATCCTGTCGGGGGAGCCAGTTAAGACTTATTCTTTAACTTATTGTCTTGCTTAAAGAAGTGGTTTTATGAAAATGATACAAAAGACAGCTTTGCTAAGAAATATATTATTAATTCTCCTGGTTGCTTTTTCTTTTCCTGTTTTACCGGTTAGTGTGGGTGCTAATACTAATGGAGGAGTTGCTCTTGTAGAGCCTTCTCAAAAAGAGATAGAAGAAATAAATAATAAAATTGACTCTTTAATCTTGAGAAACAGTGCAGATAGTGTCTCGGCAAATGTAATTGGCTTGGCCAATCTTCAAATGCAGTTAATAACTGTGATTTTGGCCGTTGTTGGTATTGGCATTCCCGTTTTCGCCTTCTTTTTTAGAAAAGAAATTCAGGTAATAAAGGACAAAGCAATGTTGAGCGTTATAAATATGGAAAATGAGGTTAAGCAAATAAGGCTATCAGAACGTGCTATTACAAAAAGAAAGAAAGATATAGATAAGCTTTACAAAGATTATGAAAAGAAATTAGAAAGTATTGATGAAAGAATGAAAAAATTGAAAACTGTAGAGGGGAAGCCGGAAGAGAAAAATAAGTTAGAAGAACTTGAACAAGAAATATTGAAGTTGAAAAGAAAGCTTTCTCAAGGTGTTCAGCCTTATATGTGGAGTGTTTCTCCTTCTGCTAGTACGGCCAGTGGTTACGCTGGGCCTTTTACTAGTACAATGTCCACTTCCACTAGTAGTTATGGCGCAGCAAGTCCAAGTTCTGCGACTACAACTACTGTAGAACCTTTTTATCCTAGCCCTTCTCCGTCGCCCGCTCCTGAAGATGATGAGGCTTAATTAATTTATAAATTGAGCCGTTTTTTACTTTCACCACTTCATGATTATGCTTCAGCTTCAAAATACTCTCTAAATCTCTTAACTGTTCTTTAATTTGAGCTAGTTTATCTCCAGAGAAGATTTGAAACAGAATATCTGGGGAACCTGCGAGCCAGATGGGACGATTAAACAACAGATCGTCCTTTTTGTTTGGCTTAATGTTTTCCCCCGAGGGTTTTACACATCTTCAATAGTAATTGTCTATGTAACTTGACATAATGTAAAACATTTGTTACATTATGGTTGTTATGAATAGAAAGAAATATAAACAGCTCCGAGTTATTGTTGCCCTCTTTGTTGGTGCCATCGTTGGTTTGGCTGTGGTTCGTGATAGTTATCTCTTGTCTATTGCCGGCGTTTTAACAGGTATGGTTTTTATGGTTTTGGTGCGCTCCACGGCTAAAATTAGAACCGATGAACGGGAACTGACCATTCAAGAAAAGGCTGCCCGTATGACCTACGCTATTTTTGCCCCTACCATTGGCATGGCTGCTTTTTTCTTACTGCTTCCTTCTAAGGGTGGATTTTCTGTTTTTAGTAAAGGTGAATGGTTGTACATTGAATCCCTAGGGATGATCTTTGCCTATCTAACTTTATTCCTAATTGCTCTTTACGCCATCTCCTATCACTTTTTTAGCAGAAGATTAGGCGGTGGTGGCAATGAAGAGTAAATTAAAAGTTTATCGAGCCATGCATGATCTAACCCAGGAGCAGTTGGCAGAAAAACTTGAAGTTACCAGGCAGACAATCATTGCCATTGAGGCTGATAAATACCTGCCATCTTTGAGTTTGGCATTTAAAATGGCTAATCTGTTTAAGGTTAATATTGAAGATATTTTTAAATATCAAGGAGATGACAATGAATATTAAAAGCATCAAAGAAAAACTATTTTACTTAGTTGCCATTGGGTTGAGTATTTTTCTGCTATTTTTCTTTATTGGCAGTGTTTGGATTGGCCATGAAGCCAAAAACCTTTGTCAACAGGCTCAGTGGCAATATGGTGGTGATTGCGTGGAGGCATTGATTGCTCAACTTGATGACGAACACCAGGGTTTTAGGAATCGGAACCATGCCATCTGGGCGTTGGGGCAAATGGGAGATGATCGAGCATTGCCAGTGCTTGAGAAGTACTACACAGGCGATATCCCCGATAGGGAACCTCTTGATGAAACCATTAGCCAGTACGAATTGAAAAAGGCGATCAATTTAGCTAGTGGCGGAACAAATATAACGGTTTCTATATGGCGCTGGGGAATAAAATAAAAAATCCCATTATTCGAATTGATTGGTTCTTTCTGGCCATACTGTTGTGTTAAACTTTTAATAGGTGAAAAGGATCCTTAGTTTAAAATAATCCCCATGAACAAATCTGATGATATTAAAAAGGTTGTTAAAGACGCCTACGCTAAAATAGCTCAAGTTTCAAGCGGTTGCGGGTGTGGTAGTTGCGGGTGTGACCCCAATCAAACTGCCCAAAGACAATCGGGACAGATGGGTTACTCACAGGAAGAAATGAGTCAAGCCCCTGTCGGTTCCAACCTGGGCTTGGGTTGTGGCAACCCTGTAGCAATCGCCTCTCTTAAATCAGGAGAAACAGTTTTAGATCTTGGTTCAGGAGCAGGTTTTGACGCTTTTTTGGCAGTCGGCAAAGTTGGTAAAACAGGCAAGGTTATTGGGGTAGATATGACCGATGAAATGCTTGAAAAGGCCAGAGAGAATGCTAAAAAGAGTGGTTTTGATAATGTGGAGTTCAGAAAAGGCGATATTGAAGATTTGCCGCTTGAGAACGAAGAAGTGGATGTGGTTATTTCCAATTGTGTTATTAATTTAGCGCCTGATAAAGAAAAAGTATTCAAAGAAACATACCGAGTATTAAAATCTGGCGGTAGGTTGATGGTTTCTGATGTGGTTTTGACCAAACCTCTACCTGATGAACTGAAAAACGACGAGGAGTTGTTAAGCGGTTGTGTGGCTGGGGCAATATTGAAGGAAGACTATTTGAACTTGCTTAAAAAAGCAGGTTTTGGCAAAATTACCATTCACCAAGAAACCTCTGGTTTTCTAAAAGACTATACGGTGAGCATCACTTTTTCAGCAATTAAATAGGCTGATCCATTAATAACAACGGTTATAATATTTTCTGGCTTCGTGATTTTTAAAAACCTCACAAGAACAAATACGGTGTTTTATTGCACATAATATAGATTGACTTTACATTATTTATTTTATAAAATAATGGGGTGCAAAGTATTATTAGTATTACGAGTCAGGGTCAACTAACTATCCCTAAATCGATTAGAAGATCGTTTGGGTTTTCTAGTCTTTCTACTAAAGCTCTCATCCGCAAGCAAGGCAATCGGATCATAGTGGAACCCAAAGGTAGTTTTTGGGCACTGGAAGGAGCACTCAAATCTAAGGTTAAACTTTCCGATAACCAATTAAGAGAAGCCAGAAATAGTTTTGCTAACCAATGGGCCAAAAGATAACAGAAATAGTTGATACCAATGTAATTGTCAGGTTTTTTGTTGGTGACCAAGAAGGGCAACAACGACAGGCAAAAGATTGGTTTAAGCAGGCTCAAGAAGGTAAAAGGAAGTTAATAATTAAGCCTTTGGTGGTTGCTGAATCTTGTTTCGTTCTAGAATCTTTCTATAAAAAGGAAAGAAAAGAAATAGCACGTGTTTTTGAGGTTTTTTTATCACAAAAATGGTTAGTGGTTGAAAATAGTCAAGCTTTAACGGGCCTGTGGCCTTGGTACCGCAAAGGCTTTCACTTTGTCGACAGCTTTTTACTGGCTACTGCTAGCGCCGAAAAAGTAAAAATACTTTCTTTTGATAAAAAACTTTCGAAGGAACAGTTAACATCTTAAAACCAAAAAGATTGTTAAGGATTCATTTTTAACAAAAACTGTTTTACTTACAGGAAATTTGCCGCTTTTGACCAACGCATTGATTTTGAAGACACTTTGAGCCGTCGAAAGTAACATTCGTTTCGCAATCCATTTTTTCATCGTAAATTAAAAAAGTATAACCAGTCTCGTCAGAAGGCGGTCCACAGCCCCAAACTTCAGCAAACGGGTGATAGTAGTTAAATGAGCCGTAGGTGCAAAAATTCATCCTGATAGTACAGTCACTATCCGTCACGCAATAATCGGGATTGTCAATGTAGGGTTCAAGATCGGTTCTAACCTGACTGACATTCACAGTTGTGTACTCATCTTCATATTTACCGGCAATAATCTCGCCCTCTTTTAGGGCAATGTAATAGTTGGAGTTATATTTTTCGGAGTGGTCTGGAGTACGCGGTTTTTCTTCCCTAGTGTCGTAAACAATTTTTGAGATTACCTCGTTAAACTTTTTTTCTTTCGACAGATTTAGTAAGTTTTGGAGATATTCGCCCAGATAATAGGTTTCAGGAACTTGGTCTGGTGACTTCAATTCCATTTCCAAATAATAGTGTGTTGAGGATTTGGTTTGTATTGTTGTGAATTTGAAGGTCGAAAGAATTTGGTCTGTAATGGTCTTGTATTTTTGCACTTCGGCTTCTTCCCCTGTGTACAATTGACTTATCCGGTATAAATTTTCACCGTTTGTTAAGAAACTATGGGTTGAATCACCGAGACATTCAGTGATTGAGAACTGCCATGCGTTTGTCCCCGCAATTTGCGTTTGAATAACTGACGATATGGTTGACTGATCAAAATTACAGTTTTTTTCAGAATTTGCCCTTTCTTCTTGAGCTTGCTGTTGGGCTGTTTTTGATATATCAGGCTTTAGTTTTGTAACCACGAAGGTATAGCCATCAAGCAAAGACCCTTCTTTCCTTCCTTGCTTTGGACCGACAAACTGGACACTAATGCTTTCAATGCCTTGGCCGGCGGCTCCTGTGTCAGATTTAAGACCCTTCGGATATTTAAAAGAATATCCATCACCTAAATAGATTTCCCAACCAGCCGTTGGATCAGTAGGTGGAATTAACACATTCGGATCTGGAGTTGGTGTTACTTGATCCCTGTTAACTAGCTTTTCCTGAAGTTGGGAATTCTGATAGGCAAGGTAGCCAGAGGCTCCCAATGACAGAGCTAGCAAGAAGATCAAACCACTTATTAACCATGGCTTTTGTTTTTGATTAGAATGGGAGGGTGTTTCCGATGTTGGAGGAGACTGTTTTTCTGTTTGAGTCTTGCCCATTAAATTAAGTCTAGCATTTTTTAATGGGCGAACAAATATTTTCTTATCGCTGATTATATAGATTTGTAATGTGTCAGGCTTTGAGATATTCTTAAGAGTACATAATCCCTTTTTAAATTTTATGCCACAAAACGACGACAATAATCAAAATTTCATAGATAAAACCAAAACGCCAAATGAAAAGAAAATCGAAGATATGGAATTTTGGCGAAATGAGCACGGTCATCCTAGTAACAAATTTCTTCAATCCCTTGCTGATGATGGTGGTCCGGGGGCAATGGAGAAGTTAAGGTCTATCGCTACAGATCTGGATGTGAGCTTTGGTCCTAACACTTCAGCTGAAGAGATAATAGGCGGCATACGAGCGGCTACCCGGAACGATCCTAATACTACTACATAACTCTTTTTAGTTGACCCTTCTTAACTGTTTTTTAACCTGATTAATAACCCCCCCAAGGGATTCCATGAAATCTCTATTTTTATTTTTGGCAAAGTAACTGGATTTGTCGGTGGTGATCTTAAGATTAGTAATGAATAAAATCGGTTTCCTCTCTGGGGAGAATACTATTTTGGTGGTAAAGCGCACCAACTGAACCCTTTGTTGCTTATTAATCCTTGAAGCTATGCTAGCCAATTTCTTATTTACCTCTTTTTTTTCTGCTGGATTGATTCCTTGCGGAAGATTGCTAATAATAGTTAGCAGATAAGGCGTTTTTGTAGTAATTTTAACGGCTGTTTTTAAGACATCCTTCATAGTAATGATGAAGCGTGGTTTTCGTTCTTTGCTGACAAGAATAATTGAATTATACGAGCTGTCTAATAAATTATGGATTGCCTCAGAGGTATCAATTTTTTCATCAAACATTTTAAGGATTGGCGAAACATAATTCATTAACGGTTGATGATCTCGTTTTACTTGTTCAATATCAAATGAATAATTTTTCTGATGAGAACGGGTTGAGAATCGTTGATGTTTTGTCGGATTAAGGTATGGTGAGAGAATGTCCCTTTTCGTCACAACCCCTTTTATCTTATTGTTTTTATCTACAACAATTAGTCTTGAAAGAGCGTGTTGCGAAAACATTTGAAAGGCATCGCCAACGGTGCTTTTTTCAAGTATGGTGACAACTGTTCTTTTAGGCACATTTTCAACCATTGTTTCTGTAAAAATTTGTTTTAATATTAAGTTTTTAAGTATCGGTTTAGCTTTAACAATACCGACTATTTTTCCGTTGTCATCAAAAATAGGGAGAGTATAGAGTTTTAAACTACCCATAGATTGAAGAATCTCACTAATCGAAGTGTTATTTAATAGTTGTGGCGGTTTTAGTAGGCGGGAGCGAATAAGTGTTGAGGGATTATATCTTTGTTTGAATAAGGTATTGTGAAGAGTCAATAACCCCGCAAATTCCTTATCGTTTTCGTATGCAAAAAGTGGTGTATGGGTATTTGGGAATCTATTAATAATACTTGATAATTTGTTGCTTGCATCGCAAACAAGTCGGGTTGGTATTGCCTGTAATTTTAGTTTAGTTTCGAGAACACCCACACACACATTATAAACTTTTCCTTCGATATTAAATAGATAGTGAAGTTATTAACTCAACTTGATTCATCTACAAATACTATTAAGAGCGTTAGTCGGAGTAACCCAAGAGTTGCGACCAACAACTAATGGCAGAGGTGATTCGGTTGACAAACAGGGCGATGCTTGAATCGTTTATGAACAAGTATCCAACCATTTTTAAACGGCCAGAATATCTCCAATCTGTTATTTGACAACTACTTCAATAAGTTGTAGTATATGAAGTATGACAAGTAATGATAAACAACGAATAACTCTTTTTCTTACTCCCGCTATCGCCAAACAAGCTAAAGCTCAAGCTGTAATTGAGGATCTTTGTTTAACCGCACTTGTAGAACGGGCTTTAATCAAATACTTACCAAGAGAAACGGTAATTAAAAAAGCGATTAATCTTTAATTTAAAATAAAAGGAGGTGAAAAATATGGCAGAAATATCAGAAGAAACAGTAACCACGCAAGGAACTAATGTTAATCCAGCTGTGAATACTACAACTAAAAATACTTCAGTTAGAAGTACGGCAACGAGTTCTCAGACAATTGAATATTTAATCTACTTCTTTTTTGGAGCACTGGAAATTCTCTTGGCCTTTCGTGTTGTTCTTAAGTTGACGGGCGCGAGTATTTCAAACGCCTTTGTGGGCTTAATCTACGGGTTAACAGGAATCTTTATTCTTCCTTTTAAAGGAATATTCAGTAGGCAGTATGCCCAAGGTGTAGAAACGAGTTCTATTTTTGAGCCGGAAACGCTGGTTGCCCTTATTGTGTATGCCGTTTTGGGTTGGGGAATTGTTAAGTTGATAAGAATACTATCTGGTGAGCAACATCAAACGGAATAGTATGTTGGGAATGTTTATTTAGACGAAGTCTGTCGAAAGGGGGTGAAATTTTATGAACTTTTCTACAACAAACCTAAGTCCTTTGGCATCATTGATCTTTGGGATATTGATCCTTGTTTTTCCGAAATTTCTTAACTATCTGATAGCTGGTTATCTAATTATCATTGGACTGCTCGGCTTAGGAATAATCAGATAAACTAAAGAGGGGTAAATATGGACAACAAAGTAAATAATCAAAAGAAAAATACGACTGTTTGGCCGGAAAAGCTTTATACACAGAATGAAGTAAATGATTTGCTGGATAAAAAAGAGAATACTCTTTCTTTTCAGGCAGAAGAAATAAAAGCGGAAACTAAAACTGCCAATAAACAAAAAAGACTGAATAAAAGGAAGGTTGCCAATTTGGTTAAAAAGTCTAATAGGATATTGATAAGCATATCTTCGCATGCATTTCCTTTTGAATTGTTTCCTGACACCATTAATATTGAAGAGAGCAGGATTACAATAATAAACCGTCGATTTCTTTCTTCGGAAGTACATAGCGTTGATATAAAAGATATCTCCAATGTATTTATTAACCAAACGGTCTTTTTTGCACAACTAGTTATTATTTCAAAGACCTATGAGGAAAATGAGATAAAAATAAGACATTTAAGAAACGAAGAAGCAGTTTTAGCCAGAAGAATTATTGAAGGATTAAGGGTTTTTGAGAATAAACAAATAGATACTTTTAACTACACCAAGAAAGAACTTATCTCCAAGCTCAAAGAGCTAAGTACCACAGAGATAGTGACATAATTATTCAAATATTTACAATAGGCAGGTTTCCTGAAAGACTGACTCGAGGATATTGTCTTTTCAGCCAATTTTCAACTTGGTCGGTTATTATCTTTCTTGTTAAACAATCAATGTTTAGGGAAGGAGGTGAAAAATATGAATAAAAAATTAATCTTGTTCGGAGCAACCGTTTTAATGTTAGGAGGGTTAGTGATAAGCCCCAATCTGGCTGAAGCCTATCAAGGTGATCCGGCGGTTCAGGGCCCAAATTGTACCCCTGAAAGACACGAAGCGATGGAACAGGCTTTTGATAATAATGATTACAATGCCTGGAAAGAATTAATGTCGGGGAAAGGTAAGGTTTCCCGGGTTATTACCGAAGATAATTTTGCCAGGTTTGCTGAAGCTCATCAACTAGCCCAAGAGGGCAAATTGGAGGAAGCCAAGCAGATTAGGCAAGAACTCGGCCTTGGTTTAGGCAGTCGTAATGGATCAGGGAGAGGTTGGGATCGGTAAAAACTAGCCAAGCTGGTCCTCATAGCTATAGATGTGGGGGCCAGCAAGTATTTAACAATTATTAGCGGGCTTGTTTTATTTGTTGTTGTAGTGTTTCGATTTTCTTTTTTAGTTCAACCATCTTTAATTCACGGTTAACCATAGTTTGGTTTAGGGATTCAATTTCTGTCAAGTGAGATTTAGTGTCATTAATATCGTAGCAAGAGCCAATATAACCCAAAAACACATTATTGTTATCAAAAAACGGCGAACCACTATCTAGGATCCAGTGATGTGTTCCGTCACGGTGTTTCAGCCGATATTCCATTTGAAACGGCTGTCTTTTTTTAAAAGCATCAAGATAAGTTTTAAGACAGTTGTCAAAGTCATCTTTGTGAACCCCTTCGGCCCAGCCGTCGCCCATTTCTTGTGCCATTGTCCGTCCGGTGAAATCAAGCCAGGCTTTGTTGAAAAAATTGCATTTGGCATCGGTGCCGGCTCGCCAGATTGGGTTAGGGAATTGGTCGATTATCCGCAGGTACAATTCGTCAGTCTTAGTTTTTGATCGGGCAGCAACCATAATTAATTTAATACTATCAGGTTTTTGTTTTTTTGACCAATTAATTAATCATTTATGTGGCAATGAGAGGTTTTAGAGCGTTAGTAGTTCGGGCTTGAGGATAAGCAGCAGCCCTATTATCACCATTAAAATGCCGCCGATTAAGTGTGAGGCCCGGCTGTATTTGGTGCTGATACCAGTCATTTCCAAAGTGATCATGGCGGTAAAAAAGATAAACAAATCATCGAGCATAAAGATAAAAATATAAAGCAGCATGTAGGCGTAATATTGCCACTTAGCCAGGTGGCTTAAAGTTAAAATTTGAGTAAAAATTACCGGCAGACCGGCTGAGCAAATCAACTCCACCAAATTAACGGCAAACGCTAGTAAAATTATGCCACCCAGAGCGATTATGAATTGTTTTTGATGGGTAATATTTTTAAGTTTTTCAAAAACTGCTTGTCTTTTTTCTCCGCCGGTTACCTTGCAACCACTATTTTTGTTAGTAAAAAACTCTTTTAAATTGTAGCCACCACCGCCCAAGGCTACCAGGCCGATTAATAGTCTTACCCAAACAATAAAGCCGACAAATAACAGTAGGTTTAACCAGGCAGTCATAAACAGAAAATAAACAAAAGCAGAAGCGACAATAAAGGTTGTGCCTAAAATCCAGCGCCTTTTTTTGTCTTTCATGCCCAGGAGCAAACTGATTAGGAAAAGCAGTGTCCACATGGCGCAGGGATTAAAACCATCCAAGCCGCCGAGTATGATAGTCAATACCGGCAAAGACAGGTTTCTCGGGCTTATCGTGCCGATAAGTGGTAGATCCAGCTCGATAGGGATAGCTGATTTCCGTTCCTCTTCACAGTCGCATGGTTTGTTTTCCGGTTGAATTTGTCCAGCTGTTAAAATATCACCGACAGGGTCACTGCATTCATCATTTAAAACACACAAGACAGCTTTTTCAATGTCTTTACCGGTAGTGGCTTCGCTAAGCCAGCCAATGAAGTGTTTTTCACCAACCACAGTAAAAGGAACACCGGAGACATTAACATTTAGCTTTTTGCCGATTTCAATCAATAGTTTTCGGTTGTCGGCGTTACTCCAGGTTTCGAAATCCAAAATTTGGACTTGGGGATATTTTTCCGCTAATTTGTCTAAAAATAACTCTTCTTCGGCGCAATGAGGGCAACCTTCACCCCAGAAAAAATAAATCGAAGCGCCAGTTTTGGCCGCTGTCGGACTGGCTAGCTTGAAAAAAGCAAAAATTAATATTAGTAAAATAAGGACTTTTTTTATCATCAATCCAGTTTTTGAATATACAATTTTTTTCTTTAATTTTAAAGGAGAATTGCGGCGATTAAAAAGTAAACAAAAATACTTAATAGATCCTGGAGAATAGTAGCAAAGGGGCCGCTACCGGAAGCCGGCTCTTGTTTAAGTGAATAAAGGGCGTAGGGAATGGCGACCGCTACTAAGGTTGACAGTGAAATTGATGTGAATGAAGCTAGCCCAACAATCAAACCGATGTACGGCAGTGCCCAAAAAAGACTGATAATTAAGCCGATAAGACAGCCGCACACCAGTCCAATTAGCGTACCGGATAATATTTGCCTTAAAGCATAGGGGACAATGTTTAATTTGGGACTGAAAGCTAGGTCGCGAACCAGAAAAGTTTGCGTTTGCGACCCGACGGCGTTACTGATGTAAACTACCAGTGGTATAAAAACAGCCAGGATAATGTTGGCTGACAGGGTGGCTTCAAAAAAATTAATTACCTGAGCGGAAAAAATACCACCAACAAGACCGACCATAATCCACGGTAAACGGGAAGCGACATTTGGTAAAACACCTGACTGAAGAATTGTCTGATATTTTTTTTGAATTGGGACGACTCCGGCAAAATGTTGGAAGCTTTTGTGATATTGGTTGTAAAGAATGGCCAGTATTTTGTCGTTTGGTAAAATTCCTAGTAATTTTTGTTGATTATCGACAACCGGGATTGATTTTAGATTGTGTTTAACCGCCAAGTGGGCGATCTTTTCCTGGCTAACTTGTGGGTGGCTAACTACCAGATCGGTAACCATTGCCTGTTTGAGCGGTTTTATTGCTCGATGGCGGAATAATTCTTTAACCGAAATGACCCCGATTAGCTTGTGGTTGGAGTCAACCACATAAACATAGTTAATACTGTCAGTTTTTTTGGCGATTTTAGGCAGTAGTTTTCTTACTTCTCCGATTGTTTGGTTGGACAAGACAATCGGGAAGTTTGAACTAATCTGATCACCGACTGAGTTTTGATTGGTCATTTTCTAATTGTTATTTAGACTAGTATATAAAGTTATTGTCTTTTTGGTAATGGCTAAAATTAGCTCCTAATAATGTTTTCCTTGCTATTTATCTCAATAAAGCCTATACTGCCAGCTGTTGTATATGAAAAACTTTAATTCAAATAGTCGGTTCAAGGGAAACAGGAACTTTTCTCGCGGTGGTTTTGATGATCGGGGTCCAAGACGGCCTCAATTGTTTGACGCAGTTTGTGCCCAGTGCGGTAAAAATTGCCAAGTGCCTTTTCGTCCCAGCCATGACAAGCCGGTTTATTGTAGCGACTGTTTTGAACAAAGGGGCGGTGGTAGAGACAATGACCGCAGCCAAAGACCATCTTTCCGTCGGGATAATTTTGCCAGTCGTCAGCCAAGTGTAGACCCTCAGTTGGGTAGTAGAATTGAAACCTTGAACAAGAAACTTGATATCATTATTGACTTGTTGTCGCCGATTCGAAAGGCAGAACCAGCGGCGGAAGTAAAACAAAGAACAGACAAAGAAGTTAAAAAAGTCAAAGCTGGTAAAACTACTTCGCCTCGCTTGGTCAAATCCAAGTCAAAGACAAAAAAGAAAAAATAATCTTACGGGGTAAAATAATTTTTCCACTTTTAAACAATTAATAGGAGTAAAAATGAGAAATTTTAGACGCAATTTTTCCGGTGGTCGTCGCCGGCCAAACAACCGATCCTTTGGTCGGTCTCGGTCAAATGGTTCAGCCAGTGGCGGCAACTATCAGAGGAGTAATAAGGTTGACCTACTTAATCCAATGATGTTTGTCAGAAGAGCGGTTGAGTCAATTCAACCGACTTACCAACCAGACAATAATTTCAACGATTTTCCCCTAGATGGAACGGTAAAGAATAATCTTTTCTCTCGTGGTTTTGAAAAACCAACCGCGATCCAAGATCAGGCCATTTTACCGATTATCCAAGGCCGGGATTTGGTTGGAGTAGCCAACACCGGCACAGGCAAAACGGCGGCCTTTTTATTGCCATTGATTACCAAGGTCTTACGGGATCGTAGCCAGAAGGTTTTGGTGGTAACACCGACCAGGGAACTGGCTTTGCAGATTCAAGATGAATTAAAGATTTTTGCCAAAGGGACCGGTGTTTATTCGGTTTTGTGTATTGGCGGAGCTTCTGTTAATGTTCAGTCTCGGGAATTATTACGCCAACCAAATTTTGTTATCGGTACTCCGGGGAGACTTAAAGATCTACAAGAACGCCGTTGTTTAAATCTTAACCATTACAACAATGTTGTTTTAGATGAAGTTGACCGGATGCTGGACATGGGTTTTATTGCCGATATTCGACGGATTATTTCTTTCTTGCCGGCAAAACGCCAGTCATTATTTTTCTCCGCCACTATACCCAAGGCAACAGAAGCAGTGATGCGTAGTTTTTTAACTGATCCGGTAATGGTTTCAGTTAAGACTGGACCAACAGCCCAAAATGTTGACCAAGACATCATCCGTACTGAAGGTAAAGATAAGGTTAATATCCTTCATGAACTGTTAATTAGGCAGGAGTTCAGAAAGGTTTTGATTTTTGGCCGGACCAAATGGGGTATTAACAAATTAGAAGCCAATCTGTCTAAAAGAGGTTTTCGGGTTGCTTCCCTTCATGGCAATAAAACCCAAGGGCAAAGACTGCGGGCTTTAAGAATGCTCAAAAGTAACGAAGTGCGGATTTTGTTAGCGACTGATGTTGCTTCCCGGGGGATTGATATTGATGACATTACTCATGTTATTAACTTTGATGTCCCCAATTCCTATGATGATTATGTTCACCGTATTGGCCGAACCGGCCGGGCTGATAAAAAAGGCGTTGCTTTAACCTTCGTTGACTAGCCGTCATTTGTCTTTTTAAGGTTGTTCGGCTACCATCACTTTATGTCTTCGATAGAAGAATTAAACCAGCTTTTAGTTGAGAAAAAGCCGTTGGTGGCAATGTTGGCGCCATCTTTCCCGATTGAGTTTGACTACCCGGCAATCATAAATCAATTAAGATCACTTGGTTTTGATAAAGTGGTTGAAGTAGCAGCTGGTGCGGCCAAAACCAGCCAGCAGTTGCTTGAATTGGTTGAAAAAAACCCAAACCAGCGTTTTATTACCAGTCCTTGTCCGTCAATCGTCCGGCTGATTAAGAACAGTTACCCGCATTTGGTTAAATATTTAACGGCGGTTGATTCACCGATGATTCAAACAGCTAAAATTGTTAAGCAAAAATTCCCTAACCATCGACCGGTTTTTATTGGTCCTTGCCCGGTTAAAAAACTGGAAGCAGAAGAGGATTATCCGGAGCTTAATCTTTTAGTTTTAACTTATCGGGAAATAAAGCCGCTTTTGGCAGAAAAGAAAGTTGGGCTGGATTTGCCAACTGCGAGCTTTGATTTAGCTTACCCGGCAACCCGGCTTTATCCAATTTCCGGTGGCTTGGCACAGACAACAGCTCTTAACAGTTTGTTGACTGATGATGAGTATGATGTTGTTTCTGGTTTACCGCTAGTGCAAAAAGTTTTAGGCGAATTTGAAAAAAGTCGTTTGCGGGTTTTGGATATTCTTTTCTGCCAGGAGGGTTGCATTATGGGCAAGGGAATTGACAGTCAGTTAACAATTAAACAGAGACGGGAAAAGATTATCAGCCATTGGGGGAGTGGTGAAATAAAATAATTCTTGTGTTATAGGTTATAATAAAGCATGATTATTATTGAGAATGGTGATTGTTCGCCGCCGGTTAAGTCGGTTGAACGGTTATCCGGCTTAGAACGGTTACTAGCAGAGGAGGATTTATCTTCCGCTTTTGATCGGGCGGCAGACGAAGTTGACCGCCATTTGTCGATGGTTAGTGATGAAGAAGTGATGGCGATTGCCGCCAATGAAAAAATCCCTGGCCTTTTCCATTTGTGTTTACCACAAATTCAACGAGCGGTTGATAAAACGGCCGGTTTGGGAGTAGAGAGGCCGGAGTTAATTCTTGATGGTTTTGAGTCAGCAACTAAATCATTAGTTGACTGGTGTCAAAAAAATAGTTCAGGCAAGCTTTCTGAAAGCCAAAGGACTCTTCGCGGTTTTGTTCTTCGGGCGGTTACACGGGATTTGATTGGAAGCGTAGCTAGCCATTACGGTTTGGCTCATAAACATTTTTGGGCCATTGAGCTCTATTTTCAAGCCCAGTCAAAGTTTAAGCGGGATTTTGGTCGTTTTGCGCAAACGGCTGACCAGTCTCTCCTGGCGGAAATCTTTTTAGAACTTAAAGGCAAGTCGCTTTTTTTGCAAAAACAAGAGTTGTGTTGTCGGCCTAAGGGCAGAGAGAGTCAACGGGATCAATGGGGTAATCGTTTATTTGACCGAATTCATGCGCTGGCGGTGCCGGTAGTAGCTACCAAAGCGGTTGACGATCAATTGCTTGAAAGAGCGGCTGAGGGGCAGCTGGCTGAGACGGTTAAGTCTTTATTGGACGGTTTGGTCGCAGATGGTCATTGGTCAGCCCGGAAGGCTAAAATAATTACCATGAGGTTTGGTTTGGACAGTGGAATTGGTTTAAGCTTGGAAGAAGTTGCTAGGGAATTTGGGGTTACCAGAGAAAGGATCCGGCAACAAGAAGGAGTGGCTTTAAGAGATTTGCGTAATGCTAAAGGGTTGGCTATCGGTGATTATCGAAGATTAAAAGCTTGGTGGAGAGAGGTTAGCTCTTCATCATAGTTGATGTTCGGTAACCGGTACCTTTAACCGTTTGATTGCTTCTTGCCATTCTGACAGCGCCGCCGCTATTTTCTTTTTGGCTTGATCGGGCTTAAGAGCGGCTGTGTTTTCTTTTATTTCCAGATAATTTCTAAAAAAGATTACCGGGATTACCTGATTTGGCAGGCCTTTAATTGTCAGGCCGCCGTTAGTTTCCATTTCGACGGTTTGGCCACTGTTGTTTATCAGCGGTGGAATTAACTCAGTTTCAATTAAGTGCCAAAGCGTTTCGTCTTCGGGGTAATTAAACCGGCTGTGGAAAAGAAGTTGAAAATAATGCTCCCGGCAGGGATAAATTCTTGGAGCGAATTTATCTGGCTCTTTTGGTAATTGGTTGACCTCGATTAAGGAATCTAAGAGTCTTTCTCGGGTTTCAGTGGTGTTGCAACTGGCGCTTTTAATTCTTTTTGCCAGTGAGCCGCTGTCGGGTAAAAAATCAAAGTAGAATAATGGTGAGAAAGGGCTTCTTTGCAAAACTGCTTCTTCAAAAAATCGCCGGTTGAATTCAGGAAAGAGAATTTGAGCGCTGGCAACGGCGGCTGCTTGCTGACGGTTTAATTTTGTTTTGCTTGTTTTTGTTTCCGGGCTGGCGGCCGAGCTGTATCTTTCGGCAAAAGCCTGTTGTGTTAGTGGGATACCAATATCGCCAGCAGCGAGAGTTTCTCGGTAAAGTGTTTTTAGCCCCGAGATTATTTTTTTCTTATTAACCGGTGGAGTTTTTTGTGATTCTATCGGCCAAAAACTATTGACTTGATTTTTAGGTAATACCGATTCAAAAAAAGTTGCCAGGTGAGGCGGGATAATTTCTACAATACCGGATGGAGTGTAAAAACCTCGTGGGGTGAACTCATTGACCTGCTGTTGTGGATCAGTCGGTTCAAGCAGGTCAAGCCGGTGGGCTTTTTTAATACCGGTGAGGGCAAGTGCGGCGGAAATCTTTTCTCTAGGAACACCGCGCTGTTGTGCTTTTTCAACATGCATCAAGCCTCGATAAAATTGGACAAAAACAGCCTTTCTCGCTATCGGGTAGATGATTTCCATTGCCCGACGGGCTAGTTGTTCCATCGGCCGGTGGAAAAAATCGATCGTTTTTTTGGGCATCGGGTATTGTTGCCAGAATTCTTCGGCGCTGGGGGGCAGTTGTTTTTCCAGGCCAATACTTAAATTGGCCCAGGCAGAATTAAGCCACGACTGGTGTTGATAAGCCGATAATTCTGTTGCCATACTTGTCTCCAGTTGAGCTATTTGTTCCGGGGCAAGCAGTAGTTCGGCTCCTAGCGGGTGGTCTTGATAACGGCGTCGGGTCATGTTGGCCGGTTCCGGCTGGTAATTTTTGTCGGTTGGCCGGAGAGGATAGTGGTATTTAAAAAACCATAAATGATCCTCTTCGTGGTCGATAATTTCTTGCCGGTCTGGTTCATTTAAGTCGGCAAGAACGACGATAATTTGCCCATTTAATTTTTCACCGCTTTGACCGGCTGGGAAATAAAAACCTTCCGGGTTGTCTTCTTCGGGGGGATAAAGCTGTTGGAAATCAGTAGGAGTGACCGTTAACACCACTCCGACTTGTGGCTGATATTGGAGGGTTGCTTTGTCTGGCTGGCTTAATTCTTGTTCAAGGAAAAATCGACAAAAATCATCGGCTTGGCTGGTGTCAAACCGGCTTTTAGCCAGTTGTAGTAGATGGTGATCAAGTAAATATCGTAAGCCAAGGGAAAAAAGACTAATTGCTTGCTGATTAGTAATATCCTGTCGTGGTTGTAGCTGGCCGTTCTTTTGGGCGATAAAGAGCTGATTAATCAGTTGGTCGTAAGTTAAGTCGGGCTGTCGTTTAATAAAGGTTTCTAAGTTAACCATTGCTTCAACACCTCTTTTAAATTCCTCGCGGTAAGCTTCGGTTCGTTGTTGCCGTTGTTGCCTCAAAGCCTTTCGGTTAGTAGTATTCCTGACAGGCGGGTATTTATCGGTGTCCAGCCATTCCTCAAGGCCGTTAATGAAGCTTTCCAGCCGGACTACCGGATTATTTGGATCATCGGGATTATTAAGGCTGTCTAGGCTGGCTGACTTAATAATGTCTCGGGTAACAACTATACCGCAAGCTTCGAGTGCTTGGGTTTCAAGGGGTGCTTGTTTAAAATAACGCCTTAGTTCAAGCGGGCTTGCCGTTGATTCGGCGTTAATGATGCTTTCAGTTAATTCCATTAAATAAACAGTGAACTGATAGTTAACAGGCCGAAAATAATCACCAACAGGCCGAAATTAATCTTTTTGGCCAGTTTTAGAAGCAAATTAATAGTTAGTAAACCAAAGGCAAAACTAGCCGTCAAGGCAACCAGATTATCAACTGAAAAATTAATCGTGTTTAAGTTAAGCAAAATGTTACCGGCAAGAACAATTGGCATACTAAGCAGAAAACTTAGTTTTAACGACAGTGATTTTTGGAAACCTAGAAGTAGTAAGGCGGAAACCGTTGAACCCGAACGGGACAGTCCGGGTAATGTCGCCAATCCCTGAACCATCCCTAAAACAAGACCGGTAGCAAGACTGAGATTGATAGTTTTTTTCTTGCCTTCTTTTTTACCGGCCTTAAGCTGAAGTGCGCCGGTAATCAGCAGTAACATGCCGACCAGTAAATTAAGCCCCTTACCGGTTAGCGACATTGACTGTTGGGAAGTTTCAACAAGTCTTAGCAGTAAAAAACCAACCGTGCCGCTGATAATAGTTGCCGTTGTTAAAAAGACTATCGTTTTTTGATTCTCCTTGCCGGTTTTACTCCAATGGACCAGTCCGGTTAGCAGTTGTTGAATGTCGTTTCGGAAATAAATCAAGGCTGCCAAAAAAGTGCCTAAATGTAAAAACAGTGCCATTTCGATTAATTTTTGGTATTCCCAGTTGTGGCTAAAGAAGTTAGTGCTGACTAAAACAATCAGGCCTTCGGAGCTGATTGGCAGCCATTCAGCCACACCTTGGACTATTCCCAAAATCAGTTTTTGAATTACCATCAAAACTGATTATTGCACAGTCACTGGTGAAAATCACACCACAGGGAAAGACTGTCCTTGATCTTGTTCGGGTTTAACTTTAAGCTGTAAAAAGAAATGATTGGCTTTAGCAATAAAAAATATCTCTTGGTTCAACAACGGGCGATTGAAGAAAGAATGGCCCGTGTTGGCCGGCTTTATCTGGAATTTGGCGGCAAATTACTAAATGACGGTCATGCGATGCGGACTCTGCCCGGTTATGATCCGCAAATTAAACTGAAACTACTGAAAAATCTTAAAAAGAACCTAGCGGTTATTTACTGTATTTCGGCCAAGCAATTAAAGTCAAAAAAAACTCGTGGAGATTGGGGGCTAACTTATGATCTGGCCGCCCTTCGTGATTTAAAAGAATTGAAACAGGCCGATTTACCAGTGGCCGGAGTGGTGATAAATCGTTTTGAAGGTGAAAATGAAGCGCAAATTTTTGCCCGGCGATTAAAAAGGCAGGCGGTGAAAGTTTTTTACCGCTATGAAATTAGCAATTATCCGCATGATTTAGATTTAATTTTAAGCCGCAAAGGTTTTGGTCAAGACGATCATTTAAAAATTAACAAGCCGTTAATTGTTGTTTGGGGCGCTGGTGGCGGTTCGGGCAAGCTATCGACTTGTTTGGGCCAGATATATAATGATGCCAATCAGAAAATTAACTCTGGTTATGCCAAGCTGGAAACTTTTCCGGTTTGGAATTTACCGCTTGAACATCCGGTGAATGTTGCCTATGAGGCGTCAACGGCTGATTTGGGCGATACCAATATAATTGACCCTTTTTATCTTGCCGCTTATGGTAAAACAGCGGTTAATTACAATCGTGACATTGAAGCCTTTCCGATCATTAAAGAGATTTTTGAAAAAGTTTTGCCGAAAGATAATTTTTGCCGTTGTTACCAGTCGCCGACCGAGATGGGGATTAACCTGCTAAAAGATGGAATTATCGATGACGGTTTGGTAAAAAGAGCGGCCAAGCAAGAGATCAATTTTTACCTTTTCCGTTATCGGCAGGAATACAATCAAGGTTTAATCAGCCGGCAGGTTTTAGGAAGAATGAATTTGTTAATGAAAAAAGTTGCCATTAAAGAAACTTTTTTACCGCCGGTTACAGCCGCTCGGGCGGCGATGAAAGAAGCTGAAAAAAGAACCGATAAGGGTGATCAGGGTATTAATTGTGGTGCAGCTCTTCAATTGCCGACCGGCCAGATTGTCAGCGGAAAAAATTCCCCCCTGCTTTATGCTGAAGCGGCAGCGATATTAAATACTCTAAAGGTTTTGGCCGGTATTGATGATAAATATGATTTGATTACCAAAGATGTTATTAATCAAGTGAGGGAATTAAAAAGACAAATCGGCGAGAAGTCCTACAGTTTAACTTGCCACGAAGCCTTACTGGCTTTAAGTACTAGTGCTAAAACTAATCCGTTGGTAATTGAAGCCCAATCGCAGCTGGCGTTGTTAAGAGGCTGTTTTTTACATACTACCCATAGTCCAGCTTCAGGTGATATGGATATTTTTCGGAAACTAGGTGTTTGGGTGTCAACCGATGGTAAAATAGAAAAGATTGACAGTTTAAAATAAATGAAAGACTGTATTTTTTGCCAGATTGTTAAAGGAAAATCACCGGCTCATAAAGTTTGGCAGGACAAAAATCATCTTAGCTTCTTGACGATTTTCCCTAACACTGAAGCTTTTACAGTGGTAATTACCAAAAAGCATTTCGGCAGTAATTTCACCAAGGCCCCCGATGAAGTTTTAAAAGAAATAATAATAGCGGCTAAAAAAACCGCTCAAAAAATTCTTAAAGCTTATCCGGAAACAGAACGGGTTGGTTTGGTGATTGAAGGTGAAGGAGTTGATCACCTTCATGTTAAATTAATTCCGATGCACCCCAACAGCTACAAGGGCTTTCTAACCACTAAAGGAGGCAAAAGAGCAGATAATAAAAAACTGGCTCAGATAGCAAAGAGAATTCGAACAGGGGAATAAAACAGAAAAAACAAGGAATTGACAAGCATTCCTTACTAACATATAATTTCCTTACAATGACTCAATTGGCCACAATTACCAGCAAAAGACAGTTAACCATTCCGGTGGATTTTTATAACCGTTTGGGTTTAGTTCAAGGCCAGAAAGTTTTGATTAAGGAGATCTCCGGAGGCTTAAGATTGGAACCGGCCGAAGCGTTGGTAGATCAATTAGCCGGATCAGTTAAAATCCCCGCAAGATTTAAAGGGTTGTCAGCAGATGAAATGATAACTTTCTCCAAAAAAGAGTATTTTAATCGAAAGAAACAGTGATTTTTGTTGATACTAACTATTTTTTGCGGTTTTTATTAGCTGACATTAAAGACCAGCATCGACAAGCAACTCTTCTTTTTAAAAAGGCTGCTCGAGGAGAGGTAAAGCTTTTCTCTTCTGTAATTGTGTTTTTTGAAATTTACTGGGTATTTAGCTCTTTTTATGGGAAGGATAAAAAGAGCTTAATTGAGTCGCTGAGAAAAGTTTTATCTTTAAGTTTCGTTAATTTTGCCGAAAGGCAAATATTAAAAGATGCGGTTAATTTATTTGCCGTTAAGAGTGTTGAATTTGAGGACTGTTTTAACCTTGTTTATGCCAGGAAATCCAAAGCCAAAAAAATTGCCTCTTTTGATAAGAAATTAGTTCGGTTGGCAGAAGAATTTTAAAAAAAAAGATTGTTTTTATCTTCTTTCTTGACAAACAGGCTTAATGATATATAATGAATATATATTCATTAACTAGGTATAAAAAGAAGATAAAAATGACAAGAAATAGAAAACAAAGACGAGTCGGTTTTTTACCGGAAATAACCTATTTTAAACCGCGCGGTGTTTTTTTAAGTGATTTGAAAGAAGAAGTTTTGGCTGAAGACGAACTGGAGGCAATTCGGCTGGTTGACATGGAGGGCAAGGACCAGCTTGAATCAGCCAAGCAGATGGCTGTTTCCCAGAGCACTTTACATCGAATTTTATTAACAGCTAGAAAAAAAATTGCCACCAGTCTAGTTTTAGGCAGGGCAATTAATTTGAAGGGAGGTGGAGAAAATAAGATGATTTTTGGAAGAGGTCGAGGAGGCGGTCGAGGCTTGGGCCGAGGCCAGGGTTTAGGCCGCGGACGGATGGGCGGCCAGTTTACTGCCGGTCCGGGGGGGGAGTGTGTTTGCACTAATCCAGAATGCCAGCATGTTGCCTTGCATCAAGTCGGTGTACCGTGTTATCAGCAGAAGTGTCCGAAATGCGCCAGCCCGATGATCAGACAGCGCTAGTTTTAGATATATAATAAAAAAAAGGAGGTGAGGTAATGAAAGTAGCTATTGCTGCCAGTAGTAACAGTCGAGACAGTTTGGTTGATGTTCGCTTTGGTCGTTGTCCGTTTTTTGCTCTAGTTGATCTAAAAACCGATGAATTAGAATTCGTTAAAAACGAAGCCACTGAAGCTGCTCATGGCGCCGGTATCAGTTCAGCTCAAATCGTGGTTGATAGGGGGGTTGAAGCAATTGTCGCTGGTAATTTGGGGCCAAAAGCAACTCAGGTTTTGGCTCAATCAGCGGTCAAGTTGTTTTTAGGTGTAACCGATTTAACTATCGATCAGGTGATTGAAAAGTTAAAAACCGGTCAGTTGAAAGAATCCAAAGCTGGTGATTTTTTTGGACCGGGTTTTCAAGGAGGGAGACAATAAATTGACAGTTGAAGCGTTATTGAAAAAAGGCCAACAAGCGGCCTGGCGGATCACTTTAATAGTGGCGGCTGTTTCTGTGTTGAAGATTACCGCCGGTTTAATAACCGGTTCATTAGTACTGCTTTCTGACGGTTTTCATTCGGCGACTGATTTGCTGTCAACTTTAACTTCTTTTTTGGGGCTTAAAATTGCCGGTAAGAAAAAAAGCCGTCAATTTGCTTACGGTTTTTATAAAGCCGAAGATTTAGCAACGCTGATCGTCGGCTTATTCATTTTTTGGGTTGCCCTGTCTTTTTTTAAAGAAGGTTACAGCAAACTTTTCGAAGTTTCCCGGCTGGACTTGCCGATTATTGCTTTCGTTATCGCTTTAGTTGCCATCGGAGTTGATTTTTTTTCCTATCGTTATTTAAAAGTGGTTGCCGATCAAACCAAGGCTCGGTCACTGCTTGCCAACGCCCTTGATAAGAGAAATGATATTTTCTCTTCCAGCCTAGTTTTTGTCAGCGTTGTTTTAAGTTTTTGGCAGATCCCTTATGTTGAAGGCTTGGTTACTATTGTTATTGCTGTCTTGTTGTTAAAAGTTGCCTTTGAGGCGGCGAGAGACGGCTTGCTGTCGCTTTTGGATGTTGCTCCCGAGGAGGAATTGCAAATTGCCATTAGCCAAGAAGTGCTTAAGGTTGACGGTGTTGAAGATTGTTTAGATTTAAAGTTAAGACGATCAGGCCCTTTCTTGATTGGCAGTTTGACAGTCGGGGTGAGAAAGCAGATTAATGTTAATCAGTCTCATGATTTGGCTGAAAAAATTGAGGATCGGTTAAAGACAAAGTTCCCTCAACTAGAATCAGTGGTTGTCCATGTTGAGCCCCATAAGAGTGACTTTCTTCACCTTTGTTTGCCGGTAGAAACTAAAAACGGTCTTGATTCAAAACTGGCTGCTTCGTTTGGTCGAAGCCGATATTTCCTTTTTGTCAATTTGAAAGCCGGTCAGGTAAAGGGTTTTTATTTTCTTGACAATCCATTTGCCAAAGACAAGTTAAAAGCTGGACTAAAAGCCGCCAAGCTTTTGACTGAACAAAAGAGTGAAGCGGTCATTACTCCCAACATTGGTGAGATTGCCTTTTTGGCTTTAAGGCAAAACCTGTTTGATTTATTTGAAAGCCGGGCGACAACTGCCCAAAAGGCCTTGTCGGCTTTTTTGAATCAAGAATTAAAACCATTGCAAAAACCAACCAAAAAAGAACAATGAAAATAATTGGCGTTACCGGTGGCAAGGGTGGAGTTGGTAAATCAACCATTGCTTTACTGCTGGCCTTGACTCTCATAAGGCAAAAAAAGACAGTAGTTTTGGTTGACGCTGATGTTGAATGCCCGAACGACTATTTGCTGTTAAACAGCTTGCTGGGTAAAAAAATTAAAACAATTAAAGCCTTTTTGCCGAAAATTAATAGCCAAAAGTGTACTGGTTGCGGCTTGTGTGTTAAAAAATGTCCCGATCATGCCTTGTTTCAGCCAAAAGATAAAATTCCTTTTGTTTTGCCGGAGCTTTGTGCCCACTGCGGTCTTTGCCGTTTAGTTTGCCCTGTTGGGGCGATTGAGGAAGAAAAGCAAACCATCGGCTTTGTTTTTAAAAAACAGCTTAATAAAAATTTGACCCTTTTAACCGGCAAAACCAATGGTATTGTTGAAGAGACTGGTCCCTTGGTTGTTAGTTTGAAAAAAGTGGCGTTGGAAAAAGCCCGTCAACTAAAAGCTGATTTTGTCATCATTGATACTGCCGCCGGTTTGCATTGTTCAGTAATACAGGCGTTGTTGGGGATTGACCAGGCTTTACTGGTTACTGAAAGCACTCCTTTGGGACTTCATGATTTGAAGTTGAGTTATGATTTGGTTAACAACAAGTTAAAGATTCCGGTTCGGGCAGTTATTAACCAGTATGACCTGGGTCAGATAGAACCAATCGAGCAATTTTTAAAAAGCAAAAAAATTAAAACCGCTCTTAAGCTGGCCTACTCAAAACAATTAGTTAACCATTACGCACGAGGTAAATTAATTGATTTTGACACTGGAGGTATTCAATGGAATTGGTAGTTCTTTCCGGTAAAGGTGGAGTCGGTAAAACGATGATTGCTTCCAGCTTGGCGCTTTTGTTTAAAAAGGAGAAACAAAAAATTGTTTGCCTGGATGCTGATGTTGATGCTTCTAACCTTCACCTTTGGTTTGGTGGGGTTGATTTTACCAACTCCAAAGCGCTTTTTTTGACTAAACAAGCGGTTATCGATCAGAAAAAATGTATCCACTGCGGTCGCTGCCAGCAAAATTGTTTTTTTTCAGCGGTGGAAAAAATAAAAGGCACTTTTAAGATAAAGCCCTTTTCTTGCGAAGGTTGCGGGGTTTGCCAGTTTGTTTGTCCGGTCGGGGCGGTAGCGTTAAAACGACAGCAAAACGCTTTTTTTAAAAGTGGCACCACTAAGTCAGGGATACCGCTTTTAAGCGCCCAGTTATTGCCGGGCCAAACCGGCTCGGGTAAAATTGTTGATTTTTTGAAAGAACAGGCGGAGAAGCAACCGGCCACGATTTTACTGATTGATGCGCCGGCCGGTACCGGCTGTCCGGTTATTGCTGCTGTCAAAGATGCCGATTTTGCCCTGCTGGTAACCGAACCAACCCCCAGCGGCTTTGCCGATCTTAAACAGGCTTTTGGGCTGGTTGACAATTTTAAAATCCCTTTCGGGCTGGTGATTAACAAGTTCGATATTAATAAAACTAACAGCCAGGCTATCAGCCGTTGGGCCGAAAGACACCAAGCCAGGTTTATCAGCACCATCAGTTATGATCAAAAAATTTTCCAAGCTCTAAGCAACCTGACTCCGATTACCGATACAAATCTGAAGGCTAGAAAGGAAATTGAAGTGATCTATGCTAATCTTAAAAAAATAACTGAATGAAACGGATCATTGTTTTCCTTCTATTTTTATTGGCTGCCGGTTTTTTCCGGCCGTCGACTGTTTTGGCTCAGGAAGTGGTGGAAAAAACTCTTGAAGGAGAAATAATTGCTATTTTAAGTGAAGAAATTATTAATCAGGACAGCAACCAGTATCTTAACCAGTCTGTTCAAATAAGAATAACTGCCCCGGAAGATGAGATAAAAATTATTAATATTACCGCCAGCAGTTTGCCTTTTGCCGGTGAGAAGAAATATAGCCAGGGAGACAAGTTGGTGATTACCAAAACCGAACTACCTTCCGGCTCAGGGGGAGAAACCAGCTATTTTATTGCCGATTATGTCCGTCGGTCATCACTGCTTTATCTTTTTTTAATTCTACTAATACTAGTTATTGCTGTTGCCCGGCTTAAGGGCTTGGCTTCTTTTTTAAGTTTGGGAATTTCTTTTTTAGTCGTTTTTTATTTTTTACTGCCGCAGCTTTATCAGGGGGGCAATCCCTTAACAACAATTATTCTGACCCTTTTTATTCTTGTTCCGGTGCTCTTTTTTCTTTCTCACGGAGTTAATAAAAAAACTTTTGCCGCTATCAGTGCCACTTTTATCTCACTGGTGGTGACCTTGATTCTTAGTAAAATTTTTCTTGACCTTGGTCATTTTACCGGCTTTGCTTCAGAAGAAGCCGGCTTTTTAAAAGCCACCGGAGCCAAAATAAACGACTTTAGGGGACTACTGTTGGCAGGAGTGATTATCGGCACTTTAGGTATTTTAGACGATGTGGCTGTATCTCAAGCGGCGATAGTCCAGCAGCTCAAAGAAACCGATTCGAAATTAAAAACAAAAGAACTTTTTTTAAAGGCAATGAAAGTCGGCCAGGATCACATTGCCTCGATGATCAATACTCTTATCCTGGTTTATACCGGCGCTTCATTACCATTGCTACTGCTTTTTAAAGATAGCCAACTTACAATTCTCCAGGCCATCAACTACGAAATGGTGGCTGAAGAAATAGTTAGGATGTTGCTTGGCAGCATTGGACTGGTTTTAACCGTGCCACTAACCACACTCCTTGCTGTTTTGTTTTTAAGAAAAGAGTAATACTATATCTTCTTTTAACCGGGCATTTTTAAGTTAAATTGCCCTATACAGCTAGCTGTTGAATATACCTTGAAAATACTATCGGACTTGACAAGTAAAAAAAATAATAATAAAATCCGCCTTAAGAACGAGAAAGTTTAGCAGAGAAGCTCTGTTAAAACTTTTTGTTTTTGCACTTTAAAATAAAGAGAGCGCAATAAAAAAAGGTACGCCTTCTTGAAAACGGTTTAAAGCCTGAATTGGGGTTGACTAAAAGTGGACTCCATCTCCGGCTTTAAACCATAAATTTTTTAAGGAGGGATGCCTATAGAAATTTTTTTCCTCGGAATGTCGGTCAGTTTTAGCTTGTGTTGGAGTTGTGTCTTTCAGTTGAAAGTGAAAGGAGATTTGAGATGAAACACTGGTTTTCGAGGGTACTGTTGGGATTGTTGTTGTTGTCGATGGTTCTTCCGGCTTCTTCAGCGCTTGCCTGTGAGCCGCAATGTCCGCCCCCACCACCGAAACCGGTTGTGTTTGCGAAGGTGGTTCCCGGGGTAACCGTAGAGCTGAATGTCCCCGAGGGTTGTAAACAGAATGAGAGTTGGACCGGAACGGCGGTGATCACTGTCGATTCTGCTGCGTTTGCGTATGCGCAAGGAAAAAACCCGGGAGCGTCGTGGAACTATGACCTTTTAGGTTACGCTTCGGTGAACGGTAATACGACGAATGTCTATGTCCCACCGGAAGGCGACTTCGTTCAGAAATACGGTAACGGTGAAGTGAAGCTTCTCGGTAACGGCCAGATACAAGTAACGATACCGATAAGTGGCCAAGGTGGGGACGATTGGGCGTATGCGTATGGCGACACCTGGCAGTCGGTCTCGGCTTGGGTGAAAGGCAAGTATGGTTACGACTTCGAAATTGCTTGGGCAGAAGCGTATGCATACATCGTTCAGTGGCTACACATGGATCTGAAACCAATATCGACAGATGTTAAGGGTCTTCCCCCAACAGAAACATGGTGGAGTGACATCTGGACAATCGATCTTGATCCAGATGGTGAGCCCTACAGGTGGTGGAAAAATCCTAATTGGCACGCGAACGCGCCCGACTTGTTTGTGTGGTCGATTTTGCCTTTAGGAGAAGATTCTCGGCCGATGATATGGAGGCACCTCGCGGAGGACGGCCATGTTCTAGCTCCTGATCCGAGCCAGGGTGATGTTTATGCAGTGAATGTTCCACACATGGGGGATAAGTACCAGTCTTTCCATCTTTGGGAAGCGCCTGTTCAAGTGTTGACCTGGGATGAAGTTGAACAAGCGTACGGCGTTCGCCCGTAGCATCTTGATCCCGTGATCCAAATTGCGCTTTCTTTATCAAAACCCCGAACCGGTATAGGTTGAAAAAAACCAACCGGTTCGGGGCTTCATCAAAGTTTGTGATTTTAAATCGCAGTTTTTGCTGAGGCTTTTCCTTTTTAGAACCAACACCCTTCGGGGTGTTTTTTTATGGCTTTTTTATGTCCACCACCGGGATGGAAGGTTGTGTCGGGCTGGGTTATCAAGCCTGGCTTTGATATCACATATGATATCATGAGTTTATGAGAAAAGTTTATACTTTTAGACAAGACTTAAAGAAGAGGCTGAAAAACCCTGCTTTTAAAAAGGCTTGGGAAGAAACTGAAGTGGAGTATCAGATAGCCAAACAAATAATTGCCGAAAGACTGGCAAGAAATTTGTCTCAACGGCAACTGGCCAAAAAAGTTAAAACTTCTCAAGCGGCTATCTCCAGGATTGAAAGCATGAACGGCAACCCCTCACTGGCTTTTCTTAAAAGAATTGCCAAAGCTATGGATACCCAGATAAATTTTCATTTCAAATAACGCAGTTAGTTTCAACATTTTATGCACTGATTGTTTGCCACCCCGGGGGTGGAGGGTGTGGTAGAATGGAAAAACGATGGAAGTGAATGTTTTAATCGGTGGGCCGGCTGGAGCAGGAGTAGGCAAGACTTCTCACTTACTTGGGTTAGCGGTAGTTGCCGCCGGCGGCTTTGCTTTTAATTACCGAGATTATCCTTCACTTATTCGCGGTGGCCATAACTTCAATATCTTAAAAATTTCCGAAACTGATATTGCTTCCCATGAGTGGACGGTTGATTTAATTATTGCTCTCGACCAGCAGACAATTGAACTGCACCAAAAAAGACTTTCTAAAAAGGGTTTGGTTTTTGGTGTTCATCAAGTTGAAAAAATTTTGCACCAATTAAAGGCTAAACCGGTGGTTGGTAATAATGTTTTTTTGGGCATTGTTTTTAAGGCTTTGGGGCTTGATTTTAAACCATTGGAGATGACTTTAAAAAAAGAATTTGGCAAAGGAATGGCAATTAAAGCGGCAAAATTAGGTTATGATTTGGCTACTGCTCCGATTGCCCAGTTTTCCTTTAAAAATCCTAAGGAAAGATTTTTCTTGACCGGTAATGAGGCGATTGCTGTTGGTGCTTTGCAAGCCGGTTTACAAAGCTATTTTGCCTATCCGATGACACCAGCAACTGCCGTGCTTTCCTTTTTACAAAAGACACAAAAGGAGACCGGTGTTAAAGCGGTTCAGCTAGAAAATGAAATAGCGGTCGCCAATGCCGCCTTAGGAGCTTCTTTTGCCGGTGATTTAACCATGATCGGCACTTCTGGTGGTGGCATGGGGCTGATGGCCGAGGCTTTAAGCCTGCAGGGAATTAGCGAGCTGCCATTGGTGGCGTATCTATCACAACGGTCTGGTCCGTCTACCGGTGTGCCGACTTATACTTCCCAAGGGGATTTGAATTTTGCTCTTAACATTGGCCACGGTGAGTTTCCCAGGCTGGTGGTGGCTCCAGGGGATGCAAAGGAA
>CAZZNI010000008.1:0-18694 GCA_964655765.1 uncultured Gammaproteobacteria bacterium
TCCGATTTATATAAAAAAGACAAAAGAGGATAATAAAAGTAATTTTGGTTTTAACTTTTTTTTTGGTAATTCCTAGCCAAGAAAAAGGAATTAGGCCGACTAAAAAGGCCGCTAGCCAGTTGGGCTGGCCTAGGGTAGCAAAAACCCGAGCCTGAACATCTTGAACCCAGCAGTTAGTGTCAAGCTGGCCGGTGACGGCAAGACAACTGAAGCTTCGGCCGAAATGTTCAAAAATTCCATAAACCGAGACTATTGCCGCCGACAACAGTCCCAAGCTTAAAACATTGCCGGTTTGTTTTTTACTTAAGTTACTGACAAAAGCCCAATAGCAAAGGGCATAAACAGCCAATGATAGAAAGCCGCCGTTAAAACGGGAATAATAACCCCAAAAGGAAGTGTAGGGGTCAATCGAAAAAATTAGGCTTACCAGCTGGCTGAAAAGAAATATCGCCAGCGGGATATCCCAGAAGGTTCTTTTAAAAATGATTTTTTTCAATAAAATACTTTTGACCGCCCAGGCGCTGATAATAAAGACTGCCAATGTCCAAAGCAGCATGATTTTATTAAATTCAAATAGCTCAAAGGTGAAGGGGAGAAAGATTAACGGTATTAGAAAAAAAACAGTCGTAAAAGCGATTTCGATAACTTTATCTAAAAAAGAAATATATTTTTTCATTAAAAAAAGTATAGCAAAACGAAAAGTTAACCGCTTGGCTTATGCTAGAATTGATTTACATTATGCTCGATAGTCTTTTTTCCTTTTTTACTTATGATTTAGGGATCGACCTGGGAACCGCTAACACATTGGTAACGGTCAAAGGCAAAGGGATTGTTATTAATGAACCTTCGATTGTTGCCCGGCAGAAAAAAACTAAACAGGTATTGGCAATTGGCACCAAGGCTAAAAAAATGTTTGGTAAAACTCCGCCGCTTTTAGAAGTGGTTTCACCGTTGCAAGACGGAGTGATTGCCGATTTTGATGCTACCCAGGGGCTGTTGGAATATTTTATTAAACAAGTTCATCAAGGTGGTGGTTTGATTCCTAAAATTCCCCGGCCGAAGGTGGTGGTTGGTATTCCTTCCGGCGTGACTGAAGTTGAAAGACGGGCGGTTCAAGATGCTTGCTTGTCAGCCGGAGCACGACAGGCTTTCATTATCGAAGAACCAATGGCAGCGGCGATCGGTTTAAAAATTCCAGTCGACAAACCGGGTGGCAACTTGATTATTGATATCGGCGGTGGAACAACGGAAATTGCCATTATCTCGCTGGGAGGGATTATCATTGAACGGTGTTTGCGAATTGCCGGTCGGGAAATGGATGAGGCGATTGTCAATTTTTTAAAAATGAAACATTCGGTTCTTTTTGGCCTTAGCAGCGCCGAGGAAATGAAAATTCAGCTTGGTTCGGCAACTAAGAGTGCTCAAGATAAAACCGATAAGAGTCAGGTTTTTCGCGGTCGTGATCTGGAATCAGGCTTGCCAAAATCAATCAAGATTAGTGGTGAGGAAATTAGAGAGGCGATTGGGCCGGTTATCAGCCAGATTATGGAGGCAGTTGCTGATCTTATTGAAGAAACACCACCGGAGCTGATAAGCGACATTGTCAATAAGGGCATTGTTTTGTGCGGCGGCGGCGCCCAAATAAGAAATTTAGATAAATTGATCGCTGAAAGTACCAGGATGCCGGTTTGGGTGGCTGATGAGCCGATGACAGCAGTGGTTAAGGGCTGTGGTCGGTTACTGGAAGACGAAAAACTGCTTCATCAAGTTAAAGTCACTGGGGGACTAAGATAACAATTTTCTCAAAATTGAAGATTCTGCCAAATGGTAGAATGGGATATGGCCTTGTTTGAAAAGAAGGGTTGGTTGTTTTTATTCCTTTTTTTGTTGGTGTTTTCCTTTTTTTTGTATTGGGGAGAGAGGGTTGGTTTTTTAGTTGGCATAAAAGGCTTTTTATCACGGCCGTTTGTTTTGATTTCAATTCCTTTTAAAAACATGTCTTTTAATGTTTACGGCTTTTTTTCTTTTGTTGTTTCCTGGCCTAGTCGGGAAGAAGAGATGACAGTGCTTCGCCGACAACTGGCGGTGATGTCGGTTGACGAGGGGAGAATAATTGAACTAGAGCAAGAAAACCAAAGATTAAAAGATTTACTTTCTTCGCCATTGCCGCCCTCTTGGAAATTTGCTGCTGTTAAAGTTATTGGCTGGGGAGAAAATTTACGAGTTAACGCTGGCAGTTCTCTTGGCTTGTCTGAAGGGATGACAGTAGTAGTTAATAATGTTTTAGTCGGCCGGATTTTAAAAACTAATCATTTTGACAGTTTGGTTGAATTGGTTGATAAAAACGGCGTTAAAATACCGGTAGCGGTTAAGGCCAAAGATTCAAAAAACGAGATCAAGGCCAAAGGACTTTTGGTTGGCCTGGGTCAAAACCGCTTGAGATTGGAAAAGGTTCTTCAGGAAGAGAAAATCGCCAAAGGTGATTTAGTGGTCAGCTTAGGCGAAGCCGGGCTGTTGCCGGATTTATTAATCGGCCGGATTGACGAGGTTAGCAGTGATAAAACTGCCGTTTATCAAACTGCCTTGGTTTTACCACTGGTTGACTCACAACGGTTAAGGGAAGTTTTTGTTGTTTACCATCAATAAAATAAAAATGAAAAACTTTTTGCTTTTTTTGATCTTTTTAATTTTGACTTTACTGCAAGTCAGTTTTCGTTTGCCGAATTTGGTTTTGGGCCTGCTGATTTTAATTATGGTTTTTAGCTCATTTGGCCAGCGAATTTTTATTCTGGCTTTCTTGTTTGGTTTTTGCTTGGATTTAATTAGTGGCGGTTGGTGGGGTTTATCATCAGCCTTTTTTCTGTTAACTGCTTTTTTTTACCTGCTTTATCAACGGCGCTTTTTTGCTAAAAATTTAACCTTTATTGCTCTGCTGACTTTTTTTGCCAGTTTGGCTTATGATTTTATAATTCAAGGTCGGTGGCGGTTGGGAGGCAGCTTAGCCCTGGTCTTACTGGTATTGGCGGTTGATTTGCTGTTGAGTTATTTTCTGATTGGTCAAAGGGGTTTAAAAATTGATTTAAGGTCAAAAAAATGAGAGACAATCAGCGCGTTTTTGTTTTTTTAGCAGCTTTGGGAATTGTTTTTTTTCTGCTCCTGGGCCGTTTATTTGAACTGCAGATAATTCGAGGAGAGAAAAACAAAGCTTTGGCGGAAGGTAACCGAATCAGACAAGTGGTTATTCCGTCGCCGCGCGGGATTATCCTTGACCGGAATGATTTACCATTGGTGCAAAATGTACCGGTTTTTCGTCAGGCGGTTAAAGATGAAACTGGTGCCGTTGTTTCCTGGCAATTGGTTGATCGGCTGGCAATGCTTAATTTAGAGGCGGTAGGGAAAACAGATCAATTACGGCAAGATGTTGGTAGGAAATATCTTTACCCAGAAAGTTTAAGTCATCTTTTGGGCTATTTAGGTGAAGTTGATCAAGAAGAGGTAACGACCGGTAATTATCGTTTGGGTGATTTAGTCGGCCGTGGCGGGATAGAACAGCAGTATGACTGGCTTTTACGCGGACAGCCCGGTGGTAAGTTAATAGAAACTGACGCTAACGGTTCACAGATAAAAGTTATTAGTGAAGTTGAACCACAGCCGGGTAGACAGCTTAAGCTTTCGATTGATGCCAAATTAAGTCAGAAAATTTACCAGCTGCTTGATCATCAAAAAGGAGCGGTAGTAGTAAGTTTGGCTAAGAGCGGTTACATATTAGCATTGGTATCATCACCGGCTTTTGATGCTAATTTGTTGACTAATTTAACTTTCGATAAATCAGGTAACGATCAGGCAGAAAAAATTTTACTCGATGAAAATTTGCCTTTGTTCAACCGAACCATCGGAGCTAATTATCCGCCCGGTTCAACTTTTAAAATTGTTACCTCGGTGGCAGGAATCGAGGAGGGAAAAGTTGACCGGCAGACTGTTTATGAAGATACTGGCCGGATCGAGGTTAATGATTTTGTTTATCGTAACTGGTATTTTACTCAGTATGGCCGGGTTGAGGGCAAAATAGACTTGATAACGGCGCTAAAAAGATCAACCGACACTTTTTTTTACAAGCTAGGTGAATGGATTGGTGCGGAAAAATTGGCTTTTTGGGCCAGGCAATTTAATTTAGGCCAAAAAACCGGCATTGATCTTCCCGGTGAGGTATCGGGATTGGTTTTAGACCCAAAGAGTAAAAAAGAAACTAGGGGAGAAAGCTGGTTTTTAGGTAACACTTATCATTTGGCTATCGGTCAGGGTTTTTTGTTAACCACGCCGCTTCAAGTTAATACAATGACCAGCGCTATTGCCACCAACGGCAAACTCTGTCTACCGAAGGTGAACCTGGCTCAACAAATAGACTGTCGTGATTTGCGTTTAAAAGAAGAAACATTGACATTAGTTAAGAAAGGGCTGGAAGAGGTGACCGCACCTGGCGGAACTGCTTATGCCTTTTTTGATTATCAGCCAAAAGTAGCCGGCAAGACGGGAACGGCTGAATTCGGTGACTTAGATGACCAAACTCATGCTTGGTTTACCGCTTACGCTCCAGCCAATGAGGCAGAGATTGTAGTGACGGTGGTTTTGGAATCAGCCGGTGAAGGCTCTGAAAAGGCCGCTCCAATCGCCAAGGAAATTTTTGATTTTTGGTTTCAAAAATAAATAGCAGTTGCTACAATTATTTCTAGATGCCTCGATCTGCCGATCAGGAAAAATTGGTTCAGTTGGGCTTTTCCGCTTTTGGCCTAAGTCCGCGAGAATTTTTTTTACTTAAAGACAAGTTTTTGACTTTGGAAACAGCCTGGAAAGCTGGAACGGGGGAGTTGATTAGGGCCGGTTTGTCTTCAAAGAGGGCCAACCAGCTGGCCTTATTTGCTTTAAAATTTGATTTGTCTTCGTATTTTCTTCGCTTGCGTGAAAACAAGATTGACTGCTTATCTTACTGCGATAAAAATTACCCAACTAGCTTAATAAATATTGATGATCCGCCCTTTCTATTATACGGAAAAGGCCGGCTGGGACTATTAAAAGAGACTTGTTTGGCTGTAGTTGGTTCAAGAAGAGCAACTGCCTATGGCAAGAAAATGACCTCAAGGTTAGTAAGCAATTTAGTTAAAAAGAAAATTGTCATTGTTTCCGGGTTGGCACAGGGGATTGATAGTGCTGCTCATTTGGCTGCCTTAAAATATCAAGGTAAAACGATTGCTGTTATGGGAACTGGCTTGGACCGGGTTTATCCGCCAACTAATTTAAACTTGGCCAGAAAGATAGTAAAGCAAGGCGGGTTAATTTTGTCAGAATTTCCCCTTGGCTTTCCATTGAAAAAAGAAAATTTTCCCTGGCGGAATAGAATTGTTTCTGGTTTAAGCCGGGGAGTTTTGGTGATTGAGGGTAGAAAATGGTCGGGAACGATGATCACCGCCAAGTTGGCTGCTTACCAGGGCAGGGAGGTTTTTGCCCTATCCGGCCGAGCTGATGAACCGGCTTCATTTGTGCCTAACCTATTAATAAAACAAGGGGCGAAATTAGTTGAAACGGCCGATGATATTTATCAAGAGCTTGTTTGACTTTTATCTTTATGGTAGTTTAATGTTCTGTTTAAAGGCTTTATGGACTTACTAATAGTTGAATCACCAACCAAGGCTAAAACAATCTCGCGTTTTTTAGGAGGAAATTACAAGGTTCTTTCGACCATGGGCCATATTCGTGACTTGCCGAAAAAGAAGCTTAGTATTGAAATTAAAAAGAAGGGCCGAGGAATTAAGTTTGAGCCTCAATATGACTGGCTCGATAAGAAAAAAGATACTGTTAAGGCTTTAAAAAACGAAATAAAAAAGGCTAATAAGGTTTACCTTTCGACTGACCCTGACAGAGAAGGAGAGGCGATTGCTTATCATGCCTTTCTTCTTAAAGAAGACAAAAAACCGGCAACTAAGTTTGTCCGGGCTGTTTTCCATGAGATTACCAGTCCGGCCATTAAGGCGGCGCTAAAAAAAGGCGGCAAGATTGACTTGAAACTAGTTGATGCTCAGGTGGCCAGGAGGGTTTTGGATAGACTGGTTGGTTATAAACTTTCACCATTATTGTGGCGTAAAATTCGCCGTGGTCTTTCGGCCGGTCGGGTTCAGTCAGTGGCTGTTAGGCTGATTGTTGATAAAGAGAGGGAAATAGAAGCTTTTAAACCTCAGGAGTATTGGGAAGTTTTGGGAACCTTTTTGAGCCAGGAAGGCTCAAGACAGCAATTAGTAGCTAAATTAATTAAAAAGAACGGTAAAAAACTAGAAGTAGGCAAAGAATCACAAGCCAAAGAAGTGTTGGCTAAATTAAAACAGGCCGATTACTCTATTGGTGCAGTAGAAGAAAAAAGAGTTGAGCAAAGACCAGTGCCGCCTTTTACTACTTCCACTTTACAACAGTCAGCTGTCGCTAAGTTCAGTTTTACTTCCAAAAGGACAATGAGGGCAGCTCAGGGGCTTTATGAAAAAGGTCTGATTACTTACCACCGGACAGACTCGCTTTCTTTAAGCACCAAGGCGGTTGAGGCAATTAGGGCGTTAATTAACAAAGATTTTGGTCCTAATTTTTTGCCTGCCAAGGCGTTTTTTTACAAAACTAAATCGAAAAATGCCCAGGAAGCTCACGAAGCGATTAGGCCAACCAAGGTTAACCTGTCGCCGTTAAAAGCAAAGATCAGTAATAGTGATGAAAAGCGGCTTTATTCGCTTATCTGGAAGCGGGCTGTTGCTTCGCAGATGAATCCGGCTGTTTGGGATAAATTAATTATTGTTGTTGCCGGTAAAGTCGGTAAAGAAATTTATGATTTTCGTGCTGACGGTAAGTCGCTTAATTTCTCTGGCTGGCTCGAACTTTACAAAGATTCGCTAGCAAAACAGGAAAATTTACTGCCTAAATTTAAAGAGGGCGAAAAAGTTGAACTGAAGTCACTGGAGCCAAGCCAGAAATTTACTCAACCACCAGCTCGTTTTAGCGAAGCAACCTTAATTAAGGAATTGGAAAAAAGGGGCATCGGCCGGCCTAGTACTTATGCTCCAATTGTTTCTACTATTCAAGCCAGGCAGTATGTCGAAAAAGAGGAGGGTCGTTTTAAGCCGACAGCACTAGGGATAACGGTTAATGACTTTTTAGTTGAATATTTTCCCAAAGTAATGGATTTTGAGTTTACGGCGCAGATGGAAGACGGTTTGGATAATGTTGCCAAGGGTGCGGAGGATTGGCAGAAACTGCTGGGCAATTTCTACGGCCCTTTTGAAAAGAAACTGGCTACGGTCAGTGAAAAAAGCAAAAGAACAGCTGTGCCAACAGAAAAAACCGGCGTTAAGTGTCCTGAGTGTAAAAAAGGTGAATTGGTGATTAGGATTGGCCGTTTCGGCAAGTTTTTATCTTGTGACCGCTTCCCTGATTGTAAGTATACCGCCCCTTTTATCCTAAAGATTAAGGGCGTTAAGTGCCCTGAGTGCCAAGGTGATGTTGTTGTTAGGAGGACTAGGAAGGGCAAGCAATTTTACGGCTGTTCTAATTGGCCTAAATGCAAATGGGCCTCATGGAAAAAACCAAAAACAGATAAACAAGAGTAAATTACCTCTTAAAAAGGAAATTGTAAAGAAGGGTATTAAACCCTTCTTTTTTATTGGTTAATCTTATCCCCAAAAAAGTCTTTTTATTCACATTGACTTATCCACATTTAATTTTTGCCTGTATAGCATGACTTTCATAAGATATGCCTTATAGTCTTTATTGTGTTTAACCTATAGCTGTTATTGCAAAGAATTGGCTGGTCTGTTTTAATAAAGAGAGGAATGAAAATAACACTGCTTTTTAAAAAACTTAGAAGCGAAGCAATTATGCCTAAGTTTGCCCAAGAAGGAGACGCCGGTTTCGACCTCTTCTGTCTGGAAGATTATCAACTTAAGCCGCAAGAACGCCATACTTTCTTAATTGGTATAAGTTCACAAATTCCAACTGGCTACAGTGTTATTGTCAAGCCGAAGTCTGGCTTGGCGGTAAAGAGAGGTATTGATGTTTTAGCTGGAGTGATTGACAGTGGTTACCGTGGTGAGTGGGGCATTGTTTTAATTAATTTTGCCGACAAGAGCTATCAATTTAAAAAAGGTGACAAAATAGCTCAGGGTTTATTGGTTAAATTACCAAAAATAGAAATTAGACAAGTCAGTGATTTAGATTCAAGTCAACGAGGACAAGGCGGTTTTGGTTCAACTGGTAGGAGGTAGAAATTTGGTGGAAAAAAAAATAGTGGCTTTTCGCATTGGTCCGGAGATTCAGCTTAGGGAGAAACAAATGGTTAGCCAGCCGCCGGCAATTATTTTTAAACCTACAGAAGCTGGTCGGTTGCCCCTTGGAGGAAGTTTAATCTCGTCATCTCCCGATGAGCGATTTATTCGCCGCCGTCGAGGGCCGACTCATGGCCCAAAGCGCTGATCTTGGTTGAAAAGGCAGCAGGGCTTGTGTTAAAATCGCCTGACTTGAAAGAAAAAAATTAAATGAAAAAAGCGAATTTAAACGATCTATTGGAAGCCGGTTGTCATTTTGGCCACCAAGCTAAGCGTTGGCACCCGAAAGCCAAGCCTTTCTTGTTTGATAAAAAAGACGGTGTTCATATTTTTGACCTAGTTAAAACCAAGGAACAACTGGAAAAAGCGGCTCAGTTTCTTTATGATTTGGCGTTTCAGGATAAAGTTGTTGTCTTTGTCGGTTGTAAAAGACAGGCGCAGGCGGTGGTTACCGAAGAAGCCAAAAGAGCCGGTATGCCATATGTTACTAATCGCTGGCTGGGAGGTACACTAACCAACTGGCAGCAGATTGGCAGCCGGGTGAGAAGATTAAAGAAATTAAAAGAGCAAAAAGAAGCTGGTGAATTAAAGAAATATACCAAAAGGGAACAGCTTGATTTTGACCGAGAAATTACCAAACTTGATCGGATTGTCGGTGGCTTGCAGACAATGGAAGATTTGCCTGACGGACTATTGGTGGTTGATATTGTTCGAGAAGAAGTGGCCATTAAAGAAGCCAAGCAAGCCGGAATTCCGGTTGTGGCGATAGTTGATTCTAATTCTGATCCATCTTTAGTTGATTATCCAATCCCGGCCAACGACGACGCTGTCGGTTCGATTAAATTTATTGTTAGTTTTTTGGCTGATGCAATCACTGAAGGCAGGAAAGCTGGTCAAAAGAAAACTGAAAAGAAAACCAAGCCAAAGGAGAAAAGCGGTAAGTGATCAGTATTAAAGAAATTAAAACTTTGCGGGACAAAACTCAAGCAGGCGTTGCTGATTGCCGCCGAGCTTTGGAAGAAACTAACGGTGATATGAAAAAAGCTGAGGAATGGTTAAGGCAAAAAGGGATTAAGTCAGCCGATAAAAGAGCCGATCGTCAAGCTAAACAGGGGATTATCTTCGCTTACTCTCATAATCAAGGACAAATAATGGCTGTAGCTGAGCTAAATTGCGAAACTGATTTTGTTGCCAGGACTGATGAATTTGGACAACTGGCTAAAGAACTGGCAATGCAGATAGCGGCGATGGCTCCTGAAACTAAAGCGGAATTGTTATCCCAACCATGGATTCGTGATCCGAAAAAAACCATTGACGAACTAATTAAAGAGCTGGCTGGTAAAACCGGTGAAAAAGTTGAACTGGGCAAAATGGGCCGTTTTGTTTTAGGTGAGTAATTTTGCTAAGATTACAGTATGGTTGATTTAGACGAACTTAAAGCCAAGATGGATAAAGTGCTTGCCTTACTGCAAGACGAATTATCTCAAGTAAAGGCCGGTCGGGCTAACCCCTCCTTAGTTGAAAAGATAATGGTTGACGCTTATAACACTAAAATGCCACTGGTGGAGCTGGCGTCGATTACTGCTCCTGACCCTAACCAACTTTTAGTTTCCCCATTTGACAAAAGTATTATTAGCCAGATTCAACAGGCAATTGGCAACCGGCAGGAATTGGGCTTGTCGGCTAATGTCGACAATGATGTGGTTCGGATTTCGATCCCGCCTTTAACTGAAGAAAGAAGACAGGAGCTAACTAAAATTATTGGTCAAAAAACTGAAATGGCCAGAGTGATGATCCGCCAGGAAAGGGGCGATATGATGGCCCAGATTAAGCGCCAGTCAGAAGCCAAGGAATTAAATGAGGATGAAAAATTTGATCTGGAAAAGAAGGTCCAGGATTTAACTGACGGATTTAATGGGAAGATTGAAACTATCGGTAAACAAAAAGAACAGGAACTGCTATCTCTTTAAAGTTTTTTCCGTTACAATCAAACAATGTTATTGACTCTTGTTAGCGTTGCGGTTGTTTTGTCGATTTTAGTTCTGGTTCATGAACTGGGTCATTTTTTGGCGGCTAAAAAAGCCGGTGTTAAAGTCGAGGAATTTGGTTTTGGTTTGCCGCCGCGATTGTTGGGTAAAAAAATTGGCGAGACGATTTATTCGGTTAACTGGATTCCTTTTGGTGGTTTTGTCCGGCTTTTTGGTGAAGAACTGACTCACCGAAAACAAACCGAGGATAATAAGCGGGCTTTTTGGGCTAAGTCAAAGATAAAAAGGGCCTCGATTATTTTAGCCGGAGTGGTTTTTAATTTTTTATTAGGAATAGTTTGTTTTACCATCGTTTATTCTGTGGTTGGTATCCCCACTGAAACCAATCGGGTTTCAATTGCTGCTGTTTTAGAGAATAGTCCGGCGGCAGAAGTGGGGATAAAGTCGGCTGATGTAGTGCTGGCTATTGATGGCGAAAAATTAACCAATTTTACCACCGGTAGAGAAGCGATTGACACTTTTGCCAGGATTACCAGAGATAAAAAGGGTGAGCCGGTTGATTTAATCGTTGAAAGGGACGGCCAGGAACAACTTTTTACTTTAGTGCCCCGGACTGACTGGCCGGAAAACGAAGGACCGGCCGGAGTGGTTATTTCCTCCTTTGAAATGAAAAAATACCCCTTTTGGCAGATGCCTTTTCGGGCAGCAGTTGAGGGAATTAAGGAAGCCGTTTCTTGGACTATATTGATTGCTTCGGCTTTTGGCAAAATGGTAACCGATCTGGTTTTTCAGGGAACGGCGCCGCAAGATATCGCCGGCCCAATTGGTATTATTCAGATTACCGGTCAAGTAGCCAGAACCGGAATAATTAACCTAATTCAATTTGTCGGCATTTTCTCTATCAATTTGGCAATTTTAAACATTTTGCCTCTACCGGCTTTGGACGGCGGCAGACTAGTTTTCTTGCTTTATGAAGTGATTAGCGGTAGAAAACCAAAACCTGAAATTGAAAATTGGATTAACACTATTGGTTTTGGCCTGTTAATTGGCTTGATGGTTTTAGTAACGCTTAATGACTTAACTAGATTGGTTGATTTTGCCGCTATTTGGGGCAAGCTTGGTTTTTAACACCTCTTGACAACTGACTGCCGTTGTTTTATCCTTCGGTTATTATTTTCCCTGCCTTTAATAAGTTATTGCTAAGATGATTGGTGAAACGATAGGGGCTAATAGTTCGAAAGAAAGAAGAACAACTTCTGCTCTTCCTTGGCTTGGCGGACGGACAGGTGAATATTTACCATTTTATCCTTTTGATATTACTTTTTGGGGTGGTCACGGTGAAAACCCTCGACAGTTTGTTTATTGGGACAATATTGACCATAAAGCAAAGCTTCTCTGTCGTGAAGACAAAAGCGGTTATTCAGAAATTTTACCGGCAAAATGGTTTTTGGCTGGCAAGCAAGGTGAAGGCTATTCTTTGATTGCCAGAGGTGAAACATTGTCGGTTGCTTTTACGAATCGAGCGAAACGAGGTTTTAGACAAATTTGGCGTTTTGACTGGCCAAGAGGATTAATGGTACCAGTCAATGTAGGGGAAGTATTGGAGAGCAAAAGTGCCGGTAAATTAGGGGTTGTCCCTGTTGCTGGTGTGGATGAACAATCTCAGAGTGTTTATGGTATTGCTGTTGTGTCGACAGCGGAACTTATTAATAACCCGGCTGCGGTGGCAGCATTAAATGGCCGAATCCCTGCCGGTTTTCTGGTAAAACCTCCGGAAGGCAGTTCGTTGACGACTGATATTTTATAAGCTTCTCCGGACTAAAAGTCCAGAACTTTCTTTCTTTTAAGATTATAGCAGCAGGCCGAGAGCTTGCAGGGTCTCCTGGTCCGAAACGGCCGGAGAAGTATGTTTTTTGGCCTTCATCTCTGAGTTGACAGTTCAGGGTTTTCGGCCTGCAAATATAAAAACCCCTTGACCGGCTTTGGCGTTTGGGGATATATTAAACTCTCTTAAAGTTTTTAAAACCGATGAGTAAAAACATAAATAAAATGGTGTTCTTTTTTGGCCAAGGTAAAGCTGAAGGAAAAGCAAGCCTTAAGACTCTCCTTGGTGGTAAGGGGGCCAATTTGGCTGAGATGACGAACCTTGGTATTCCTGTTCCGTCCGGTTTTACTATTTCCACTGAAGTTTGCCGCTTTTTTGATGAAGAAAAGCACTATCCTGCCAACTTGCAAACAGAAATAGACAAGAATTTAAAGAAGCTCGAAGCGGCAACGGGGAAAAAGTTTGGTGATGCTCAAAATCCATTACTGGTATCGGTTCGTTCCGGTGCGGCAGTTTCAATGCCGGGGATGATGGACACGATTTTGAATTTGGGTTTGACCGTACAAACAGTTGAAGGGTTGGCTAAAAAAACTGACAATCCTCGTTTTGCCTGGGATGCTTACCGAAGATTAATCCAGATGTATGGCAATGTTGTTTTAGGGGTTGACCATGACTGTTTCGAACATGTTTTAGAGGAAATTAAGAACAAAAAGGGGATTAAAGAAGACACTGGGCTTGACGAGGCTGATCTTAAATTACTGGTGGGTCAGTACAAGAAAGTGATTGAAGTTGCCGGCAAGCATTTTCCTGATGACGCGGCAAAACAGCTTGATGGGGCAATAAAAGCCGTTTTTAGCAGTTGGGGCAACCAGCGGGCGATTTACTATCGGAAAATTAACAAGATTGATGAGAGTAAAATTTTCGGTACTGCCGTTAATGTCCAGTCGATGGTTTTTGGCAACATGGGCGATGACTCCGGTACAGGGGTAGCCTTTACTAGAAATCCTTCAACCGGTGAGCAGGGTTTTTACGGTGAGTATCTTATCAACGCTCAAGGAGAAGATGTTGTTGCCGGTATTAGGACGCCGAAACCAATTGAAAAACTAAAAGAAGACAACGAAACTGTTTTTAACCAATTGGTTAAAATTTTCCAAACACTGGAAGATCATTTCAAAGACATGCAGGATATTGAATTTACCATTGAAAACAACCGGCTTTACTTACTGCAAACCAGGACCGGCAAGAGAACGGCGGCAGCAGCAGTTAAAATTGCTGTTGACTTGGTCGGTGAGGGCAAAATTGATGAAAAAACCGCTTTACTCAGAGTTGATGCGACCAGTTTAAACCAATTGCTTCACCCAACCTTGGACGAGAATAAAAAGAAAGATTTTCAAACAATTGCCAAGGGGTTGCCGGCCTCACCGGGAGCGGCTTTTGGTAAGGTGGTTTTTAGTGCCGAGGAGGCGGTTGAGGAAACGGAAAATGGCCAGCAGGTTATCCTGGTTAGAATTGAGACTTCACCGGAAGATATTGCCGGCATGAATGCCGCCCGTGGGATACTGACAGCCAGGGGCGGAATGACTTCTCATGCGGCGGTAGTTGCCAGAGGGATGGGCAAGTGCTGTGTTGCCGGATGTGAATCACTGGCGGTTTCTTACAAAGATGGTCTTTTCCAGGTAGGGGAGATTACTGTTAAAAGGGGTGACATTATCACCCTGGACGGCTCAACCGGCGAAGTCTTTTTAGGCCAAGTGCCAACAGTTGAACCGGTTCTTTCCGGTGACTTTTCCAAGTTAATGGTTTGGGCCGATAAATATCGCCGACTTGGAGTTAGGACCAACGCTGATACTCCTAAGGACGCTTCAGTTGCCCGTGGACTGGGAGCGGAAGGTATTGGCCTTTGCCGGACCGAGCACATGTTTTTTGAGGAGGATCGCATCAAGGCCGTTCGGGAAATGATTCTTTCTGAAACAAGCCAACAACGACAGAAAGCTTTAGAAAAAATTTACCCGATGCAAAAACAAGATTTCAAAGAGCTTTTCAAGATTATGAAGGGGCTGCCGGTAAAAATTAGACTGCTTGATCCACCGCTTCATGAATTTTTACCAAGTCAGGAGAAGGATTTTGAAACACTAGCCAAGGAGTTAAATACAACCGTTGAAGTGGTTAAGAAAAAAGCTGACAGTTTGCATGAGTTTAACCCAATGATGGGCCATCGTGGTTGCCGTTTAGGGGTGACTTTTCCGGAGATTTACCAGATGCAGGTCAAAGCGATTATTGCCGCCGCTTGTGAGCTGAAAAAAGCAGGACAAACGGTTAAGCCGGAGATAATGATTCCGCTTATTGGTCATGTTAATGAGCTGAAAAACCTAAAAGAACAGCTTTTACCGGTGATTGAAGAAACCATTAAGCAAGAAAAACAAAAGATCATTTACGAAATCGGTACGATGATAGAAATTCCCCGGGCAGCGCTAACGGCTGATGAAATAGCTAGTCAAGCAGAGTTCTTTTCCTTTGGTACCAATGATTTGACTCAAATGACCTTCGGTTTTTCCAGGGATGATTCCGGCGGTTTTATCAATGACTATCTGGATAAAAAGATCTTGACTCAAGACCCATTCCAAACAGTTGATCAGCAGGGAGTAGGTAAGCTGATGGAAATAGCCACCCAAAAGGGTAGACAAACTAGAAAAGATCTTCATGTTGGTATTTGTGGTGAGCACGGCGGAGATCCGGAAACGGTTAAGTTCTGCCACAAAATTAATCTTGATTATGTTTCCTGCTCGCCATTCAGAGTGCCAATTGCCAGGCTGGCCGCCGCCCAAGCCGCGATTGAATAAAAATTGCTTTTTGAGCCTCTTTTTAGTAAAATATACCCCATAACTTCATAAGTTTCACTATTTCGTTAGCGAAGTATTGAAACTTTTTTGTTCTTTAACAAGCCAGCAGTAAGTAAAGCGCTTTTGCGCACTGTTTTTGCTTCCAAACAATTGGCGGCAGATATGGTGCGCAAAACTCTAGCGCAAAAATTTTTCAGTTTTTCTTAAGGAGGAAGACAAATGTCAAAGTATGTCAGAGTGTTTGTTGTGGTACTGATTGCCGTTTTTTTGACGGCCGGTTGCGATGACGCCCTGAAGGGAAAGTCGCTTGACCAAAAAACAATGAAGCCCTGGGATTACTGTGAAAAGTATCCCGGGGAGTGCGACACCTCTGCGGCTGACGATTAGCCACGGAGTTGAGAGAGATACAATGGAGTATCTCTCTCCCATTTTCCTCTTCCTTGGCTCTTACTGCTGGCTTTCTTTTTTTAGTTATTTATCCTATAATTCCATCACTTTTATTTCGCTCAAGGAGGTGCGATATGTGTCAGGTTGACACGGTTGCTCCTGCTATTGAGGAGCAACAAGAGGGTAGCAAGCCAGATGTTCGGCTTGCTAGTTGTTCAGCCCGTCGCTGGGCTGAATCTGGCGAAGGCCATTGTTTTTATCTCGACAAGAATGGCCTTTGTAAACTGGAGTTAACTGCCGGTCAACATTGCTGTGCAAGTTAATTCCCGTTACCCGGAGAGGTGTTTTACACAGCCTTTCCGGGTTTTTTCTTGGGAATTTTGGCAAAAACTTGCTTTTTAGCCAGCTTTTTTATAAGATTCTAATCAATCGGGGGCTCATTTCAAGAAGGAGGTTTTTCGTGACTAAGTCTCAGAAATGCACTCGAAGGGCTGAAAAGCGAAGTGGTCGCCAAAAAGCAAGGATTTCTTGCCAGAAATTGCTCAAAAAAGCGAACACTGGTTGTTTGGACGAAGACCCGCCGCCGTAATCGTCGCCTAAGGCTCTCTCCTAAGTTTTTGTGATTGTTTTGCCCCCGGCCCGGAAGGGATGTTGTTTGTCCCTTCCGGGTTTTTTCTTTTTTTAAGCTTCTTTATTTATTTTAAGTCGTGTTAAAATAACTTCATGCGATATTCAGCTTTATTTGGTAAGAGTATTAAAACGGATTCTGCTGATGCACAGCTTGTGTCTCACAAGTTATTGGTTAAGGGTGGTTTTATCCGCCGGATTTCTACTGGCCGTTGGGCGTATTTGCCTTTAGGCTACCGTGTTTGTGAAAAAGTAATGGGGATTATTGACGAGGAAATGAAGGCTTTGGGGGTGCAGAGAATGGAAGTGCCAACTTTGCAACCAATCGAAATCTGGCAGGCTTCTAACCGGGATAAAGCCTTTGGCTCGGAGATGCTGGTAGTTGAAGATCATCATGGCGCTACTTTTGCCATTGGCGCAACAGCTGAGGGGGTAATGGCGGAAACGGTAAAAATGTTTTCACCTTCTTATAAAGATTTACCGATTGAAGTTTACCAATTTTCGCAAAAGTTTAGAGATGACAAACGGCCTCGTGGGGGACTGATGCGGGTACGGGAGTTTATGATGAAAGATGCTTATACTTTTGCTGAAAACGAAAAACTATTTGGGGAAAGCTATGACATGTATTTTCAAGCCTATTTGCGGATAGCCAAAAAACTAGGTCTTAAGGTTGTCCCGATTGAGGCTGATTCAGGGGCAATTGGTGGCAATGTTTCCCACGAATTTATGGTTGAGTCAAATGACGGTGACAACACCTTTGTTGTTTGTGATAAGTGCGGTTATAGCGCTAATTTAGAAAGGGCAGAATTCAGAAGAGAGAAATTAAACGAAAACGAAAAAGAAAAGAAACTGATGGTGGTTGATCAGCCGCAGTGGGTTAACACCATGCAGGATAATGTTAAACATTACGGCCAGCCTTTATGGCGCTATTTAAAAAATGTTGTTTACAAAGACAGTGACGGCAAGTTTTATATTGCCTCAGTTAGAGGAGACCAAGATGTTAATGAAACCAAGTTAAAACGGGCTTTAGGAAAAGAAGATTTAGTTCCGGCTCAAGACAAGGATTTAGTAAAGATTGGCACTAAACGAGGCTTCGTTCATTCTTGGGGGGTTAAAAATGTCACTTATATCGGTGATTTGGGCTTGTCAGCGGTGAAAAACTATATTGGCGGCCACAAGGAAGAAAAAACCGACACCATTAATGTTAACCATGGCCGGGAATTTAATTATCAATTGGCCGATATTGTTGATGCGAAGGAAAATGATCTTTGTGCGAAGTGTAAAAGCGGCAAACTTCATTTAAAGAAGGGTTTTGAATGGGGGCACTGTTTTAATATTGGCCATTTTTATAGTAAACCGCAAAAGTGTAATTTTATTGACAAAGACGGTAGGCAAAAACCACTTTGGATGGGTTCTTACGGTATCGGCTTGGGCAGAAGTATTGCCTGTATTGTTGAGCAAAACCATGATGAAAAGGGTATTGTTTGGCCTGGTAATGTCGCTCCGTTTGATTACTATTTGGTTGTCCTTGGAGAAGATGTGCAAATACTAAAACAAGCCAACGAGGTTTACGAGAAATTAACCAAACAAGGTAAACAAGTTCTTTTCGATGACAGAGATGTTTCTGCCGGAGAGAAATTCGCTGATGCTGATTTGCTTGGTATTCCGGTTAGATTAGTGATTTCTGCCAAAACTAATGGTAAAATAGAGGTTAAGCAAAGAGATAAAAAAGAAAATAAAATTATTAGTTTGGAAAGTCTTCTGTCCGTTTAACCAAGGTTCTTTCAAATTCTTTTTCAAGGAGGGTGCGGTGAGGATTTTTATTGATGTTTGTTTTGTGTTGTTGTTTGCCGTTTTTTTTGGTGTCAGTTTCGAGAAGTTTTCAGGAGGAAATGTCTTTATCGGCTTTGCAGGATCAATTTTTGGAGCCATTGGGGCCTGGTTGATTCTGTCGGGATTTGATTTCCTCCGAAAAATTTCGGGGGAGAAAGGAGAGAAAGATGCCTGACGACAAAACGCCTGGCCGAGACTATGGTCAGGTAATGTTGCCCAGCTATCTTTCTGCTCAGTGGACTGGTTGTTGGGTAGTTTTGGTTTTCGGCGGCATAATGTTGTTTTTTGCCACCTTCGGCTACTTGACATATCGGCTGTTCTTCCAGTCTTAGCTCTTTGGCCCTGTGGGGAGAAACATTTTCCCTACAGGGCTCTTTTTTGCTATAATTTTTTTATATTTAATTTTAGTGGTAAAAATTAATGGATAACGAAAACGAAGTTCTTATGAGCGATTTAGTTAAACCGGATTTGTCCAATGATCTTAATAACATGCCGCCTTTTGCTGATATCGAGGATTTAACAGTACTCAAAGAAACAGCGGAGGAAGAAATCACCAGATTGAGAGCTAGGGGCGGAAAAGCAGCTAAGGAAAAAATTAGGCAGATAAAATTGGCTTTGGCCGAAGTAGCTAAAGCTCACCATACTGCCGATCACCATGACGCCGGTGAACAATGTCCGGAGAGGCCGATGGTTCGGAGAGGCCGAATTGCTTAATACGGTGAAAATCTTAACTCACACTAATCCTGACTTGGATGCGGTTTGTTCCTGTTGGTTGATAAGACGGTTTTTGCCTGACTGGGAGAAAGCAACAGTAGGCTTTATCAAATCAGGGAAACTTGATGG
>CAZZNI010000008.1:18704-34609 GCA_964655765.1 uncultured Gammaproteobacteria bacterium
TGGTTGATACTGGTATGGGTAAATTAGATCATCATCAAACCGGCGAGTACTTGTCGGCCTCACGGTTAACTTTGGATTTTGTTTTACAAGAGACCTGCCTGCCGGCAGGCAGGCTACAGGGGAAGATTTCTGACTTGGAAAAGCAAGCTTTAAGTGAGCTGGTAGATATTGTGACCGAAATTGATAACGCTGGTGATATTTCTTGGGGTGAGGTTAAGGAACTGCGATATTATTTTTATCTTCACAGTTTGCTTGATGGCCTGCGAGGGTTGGCTTTTTCTGACCAGCGGGTTTTAAAGATTGGCTTTACTTTGTTGGACAGCGCCTTGCTTAATTTTAAAAACACCCTTCGAGCCCGGCAAGAATTAAGGAAGGGGATTGTTTTTGAAACTCCTTGGGGTAAGGGCTTGGGAATAGAAACCGGTAACCGGCACTTGCTTTGGGTGGCTGAAGTTGAGGGTTATGTTGTTTGTCTGATTAAAGACCAGCAATCGGGAGCGGTTCGTATTTACGCCCGGCCCGACTCTTCGGTTGACCTTTCTTTGCTGTACCAAAAAATTAAAGCGGCCGATAAAGAAGGCGACTGGTTTTTACACGCTTCAAAGAAACTGCTTTTAAATCAATCTTCAACTAATCCTAATATGAGCCCGACGAAATTGTCGCTTGACAAGATAATCTCTTACTTAAAAAAATAGCCTTGGCGTGTTATTATTAAGCCAATGAATAATTTGGTTTTAACCCAATATGGAAGGGGGTGTTTTTTCAAATGGCGATTATCATTCGTCGAAAAAAAGGTGAAAGCAACGATCGCTTGTTGGCAAAATTTAGGAAAGCAGTTACTTTGGGGGGATTGTTGCCGGAAATTCGCGACCGTCAATATTTTAAATCAAAGTCTCAACTGAAAAAAGAAAGACTGGCTCCTTTGAGAAGAAGCAAAAAGCGTCGCGGCGGTAGCAGGAGAAAATAAAAACATGCTTATAGATCAAATCAGAGATGATTTCCAGACTGCTTTGAAGCAAGCCGATGAGGTGGTAAAAAGTGTTTTGCGTTTGACTTTGGCGGCATTAAAAAATAAAGAAATCGACAAAGGGGAACCGTTAACTGATGAAGAAGCGGTTGCTGTTTTGCAAAACCAGGCCAAAAAAAGAAAAGAATCAATCACTGCTTTTGAGCAGGGGAATCGTCCTGATTTAGTTGCTAAAGAAAGGCAAGAGTTAGCAGTTTTGGATAAATATTTACCCCAAGAAATGAGTCCTTCGGAATTAGCTGAAGTTGTTCGTTTAGCCGTTGAGTCAACCAAGGCAAGCGGTTTGGCTGATTTTGGTAAAGTAATGGGAGTGGTGATGGGTCAGGTCAAAGGTCAAGCCGATGGCACCGCAGTTTCAGCAATGGTTAAAAAAGCTCTTTCCTAAAAGACTTTTTGTTTTTTTAAAACTTAATTGATATAGTTTGATAGTAATAAGTTATAGTTGACAGTCTTAGATGTTTTCCATTTTAATAAAAACAGTTGATGATTTTGCTCTTGATCTGAAAAGAGTCGAACTTTTAAGTCAGAAGATTTTGGGCCGTTGTTTTAACAAACAAGCAAAGGTTGAGTTAAGCATATTTTTTGTTGATGAGAAATTTTCTCACCAGCTCAACTTGAAGTTAAGACAGAAAGATGAACCGGCCAGTGTGTTGACTTTTTGTTTACAAGAGCAGGCGGGGCAGGCGATTAATTTTAATACCTCACCAGATGGTGTTTTGCGTTTGGGGGATATGGTGATCAGTCCGCCGGTAATGGATAAAAAGGGTTTAAGTCTGGAAGAAATATTAAAACATGGCATCAAAAGCTTACTTTCTCGAGTACCGGCCGAAAAACTTCAAGGATTTGGGTATCAAAGAAATCCGTGAGTCGTTACTGCGGATTTTTCAAAGTGAAAAAATTCCCCAAGCGTTTCTTTTTACCGGCACTAGAGGAATAGGTAAAACTTCCGCCGCTAGAATTATTGCCAAGGCGGCTAATTGTTTGAATCGAGGCAAAGACCCTGAACCTTGTAATCGCTGTGAAGCCTGTTTATCAGTGCAAAAAGGCAACGCCGTTGACCTGATTGAAATTGACGCCGCTTCCAATCGGGGGATTGATGACATTCGACAGTTGAAAGAAAAGGTAGACCTGATGCCGGTAAAACTAGCTCACAAGGTTTATATTATCGACGAAGTCCACATGTTGACCACCGAAGCTTTTAACGCCCTGCTTAAAACATTGGAAGAACCACCTTTGCACACTATTTTCATTCTGTGTACTACCAATCCGGAAAAGATCCCTGCCACCATTACTTCCCGTTGTTTACGGTTTGATTTTCGTCAGGCAACAGAAGCAGAAGTAGTCGAGAATTTAACTGCCGTGGCTAAAAAAGAGGCTTTGAAAGTTGAGCCGGCGGTTTTTGATTTACTGGCCAAAGTAGCCGATGGCAGTTTTCGTGATGGTCAAAAAGCATTACAACAACTATCAAGCGGCAGGAAAGAAATCAGCTTGTCACAGGCCAGGGAATTTTTCGGCTCTTTTGACCAACTTGGTTTTGATCAACTAATTGGTGGTCTGGTTGAAAAAGACATTGCTCAAACCTTTGCCGCTTTGGATAAATTGTCGCTGGTTAAGCCTGATTACGATCGTCTTTTGAAGGAATTAATGGAAGTTTTCCGCCAGGCGATCTTAATTAAACTAGGAGTTGGCGGTGAGAAAAATTCATCAAAGCTAGCGCTTAAAGCGGCTGATTTAAAATTGGCCGATTTGCGAGAGTTGATAAATTTGTTTTTGACTGCTTCGGTTCAGTTGAAAACCAGTCCGATTGCTAGTTTACCGCTGGAACTGGCTCTGGCCAGCTGGTTGGGACAGGAAGAACCGCCATTGGCCAAAACCGGCGGAGGAGATAGCCTGCCTCCAAGGCGTAGCCCGGACCAGGAGAGTAAAAAGAAGAATCACGCCAGCAACAAAACCGTTGTTAAGGATTTTGACAATCAATGCTGGCAGAAAATTCTATCAACCGTTCGGCCGCAAAATCATTCAATTGAAGCTTTACTGCGGTCTTGCCGGCCGGTGGGTTGTGATAACCAGCATTTAATTCTCGAAGTTTTTTATAAATTCCACAAAGAACAGCTGGAAATTCATGCCAGACGGGAAATTATTGAAAAAACAGCCAGTCAGGTTTTGGGCCGCCCGGTTCGGCTTAAGCTGGTCTTAGGAACTCGGCCGGTGGTTGTTAACCAGGAAACTGAGCAAACTGAAGACAGTGGTACAGAAAAGTCTGGCACAAACGACGATCTTGATGTTATAATCAGTCAAGCAAGCAAGATTTTTAGTTAAAATTAAAACAAACTAACAAATGTTTAATAAAGCCAGAGATTTTATCGGCAACACCGGCAAGCAAGCCAATTTGGCCCGTCAAATGATGGGGATTCAAAAACAGCTGGCAAAAGAAAAGGTGACAATTGAAGAAGACGGCGTTAGAGTGGTTGTTACCGGTGGTTTAGTGCCCGGATCGATGAAAATTAAAGAACTAGAATTTGAAGAAAACAGCCGCCGCTACTTAATCGATGTTATTAACCGGGCGATTAAGAAAGCCCAAGAAAAGACTTTGAAAAAGATGCAGGAACTGGGCTCCGGTATGGGCATGGGTCTCTAATGGTTCTGCCGTCATCACTTAAAAAACTGATTGATTCTTTTGAAAGACTGCCGGGGATTGGACCGAAAACAGCTCAACGACTGGCCCTTTATCTGCTTAATGTTCCCCAAGAATACCTGGACGAGTTTTCCCAAAACCTAAAAGACTTAAAAGAAAAAACTGTCTTTTGCTCTCTTTGTTACAATGTCGCCGATGAGGATCCTTGCCCAGTTTGCTTATCAACTACTCGGGAAAGAACAGCTGTTTGCGTGGTTGAACAGCCTTTGGATGTTTTGGCAATTGAAAAAAGCAATCACTTTAAAGGTCTTTATCATGTTTTGCACGGAGCGATTTCGCCGCTTAACAATATCGGCATTGACGATCTTTACATTGCCCAGTTGTTTAAAAGGATAAAAGACAGTAATGGCCAGATTGAAGAAGTCATTTTGGCGACAAATCCAAACATGGAAGGCGAGGCGACGGCAATGTATTTGGCCAAAGAATTAAAAAAAATAAGCCCGTCATTAAAAGTTACTCGTTTAGGGCAGGGATTGCCAACCGGCGGTGATCTTGAATACGCTGACGAACTGACATTAAGGCAGGCTTTGGCTGGCCGGCGTGATTATTGATATAATCCATATTTAAGGTGAATAATAATTTTAAAACCTACCAGAAGGCGTTAAAGCAAAATCGTTCCTTTGCCGATGATTTGGAAACAGTCGACAAGCGGCCATCGGCCGGTAGTTCTTCAGTTTTAGACCGCTTGTTAAATCAGGAGCAAACCACTGGTCCGGTGGCAGTTGAGAATAATGGTGCTACCGGTAGCGGTGATTTAAGCAGACTTGAAAGCCGTGATTCCAGTTTGCGGCAAAAAATGATTGCCGAACTGGAAAAAGAAATTGAAGAGTACCGACAGGCAAGGGCCGAGAAAAAAGCCGCTCAAGAAAAACAGGCACAGACGGAAATTCAACAACAGCAAGCCGAAAATAAGCAGTCCAGGCCACTGTCAGCACCAGACAGCAAGCCGAAAAGAGGCAGCGCTTTTTTAGGCCTGGGCGGCAAGAAAAAGCAAACGGCACAAATACAAGTAAACCGGACCCGGCAGGAAATGTCGGCTAATAAGAGCACTGGTTAACATTTTGACCAAATGACGATTAAGCTTTACAACACCGCCATTGGCAAAAAAGAGATTTTTAAACCGATTAAAGAAGGCCAAGTCGGGATTTATTCCTGTGGCCCGACGGTTTACTGGAACCAGCATATTGGTCACATGTATGCTTACATTTTATGGGATGTTTTGGTTCGGTTTTTGAGAACCAACGGTTTTACCGTTAAGTGGGTAATGAATATCACCGATGTTGGCCACTTAACTTCTGATGGCGATAGCGGGGACGATAAAATGGAAAAAGGAGCGGCTCGGGAGAATTTAACCCCCTGGCAAGTAGCCGAAAAGTACACCAAGCAATTCTTAGAAAGTTTAAAACTGCTTAATGTTCAACAGCCGGATGTACTGCCAAGAGCAACCGAACATATTAAAGAGCAGATTCAATTAGCCCAGCAGATTGAAAAAAACGGTTTTGCTTACAAAACTTCTACCGGGCTTGTTTTTGATACCGGCAAATTTAAGGATTACGCTAAGTTCGCCAATTTAAAACTTGATGAACAAGCGGCCGGGGCTAGGGTTGAGATTGATCGGCAGAAGAAAAACCCCTGGGATTTTTTACTTTGGGTAACTAATCAGCCGAACCATATCATGCAATGGGATAGTCCTTGGGGAAAAGGTTTCCCGGGTTGGCATATCGAGTGTACCGCCATGTCTACTAAGTATTTAGGTGAAAAATTTGATATTCACACCGGTGGGATTGAACACATTAAAGTTCATCACACCAATGAGATTGCTCAGGCCCATGGTGCTTTTGGTCAAAAACAAGTCAACTACTGGCTTCACAACGGCTGGCTGACTTTGAAAGGTAGAAAAATGAGTAAATCAAAGGGCAATATGCTGTTGATTACCGATCTGCTTGCCGCCGGTTTTTCGCCGATGCATTTTCGCTATCTAGTGCTAACTTCGCATTACCGTAAGGGCTTGGTGTATGAACCGGCCGCTTTGGCTGGTGCCAAAATCGCCTACGACCGGTTAGTTTCGATGATGCAAAATTGGCGTCAGCAGCCGGGCGAAAGGGAAATTAACCAAGAAAAGCTAGCCAAGTTAGAAGAAATAAGAAATAATTTTAACCAAAGCTTGTCAGATGACTTAAACACCGCCAAGGCTTTGGCGGTAGTTTGGGGATTGGCCAAATCAAATTTGCCCAGTCGGGATAAACTGGAACTGATTGAGGAATTTGACCGGGTTTTAGGTTTGCAGTTGGTCAATTTGGCTAAAGCCAAACCGGTTTCGGTGCCGCTGAAGGTTAAAAAACTAGCTCAAGACAGAAAAACCTGCCGGCAAAAAGGGGAATATGATCAGGCTGACCAATTAAGACAAAAAATTGACCGACTTGGCTGGTATTTAGAAGATTTGCCCGGTAACGATTATCTGCTTAAACCAAAGGAGTGAGTGATTTTTTCCTCCAATTCGACCACCCGCTGATTTTTATCTGTTTGCAAATTGTTTTTGATCTTTTTGCCCCCTTAAGCTCAACACCGCTTTTTTTTACCGGTTTTGCCCTGTTTGGTAAAAACATCATTTTGTATCATTTTTTGGCCAATCTGGTTTCTTTTAGTCTCAATTTTTGGCTGGCCAGATTGTGGGGTAAGCGATTAGTAAAAAAGTTTGTTGGTCAAAAAAATCTTGACAAGATTGATCGGTTGGGGGACAGGTTTGGTTTGAGAGCTTTAATTTTTCTCCGTTTAGGCCAATGGTATTTAAATGATTTTACTTCTTACGCTTACGGTCTAACTAATATTAAGTTTTGGCCCTATTTTTTAGTTAGCTTTTTTTCCTCACTACCGCTTTTTTTAATTTGGTGGTTTTTCCTTGCTCCTGATTTGGACAATTTTTTGACATTTGTCTTTTACTGGGCGATTTTATTTTTAGGTTTTTTATTGCTGGTGTTTTTAAGCAGACGGTTCAAAAGCTGGACAAAAGTTTTTTTTTAAAGTAGGCTTTTTTTAGAAAGGTTTTTTTGATGTCTTTTTTGTCAAAAAGGGTTAAGGGTAGACTTTGGTTTAACATTATCCTGCTTTTAATTTTGCCACTTTTTTCAGTGTTGATCGTTTTGTTTTTGGTTTACAGCTATCTTAATCTTAAGATTCAAGACCAGGGGACAACTAAAATTGCCGTTGACGACAACGCCCTGAAACCAAGCCAGCTTTTGGCCGATAAAGCCGCTTTTGCCAATCAGGAAGTCACTTTAGTTGGTCGAGTGGTTAAAGGGCCGGCCGTTTGCCAGAAAAAGGAATGTCCAGAAAATGATCCTTGTTGTGGCTGTCCTGATGACAGGGATCTGATTATTTATGATCAAAACACCAGCTTTAGTCAATCGGCTGGTGGCAAGCTTCAACTTTTAAACACTGACAGCAAGCCTTTTTGTTCTCGAGCGGTTGGTTCCTGCGACTATCAGTGTGGTGACTGGCAGGACGGTGGGATTTATCAGATTAACGGTACATTTTTTTATAAAAAGCCGCCACCCGGTTGGAACAGTTCTTTCGAATATCATTTTATTGTTGGCGGTAAAAAAATGTTAGGTGAGGTAGATTTAAGCAAAAGCGCGACTAACTTCTGGCAGGAATTAAAACAACAGTTTAAAAATCTGACCACTTCTGGTGGCTATGTGTTAAGATAAGCTTAGTTTTGTTGTTTTCGTTTTCTCCTGCCTGTTTTAGTGAATATGATTGAAAAAACAGGTTCTATCCCACTGGAAATAGTTGCTGCCGCCGAAACGGAAAAGCCGTTTGACTGGCCAGGATTTTTTAAACGACCCGATAACTGGTCTAAGGCTAAGGGTTTTTTTGATAGACTGTCGGTTGAAGAACAGGCGGTTATCGATTCACTGGCTTTAAGCGGGCAATGTTGGCAAGGTGATTTATGGGATTCTCTTGAATCTGCTCTTGAAAAACCGCTAACAGAAAGATCGTTTGAGCTCTGGTACGGCAAATTGCAAGATCATCGACTTGTTTCAGCCACACCAGTCAAGCGACCAGTAAGAGGGGTTCCGGTTGACGATATCTTGTTTGCGTCTTTTTACCGTTAACCTATCAATTATTAAGGGAAATACCGCCACTGGACTGGTTAAGAGAAGACTGTCATCGACCGTCATTCTGGGATAGGGTAGTTTTAAACCGATTAAATTTAAAATCACCGGTTAGCTTTGTTGATTTACGGCTGGGAATGCTTAGGTCTCTGACTGATCAAAATGAACAGCTGGCTTTAATTGGTGATTTGGAACAGATTGCCAGTCGTTCGTATCGTATCAAATTACCTTTTACCGGAGTTGACCAGCATGAGCCGATTGATGTTCTACAGTCAGCCTTGGATCAAAGCCGATCACTGCTTCATTTCCCCGGTCAAATTCCGGCCGTTCGTTTTTTCTGGCGGCCGTTTTATGCTCAAAAAAAGATTGAGCTTGATTACTGTTTTGCTGTTTATTCGAGACAATCGTAATTAAGCTAAAGCTGGTGTAAAATGCTGTCATGAGTTCTTTAGCGATTGGAATAGTTGGCTTGCCCAATGCTGGTAAGTCAACCTTGTTTAACGCCTTACTTTCTCGCCGTGTTGCCCAAATAGCGGCTTATCCTTTTTGTACTATTGAGCCGAATGTTGGTGTAGTGGCGGTGCCTGATCCGCGGCTTGACCAGTTGTCTGGTCTTTATCCGCAAGCACCGGTGGTACCGGCGGCGGTTGAATTTTTTGATATTGCCGGGCTAGTTAAAGGTGCCCATCAAGGAGAAGGGTTGGGTAATAAATTTTTGGCCCATATCCGAGAAACCAGGGTAATTGTTCAGGTGGTTCGTGCTTTTGAACTGGAGTCGGAAAATCAAATTGATCCGATTTCTGACCGGGAGGTAATTAAACTGGAATTATGCTTGGCTGATTTGCAAACTTTGGAAAAACAAACTGAACCTAAGGGCGTGGTTACTAAAGAACAAAAAGAAAAGTGGCAGTTGATCTTAACCTTGCGCCAAGCTTTATCACAAGGCAAGGGGGTTAATGAGCTGGCTTTGTCAAAAGAAGAGAAACAATTGGTTAGTGACCTATCTTTATTGACGGCCAAGCCGGTATTACTGGTGTTAAATGTTAACGAGGAAGAATTAAAAAAGCCGCCGGTTTTGGAAGGGGCAATTACTATTAGCGCTAAGGTAGAGATGGAGCTGGCTGATTTAAATGATGAAGAAAGACAGGCTTATCTCGATTCACTGGGTTTGCAAAAGAGCGGCCTGGAGCGGCTGATTCAAGCTGCTTATTCCACTCTAGGTTTGCAAACTTTTTTTACTGTTGGCGATAAAGAGGTTCGAGCCTGGACAATTAAAAAAGCTGCCAAAGCGCCTCAAGCGGCTGGGGTTATCCATACCGATTTTGAAAAAGGCTTTATTAAAGCAATGGTAATTAATTGGCGCCAACTGCTTGAAATTGGTTCTTGGGGGAAAGCCAAAGAATTGGGTAAGTTAAGAATGGAAGGTAAGGATTATGTTTTTCAGGACGGAGATGTGGTTGAATTTAGGTTTAATTAACTGTTATAATCACGAAGATGAATAAATACGAATTGACTTTGGTGCTTAACTCCGATTTAACTTCGGAAAACCAAAAAAAAGTTTTAGCCAAAATAGGGAAACTTATCACCGATTTTAAAGGTAAAGCCGGCAAGACTAAGGAATGGGGTAAAAAACAACTGGCTTATCCGATCAAGAAAAAAACTGTCGGTATTTTCCAGTTGATGAATATTGACCTGCCGCCGGAGGCGATTAAAGACCTTGACCAAAAGTTAAGATTAGAGGATAATTTACTAAGATTTCTTATCGTTAAAATAGATTAAGGGTTTTAAAATGGCAACAAGATCACTTAACCGAGTTCAATTAATAGGTAACCTGACCCGCGATCCAGAATTGCGTTATACGCCTCAAGGAGTAGCGGTTTGTACTTTTGGCGTGGCGACTAATCGAGAGTGGACCATTGAGTCGGGGGAGAAGAAGGAAGAAGCCGAATTTCACCGAGTGGTGGCCTGGAATAAGCTGGCGGAAATTTGCAATCAATTTTTAACTAAAGGAAGAAAGGTTTTTGTTGAAGGCAGGTTACAGACTCGCCAATGGGAAGCACAGGATGGTGTTAAGCGGCAGCAAACTGAAATTGTCGCCTCGGACATGATTATCCTGGACAGTCGTGACAAAGTTGGCGAAGAAGACCGTGAACCGACAATCCAAACTAATCAGGATGAAGTAGGAGCGGCGGCAACAAAAAAAGACGAAAACAAGGATCAGGCGGCCCAGCCAGCAACAGCAGAGCCCGGCAAACAGGTGGAATCAAAAACAAAACCAACCGAAGAAAACGAAGTCCAGGAAGTCGACTCCAATGATATTCCTTTTTAAATAAAAACTGATGATAAAAAAGAAGACCAAGCGAGTTATTTATGGCCCTTGTCCGGTTTGCAAGAAAGAAACCGGTCTTGATTATAAATTGCCAGAAGCTTTGGAGAAATTTATGTCTGACCGCGGCCGGATTTTGCCCCGATCCCGGACTAATTTGTGTGCCAAGCATCAGCGGCTTTTAAGCACTCAGTTGAAACGAGCCCGCTTTTTAGGCTTGCTTCCTTTCGCGGTTAAAGTTTAATTCTTTTTAATTCTGCCTGTTATGACCGTTAGCTTAAAAACCGTTAAAAAATTCAGAACAACAGTTTTATTATTGGCCTTTTTTTTGCTGGGGACAGGTTTTGGCTTCTTTGTTATTGGTGGCAATAGCAGAATCAATTTTGGTACTGACAGCAAAGTAGTTATTTCTCGGCAACTGCCGGAGGGGAAGGAAGATTTGGCCTTTTCGCTATTTTGGCAGGTTTGGGACCGGCTCCAGAGCCGCTATCTTGATAAAAGTCAGATCAATGAAAAGCAAATGGTTTACGGGGCGATTAAGGGAATGACTGCCGCCCTGGGTGATCCATACACTGTTTTTTTACCGCCCGATGAAAATAAACTGGCTAAGGAAGATTTAAACGGTTCTTTTGAAGGAGTTGGAATTCAGCTTGGTTTTGAAGAACAGCAGTTGGCGGTAGTAGCGCCATTAAAAGGGATGCCGGCGATCAAACAAGGGGTTAGAGCCGGAGATTTAATTTTACAGGTTGATGGTAAGTCAACCGAGGGTCTCAGTTTACCTGAAGCAGTTGAATGGATTCGTGGCCCTAAGGGTAGCAGTGTCAGCTTAACTTTATATCGCCCGGGTGAGACGGCACCTTTTGATGTTTCGATCGTTCGCGATACTATTGTTGTCCCGACGGTTGAAGTTGCCTTTATTGACGATGTTGCTCATTTGCAATTATCGCGTTTTGGCGACCGGACAACTGAAGAATGGCTTAAAGCGGTTGACGAAATAGTTTCTCGGCCTAATTTAAAGGGAATTGTTTTGGATTTACGCAATAACCCCGGCGGCTATTTAAACGGCTCAATCTTTATCGTTTCTGAATTTATCGCTAAGGGTACGATTGTTATTCAAGAGCATGCCAGTGGTAAAAAGGAGGCTTTTGAAGTTAACCGTACCGGCAAGCTAACTGGGCAAAAATTGGTGGTTTTAATTAACAAGGGCAGTGCCTCGGCTTCAGAAATTGTTGCCGGTACTTTAAAAGATTATGAACGGGCAGTGATTGTTGGTGAAAAAAGTTTTGGCAAAGGAACGATTCAAGAAGCTGAAGATTTGGGTGCTGGCGCCGGTCTTCATATCACCACCGCTCGCTGGTTATTACCAAATGGCCAGTCGCTTAACAAACAGGGAGTTGAGCCTAATGTTGAAGTTCAGGATGACCTGCAAACAACCGATGTTGACGAACAGCTTGATAAAGCAATTGAACTTTTGCTTTAGTGGTGGTAAATATGAATAAGATGAAAAAACTACTCTTGTTTTTATCGGTGGTAGTAGTGGTGGTGACGGCGGTTTTAGGCGGCGCCATTTCCGAACGGCTTTTCGGCTTTCGAGTTTTAGACCGTTATTTTCCTTCTCAAACAGATCAACCTTTGTATCGTGACATTGACCGGCAAATCCTAAACGAAGAATCAGTTTACATTAATGTGGCAAAAAAGTTAGCCCCCTCGGTGGTGACTGTCGGTATCACCAAGACCCAAACGGTGGTTGATTTATTCGGTAGTGGTCAAAACCCGTTTGACTTATTTAACCGTGATTTGAATTCCCGTCAAGAAGTAATCGAGCAAGATATTGGCTCCGGTTTTATTGTTTCGACTGATGGCTTGATTGTTACTAATCGGCATGTTGTCAGTGATGTTCAGGCTGGTTATCGGGTGATTGATCAGGATGATCGAACTTTTGAAGTTGAAAAAATTTACCGCGATCCGGTTAACGACTTGGCGATTTTAAAAATTAATCCCGGTGAGGAAAAATTGACCCCGGTTCAACTGGGTGATTCTGATAGTTTACAAGTTGGCCAGATCGTGGTTGCTATTGGTACCGCTTTAGGGCAATACCGCCACTCGCTTACCACCGGTGTCATTTCCGGTTTGGGGCGGGGAATCACTGCCGGTTCAGTCTTTGAGGGTTATGTTGAACAGCTTGATAATGTCATTCAAACCGATGCGGCGATTAATCCTGGTAATTCCGGCGGGCCGTTGGTGAATTCTTCCGGCCAGGTGATTGGCGTGTCTGTTGCTGTTGCTGTCGGCGCTGAAAACATTGGTTTTGCGATTCCGATTAATGTTGTTAAGGCAACCTTAGATAATTTTAACCAGACCGGACAGTTCGAGCGGCCCTTTTTAGGAGTGAAGTATCGGATGATCAGCCGTGATTTGGCTTTGATGAACGAAGTGCCTCAAGGTGCTTATGTGGTTGAAGTTGTTGCTGGTGCCAGTGCTGATAAGGTCGGAGTTAAAGCCGGCGATATTATTGTAAAAATTGATGACCAGCAGATTAATGAAGATAATAATTTATCGAAACTAATATCAACCAGAAAAATCGGTGACAAACTGCAATTGGTTCTTTGGCGTGACGGTGAAGAACAAAAACTGACAATGACTTTGTTGGGCAGTAGCGAATAAGCGAAACCCGGCTGGACTCCCGGGTTAAAAAAGTTTATAATGACCACCAGTTTTATGAAGAAAAACATTCATCCTAAGTGGTTTAAAAAAGCCAAAATTACTTGCGCTTGCGGCAATACTTTTGAGGCCGGTTCGGTTTCGCCGTCAATTGAAGTGGAGATTTGCTCTGCTTGCCATCCTTTCTTTACTGGAAAGATGAAATTTATTGATACTAAGGGTACAATCGAACGCTTTAAAGCCAAACAGGAAGCGGCTAAATCGTGGGTGAAAAAAGATAAAAAGAAAAAAACCACTCAAGCTCAACCCCAGTCCTTGAAGGAAATATTGCAATCAGCCAGTTAGGTTTTTATGTTTAACCCCAATATTGCTATTATTGAAATTCGTTCAGCCGCCGGTGGTGATGAAGCTAAAATTTGGGCTGATGATTTACTGCGGCTCTATTTTAAGTACGCTGAAAAAAATAATTTTACCGTTAATATTATTACTGATAATACTCTAAAAATTAAGGGCAGCGATGTTTTTAATCAGTTAAAATATGAAGCCGGTGTTCATCGGGTTCAAAGAGTGCCGGCAACAGAAAAACGAGGCCGGATCCACACCTCTACGGCAACGGTGTCGGTTTTACCGCAAATTGATGAGTCACAGGTTAATATTAACCCGGCTGATTTAGAATGGCAGTTTTATCGCGCTTCGTCTCAGGGTGGCCAGAATGTTCAGAAGGTTTCTACCGCTGTTCGGTTGATCCATAAACCCAGCGGGTTGGTTGTCACTTGCCAAACCGAAAGATTTCAAGAACAAAACAGAAAAATTGCCCTTGATTTACTTCGGGCTAAATTATGGGAAGAGGAACAGGGGAAGAGGCAGGACACGCTCAATGATTACCGTTTGGCGATCGGCCGTGGGATGAGATCAGAAAAGATCCGAACTTATAATTTTCCGCAAAACCGAGTTACTGATCATCGGATTAATAAATCATTTCACAATCTAGACAAAATAATGGAAGGGGAGTTGGACAAAATTATCGCCAAACTGGCTGAAAACAAGCAGTAATTTATCGCTTTTAAATATTATCTGGTTTCACTGATATAAACACCGAGGCTGATAAAAAAAGCGCCAACCATAAAAGGCAGGGTAATGGTTTCTTTTAGTAGCACAATTGCCAAGGGAACAGCAAAAATTGGCTGTAGATAGGTAAAAATAGAAGCCTCGGATGCCTCGATTTTTTTTAGTCCCCATAAATAGGTAAAAAAAGCGATTAGCGAGCCAGGGATTGCCATAAACAGGATACCGGGTAGAGCCTTTGGGTTAAAAGTCATTAAATTAGCCGCCGGTTGATTAATAAGATAAAAGAGCGGCAGAAAAAGAACCGCTCCGATTAAGTAAGAAAAACCGGCCAGGATAAAAGGGTTCAAATCCTGCTTTTTTTTGGTCAGCAAGGTAAAAAGGCACCATAATAAGGTGCCGGTCATCACCAGCAGGTTGCCTTTAATTGAGCCTTGGGCCTGTGTTTCAAATAATGGTTGAATTAAGGTTAAAAAAGTGCCGAACAGAGCAATAATAAGGCCGGTTTTCTCCCTTTTAGTTATTGTTTCCTTGAGGAAAAAAGCACCGCCCAAGACAATCATAATTGGCGCAGTAATGGATATTAACGAGGCGTCAATAGCGCTGGTTAGTTCGATGCCGTGAAAGCTGATAATTAAGCTAATTGGAGTTCCCAGCAGACCGAGCAGCAGGTAAGTTGAGAAATTTTTTTTGAAAGCCGGTAAGTGTTTTTTTATAGCTATAATCATCGGGATCAAAAGCAGCAAGCCAGCCAAAAGAAAGCGATAGACTAAAAAATCAAAAGCATCAATAAAGTTTAAACTGTATTTAATGATTGGCGGAGCAAAGCCCCAAATAACAGCAGTGGTCAACAAAGCCAGGTAGGCGGCTTTTCTAGTCTTGGTCATGGGCAGATATTGTTTTGATTGCTTCGGTTAGGGAAGTGGTTTGTTGTCGGCCGGTTGATAGATTTTTCAGTACTAGCTGATCAGTCTTGGCTTCATCGGGGCCAATGATAATTATCCAGGGGATATTTTTAACGGCGGCGTATTTTAGTTGCTTGTTAAGTTTGTCATTAGTAATTGGATAAAGACTGGTGTTTATGTTTTTAGTTCTTAGCTGATTGGCGATTTTAATTGAATTATCGGTTAATGAGCTAGAAAAAATCGTTACTAGAACTTGGGCGGGGCCGGTGTTAATATTAACCATTTGCCGGTCTTTAAGAATTTGGCAAATCCGTTCGACACCAAAAGAGCCGCCGGTAGCAGGTATTTGTTTGCCTTTGCCCAGGTATTTGCCGATAGCGTTGTCGAAACGACCAGCGCCGCAAATGGAGCCAACGCCGCCGTCGATAACTTCAAATTCCCAAACCGGTCCGGTGTAAGAAGCCAATCCGCGGGCGATTGAAGGATCAAAGCGGTAAAGCTTGGGGTCAACTTTAACCAACTTTAGATAGCCAAAGATTTGCTGTAATTCATCCAAGGCTTGACGGCCTTTATTAGTTTTACCGACAGTGTCGGCAAAACTGGCGACAAGTTGATCATTGGTAGAACGGCTGAATTGTTCCGGGTTAATCATTTGCAATGCTTTTTTAGCTTGCTGCGGTTCAATCTGCCGTTGATCGATTAGTTCTTTTTCAACTTTTTCTGGGCCAATCTTGGTTAATTTATCGATTGACATGCAAAAACCATAAAATTTGTTCTCCGCTATCCCCAGATAGTCACTTAAGCCTTCCAGGAATTTACGATTACTAATACGGGCGATGAATTTTTTGAAACCAAAACCGGCGGTAATTTCCAGCCCCATTTGGATGAATTCAGCATCCACGATTAGACAAGGTGAACCGATTGTGTCTGCGTCGGCTTGAGTAAATTGACGAAGACGGCCTTTTTGAGTATTTTCCGCCCGCCAGACCGGTTGGATCTGGTATCGCTTGTAAGGAAAAGTGATTTGGTTTAAATTAGACGCCACCGCACGGCACATGCTGATCATTACTTCGTATTTGAGCATGACATCACGGCCGCCCGGATCGGGAAA
>CAZZNI010000009.1:0-30995 GCA_964655765.1 uncultured Gammaproteobacteria bacterium
AAATTGAACAATTGCTAAGAAAAGAGTTCCCTGCCGACAACATCAGCGAAGTTAAAAAAGGCCAACGAGGAGCCGATGTGGTTCAAGGAGTTATTGATAAATTAGGCAGAAATTGCGGCACTATTCTTTGGGAAACTAAAAACGCCAAATGGAGCTCCGCTTGGCTGGCAAAATTACGGGAAGATCAGCGCCAAGCCAAAGCTGACCTGGCTATTCTTGTCTCCGAACAACTACCGGACGATATTACCACTGCCGCTTACCGCAACGGCGTTTGGGTCGCCAGCCGAAAGGCAATTCTACCACTAGCAGCCGCCTTAAGATATGGCCTAGTCAAGATTAATTTTGAAAAACAGGCTAATGTCGGCAAAAACGAAAAAATGGAAATTCTCTATCAATACATTACTAGTACCGAATTCAAACACCGGATCGAAGCGATTAACGAGGCTTTTGGCAACCTGCAGGATGAAATCGAAAAAGAAAAACGCTGGTTTAACATTAAGTGGTCACGACAAGAAAAGGAACTGCGAAAAGTCCTTGATCATACTCATGGTATGTACGGCGACCTGCAAGGAATGATCGGTAAAGCCTTACCAACAATGAAATCACTTGAACTGGAAGACGGTAAATAAAAAATAATTTATAATAAGTATGGTGAAAAAGATTCAAAAAGGAGTTATTGCCGCTGCCGGATTGGGCAGTCGTTTTCTGCCTTTTGTTAAAGCCTGTCCCAAAGCGCTAGTACCGATTCTAAACAAACCAACTATCCAGTACCTAATCGAGGAGATGCTGGCCAACGGAATTAACGAAATCGCCATTATTCACAATCATCACGATAACCGGATTGAACAATACTTTGCCCCTAATCGTCAACTGGAACAAGAACTAAAAAAAATTAACAAAATTAATTACCTTGACAGCCTAAAAACAATCCAGCAACAAGCTAAATTAACTTTTATCCCTCAAGACCAACAACTACCTTACGGCAACGCCACACCAGCACTGACTGCCAAAAATTTTGTCAAAAATCAACCGTTTGCTTATTTTTTCGGTGACGATTTGATTATTGAACCAACAACAGGCAACTTTTTAGCTGAATTAATTAAAAAATTTTACCACTACCACGCCAAGTTGGTTTTAGGCGCTCAAAAGGTTAGCCGACAGGAAATTGGCGCCGTTTCCAGTATTAAATATGCCAACAATAAGCAATGCCCCTATCAAATCCAAAACATCATTGAAAAACCCAAACCGGAAGAAATATATTCCAATTTTGCCCAATTCGGCCGCTTCGTTCTTGACCCGATTATTTTTGAAACACTGGCTAAACTACCGGTCAGAAACGGCGAACTCTGGTTTACTGATGGGGTTAACTTACTGGCCCAAACAGAACTCGTCATCGGCCAGCCGATTATCAATGGGCAATGGATCACTACCGGCGATCCAAACCACTGGCTTAAAGCCAATTTGTTGATATCCAAACTATCAGTTTAACTTACCAACAGGCTTGCTATTTTACCAGCCAATTTATACAATAGAACTAATGAATAAATTATTGTTAATCGGGCTGGCAGTTTTATTAATCGGCGCTGGCGCTTTCTTTTTCCTCCGACCCAGATCAGTTTCAAACCAACAACCAGGCAATGTTGGCCAAGTTGCCGTTAAGCAACCAGACACCACCAACGGCAGTATTACCGGTAAAATTGAAGACCTGTTTGCACAAAACAAACCCTTAAGCTGTAGTTTCAGCCAAAGCAACGACAATAGTAAAAGCAACGGCACTATTTATGTTGCCGACAACAAAATCCGCGGCAACTTCACCACCACCATTGAAGGCCAGCCACCAATTGAAAGTTTTATCATCCAAGACAGTCAATACTTTTACTCCTGGACACTAACTCCACCTCAAGGAACAAAAATTAAAATCGATAAACTGACCGAGCAAACCGACCAAACTGAGACAGGCCAACCGAATGAAGCAAGCACCGATTTTAATAATCTGGAACAACAAAATATTACTTACGACTGCCAACCCTGGACGATTGATCAATCTGTTTTTTCGCCACCAGAAGATATTAATTTTACCGATTTGGACCAACAATTAGACAAAATGGAAGAGGCAACTGAAGAAATTGATCAAACCGCTTGCGATCTTTGCGACCAGATTCCCACCGCCGAAGAACAAACACAGTGCCGCCAATCACTCGGTTGTCAATAAAAAAAGAAGCCCCCGTTGGCAAATTCTACCAAGGGAGCTCCCTTTAGAAAAAAGCTTGTTATCTTTAGCTTAATTACCGAATTGACGGTGAAAACCGCCTTTCTTTTCTAGACCAAATGTAAGCGACAAATCAATTCCTTCTTGATCAGCCCACAATTGCATCTGATTACGGTGTTCTTCCATTAACTTATGCCTTTCATCGACAGAAAGATTTTGCCAATTCTGGCTTTCTTGCCGTAATTGCTCTCGTTTGTTCAAGATTGCCTGTTTTTGCTCTTCGGTTAAACTACCATCACTGACTAATTGGCCAAGCCGTTCTTCAAAACGATTCTTATCCAAAGTTTGTCTTTCCTGACGAACTTCGGCAAAAACTTCCTCAACTTCATCACCGTCAAGGTTAAATTTTTCTATCAATCTTTGAACTACCGGCGGATAATTTATATCATTGTCTTCAGCTTTAACCTGACCGGTAACGAAAAAACCAGCTGCCAAAAGAGCGGAAAGAGTTAATAGGGCTAGGGTTGTTTTTTTCATTCTTTCACCTCCTTTCAGTTAAAAACTACTTAGGTTAATGAAAACAGTTTAGAGTAGTAAACTGAAAATAAGCTTAAAAAACAACATTAAAAACAGTCCCTTCGCCTAATTTACTATTAACCTCAATTCTGCCGTGATGGAGGTCAACAATTTGCTTGGCCAAAGAAAGCCCCAGGCCAAAGCCACCGGCAGTACCCCGGGTTCTTGAAGCGTCTGTCCGGTAAAACCGTTTAAAAACATGGGGTAAATCTTTCTTATCAATCCCTATTCCCGAATCTTTAATTTGCAATCGGCAACGGCAACGACCCCTCAATTTCACCAGTCGTACATCGACACGACCCTTTTGCGGTGTGTATTTAATTGCATTATCCAAAAAAATGCCAATCATCTCTTTAATCTTTTGTTTGTCAACCAAAAGAATAATCTTATCGGTTTTGACTGTTAATTTGATTTTCTTTTTATCGGCCAAGATTTTAAATCTGCCAACAGTTTTTCTTACCAAATCGGCCAAATCGAAACTGTCTTTTTCCAATCGGCCTTCCTGTAATTGAGCCAATTTTAACAACCAGCTGCTTAAAACTTCCAGCTCTCTGACTTCTTCAAGCGAATCGTTAATTGTTTGCCTGGATTCTTTCAAAGTCAATCGTTTTTGGCGTAAAGTAACTTCAAGAACTGTTTTTAAGGCCGTCAGCGGCGTTTTGAGCTCATGAGAAGCGTCAGCAATAAAGCGCTTTTGCCCCTCCATCACTTGCTCAATCGGCAGTAAAGTCTTGCCGGCTAAAAAATAGCCAGATAAAGCAGAAACAAATAAAATTATCCCATTGGCCATAACTAACCCCAAAGCAAATTTTTGTTTAGCCGTTTGCAGATCTTGCAGAGTAAAAAAGGCCTGCCCTTGAACCAGCGAGGGCGGTAAATCTTCAATCCGCTGCCCCAAACCGTTGGAGCCACGGCCGAAATCAGGATCAATCTGGCGCCGATACCTTATCTCCGCCTGGTAAAAACTTCTTTCCAGTTGGGAAGAAACGGTAAAATAAATCCCTAAACTAAAAAAGGCACTGATCATCATAATGATCAATAAATACCAACCGGTTAATTTTAATCTGGCCTGTTGAAACATAAAATTATCTGATCCGATAACCAAACCCGCGCACTGTTTCGATTAATTTTTTCTTCTTTGCGAACGGCTTGTCAATTTTTTTTCTCAAAAAACCGATAAACACCTCAACGGTATTGGGTAAAATATCGGCCTCATAATCCCAAACATGACTAATAATCTGTTCTTTGGTTACCGTTTTGCCTTTATGGCTTAGTAAAAAAGCCAACAAGGCAAACTCTTTTCTGGACAACTGAATTTCCTGTCCGGCTCTCGACAGCTGAAAATTACTAGTATCTAAAAGCAGGTCCTGGTGTTTTAAAACCTGGGCTGTTCTTTTTTTTGGTCGGCGAGACAAGGCTTTGACCCGTGCCACCAACTCAACAAAAGCAAACGGTTTGGTCAAATAATCATCGGCTCCCAAATTCAAACCCTCAACCCGATCATCAACTTCGCTTCTGGCAGTTAACATCAAAATCGGCGTGTCAATATTTTCTTCTTGCCGCAATTTACGGCAAATTTCCTTACCTGATAATTTTGGTAGCATCAAATCAAGAATAATTAGACCATATTCCTCACCAACAGCCAGATCGAAACCAGTTTCACCGTCAAGAGCCAAATCAACTGCAAACGATTCTTGTTCAAGGCCTTTTTTAATCGACTTGGCTATTCGTTGATCGTCTTCAATTATTAAAATTTTCATTATTTATGTTAATTTTACCCTCAAAAACTGAAAATAAACTGAAAGTCTTGACGCTACGGTGATTATCATTATACTATGCACAAGGTACGCCAATGAAAACTTTTTTGACTTTAAGCATCACCGGTGTTTTAATTGCTTTAATCGGCTGGGCAATCTTTGCCAACGGCCAAAACAAGAATGTTACTAATAACGATAGCCAGCTTAGTTCTTTTAATCAACCGGAAACAATTCAACCGTCAACCGCTAATAACGAAAATTTACCTGAAAATATGAACCAAAACAATCAACTGGCCAAACCAACAATGCAGCTGGACCAGCAAAAAAACTACCAGGCAATTTTAGAAACCGATTTGGGGACAATCACCATTGATTTATTTGCTTCTCTAACGCCAATTACGGTTAATAATTTTGTTTATCTTGTAAACCAAGGTTTTTATGATGGAACCATTTTCCACCGGACAATTAACGGTTTTATGATTCAGGGCGGTGACCCGACTGGCACTGGCAGCGGCGGCCCCGGTTATAAATTTGACGACGAGCCCTTTGAGGGTAATTACGAAAGAGGTATTGTAGCAATGGCTAATTCCGGCCCCAATACCAACGGCTCACAATTTTTTATTATGCACCAAGATAATGAGCAAATGCCGCGTGATTATGTTATTTTCGGCCAAGTAATACAAGGGCTTAATGTGGTTGATAAAATTGCCACCGCTCCAACGACTACCAGTCAATCAGGCGAAAACTCAAAACCGATCACTCCGGTTAAAATTAACACCGCAACGATAAACCAGCTCGAGATTACTCCTTCTCAACCGTAAGCTTGCCAACAATAATCAGCCCATCAAGACTTTCAATCTCGTCTTCTTCTAGTTGTTTCATTTCCTCATCAACCGAATAAACAGAAGACAGGTCATTTTTTAAAAGTTCAAACAATTCTTCATTGTCACTACTGACAAAAATTTCAGTTTGCTGATAAGTAAAATTATCGGCATTGCCGGTTTCGATTTGCTTATAACCAAGATCGGCAAGAAAATCTTTAGCCTGACCGGCAGTTCCGGCTACTCCGGCACCATTTAAAATCTTTAACCTAACTTCTTCTCGCCTTAGTCCATCTGAATCAGTCACAATTACAGTTGGGGTTACTTCGGTATTGGTAGATGCCAATGGCAATTGCTTATTAGTTGCTGTTTTTGTAGTGGTCTCCAGTTTCTGGAGCGCTTTTTGATAGACAACGATGCCGCCGCCAATTAAGGCAACTAAAGCAGTACTGGCTAAAGTTAAACCAGCTAAAGTTAAAAACGACATTCTTGGCCTTGGCAACGGCGAAACCGATGTGGTTTCTTTAGCATCTGTTTCTTCCAACGGCGGCATTTTCAGATTAAGGAAATTGCCTTTCTCTTCCAACGGCCCTCTTAAAGCCAACCCTTTCACTGAATCGAGCACCGATAACGGTTTTAAGTTTTCTTTTAAATCCAGTTGCCAGTTGGTTTTCACCTCCTGTTTAAATTCCTTTATTTTCAAACTGCGATCACTTTTTTTAACCACTGATTTGGCCAATACTCGACCGGCAAAAACTGCTAACAGTAAATCTTCTTTTTGATTTAACCGGCAAATTAACAACAACGGTTCTTTTTCAAACCGTTTTAATCGCGCTAAAGCAAACGCCGGTGTTTCAATCACCTGCGGCTGTAAACCGGCCAAAGCCAGTTGTTGTAAAAATGGTTGAAGCGAAGAGCGATTAGTTTTTAAAAGCTGAAAATAAACCTTGTTGTCGATGGTTACTGCTTCTTTAAAGGAAAAATAATGATCCTCTAAAAGGACATCCTTTTTTTTAGCCAGTTTTAAAACTAATTCACGGTCAACTTGAGTAGAAAGAGTCGACCAATAATAAAGCTGTGCTTCTTCTTCTGGCAGTAAAAGCCTAAACTCTTTCTCACGATCAAAAGTTTGCTTAACTTTTTTTAAGAAATCGGCTAATTCTTCATCGCCCCGTTCCAGTGAAGTTTTAATCCGGGGAGTTTCTCTTTCAACTTCAACCTGAAAAGCGGCAACTTGTTTTTGAGCAAAGGACAGAATGATCATTTTTGATTTGTAATCAGTTTAACATTTTAAGAACTTGCCTTAGTCTTAAGCAGGTTTCTTGTCGGCCGAGCAAATCTAAGCTTTCAAAAAGTGGCGGCGTAATTAATTTGCCAGTCACGCAAATTCTTATCATCATAAAAAATTTGCCGATTGGCCAGTCGTTGGCTTGAGCTAATTTTCGGAAAAATTCCTCGACTGTTTTTACCTGCCACACTTTAAGTTTCTCTAAACCAGCCAACACTGTCTCCAGTTGAAATTTAATCAATTTTTCATCATTACTACCCTTTTTCAGCAGTAATTTTTTATCAACAGTAATTTTTTTAACCAAAAAATCGACTAGATCAGGAAAGTCTGATAATTTTTCAATTCTTTCCTTAATTAAAGGAATTGTTTTTTTAATCAATTGCTTGTCCATCGCTTTCGGAGCAAAACGAGAAAGTTTTTCAGCTAAATCATGGTCTTCCATTTTTCTAATATAAACACCGTTTAGCCAGGTTAATTTTTTAAGATCAAAAATTGGTCCGACCGGTGAAACATCCTTAAGGTCAAACAGTTTAATAAACTCATCAAAATCAAAGATCTCTTTTTGTTCTGGGTGCGACCAGCCAAGTAGGCACAAGAAATTAAGCAGAGCCTCTGGCAAAAATCCTTCCTGTTGATAAAATTCCAAACCGGCGCTAGCCTCTCTTTTACTTAATTTTCTCCTTTGTTCGTCCCTAATTGTCGGCGTGTGTAAAAACAACGGTGGCGACCAGCCAAAAAAACGATAAAGTAAAACATGTTTTGGTGCCGACGACAACCATTCCTCACCACGAATGACATGGCTAATTTTCATCAAGTGATCGTCAACAACTGCCGCCAAATGATAAGTCGGAAAGCCGTCCGATTTAAGTAAAACCTGATCGTCAACCTGACTACTGTCAAACTTAACCGAGCCGCGAATTAAATCATTAACTTCAATTGTTTCGTTATCAGGAATTTTCATCCGGATAACAAACGACTCCTTGTTAGCTAGTTTGTTGTCAATTTCCTGTCTAGTTAGATTTAGACAATGCCGATCATACTTTGGTGGCCTCCCTTCTTTCTGTTTTTGTTTTCTCATTTCATCAAGCCTTTCGGCTGAACAAAAGCAATGATAAGCCTTACCTTGGTCAAGTAATTGTTGAGCATATTTTTGGTAAATCGACAGCCTTTCTGATTGGCGGTAAGGAGCAAACTGCCCGCCTGCCTGAGTGCTTTCATCGGCCTCAATCCCAAACCAGCTCAAGCCATTATAAATTTTTTCTTCCGCTTCTTTGACTAACCTTTTTTGATCGGTATCTTCAATGCGGATAATAAATTGCCCTTGGTGTTTTTTAGCCAAAGCAAAATCAAGCATCGCGCTATAAACACTGCCGATATGAATGAAACCAGTTGGACTGGGAGCAAAACGGGTTCTTACTGTAGACACGCCTTGATTTTAACACGAAGCAGAAGCTATACTCAATTTAATTTCAACTATGGCTAATTTAACCCTTACAACTTACTACGCCAGAAGAGGATTATTATTTGGCAGTATTGCTTTTGTCGGCATTTTAATCCTACGGGTGTCAATCAGTTTAAGTGTTAGTATTTACAAACAACTGAACCCGCCACCGCCACCGGCACCAACAGTGGCTTTCGGCAAATTGCCGGCACTGGTATTCCCTGAATCAGATTTTGCCAGCCAAACACTTAATTTTAAACTGGAAACAATTGAAGGCAATCTGCCACGATTGGCTGATGTCGGACGAGTTTATTTTATGCCCAAAAAAGAACCAAGCTTAACTGCCCTTGATGAAGCCAAAGTCAGAGCTAGAAACCTAGGTTTTGAGAGTACTCCCGAAGCGGTTGATAAATTTACCTACCGCTGGATCAAACAAATTCCTTTGCCTAAGGTTTTGACCCTTAACATTAATAACAACAATTTTATTATTAACTATCCCTTCACCAATGACCAAGAAGTTCTCAATTCTAAATACCTGCCGTCAGCACAATCAGCCGCTCAGGAAACAAAAAATTTTCTATCTCAAAAAGGTTTTTTACCAACTGACCTGGCAACCGGCAGTGCTGAATTTGTCCAACTTCGTTTTGACCCGCCTGATTTAGTTGAAGTTAACTCGCTTTCAGAGGCTGATTTTTTACGAGTTAATCTTTTTAGAAGCGACCTTGATGATTTAAGAATCATGCCGCCAAACCCCAAGCATTCACTGGTATCACTGCTTTTTTCCGGAGCCCGCGATACCGAGAAAAGAATTGTTGAAATTGATTATTTTTATTTCCCGATTGATTACGAAACTTTCGCCACTTACCCACTAAAACCACTTAACCTTGCCTGGGAAGAATTGAAAAACAATCAGGGTTATTTAGCCCATGTCGGCAAAAATACTACCGGCCAGGCAATTATCAGACGAGTCACTCTCGGTTATTTCGATTCAAAATTACCACAAAACTTCCTCCAGCCAATTTATATTTTTCATGGTGATGACGACTTTTTCGCTTATGTCAGCGCCATTGCCCCTGAATGGGTTCAGTAATCTCCTGCCAAGAAAAATTACCATAAACCCAATCAACTAACTCTTCTGTCTCGCCGAAGCGATCTTGACTACCTAAAATAACGGTAATTACCGAAGCAGACGGTTTTTGAGCCAAAGCAACCAAGCATTCACCGGCTTCTTCAGTCCAACCGGTTTTAATCCCCTTTATCTCCGACCGCTTACTCAATAAAACATTAATATTATAAATCGGGTAAGTTTGACGACTAACTAATTCAGTAATCGTCACATAAGATTTATCAACACTGGCGGCGATGAAACTATTTGCCAGGGCAACCCTAGCCAAGCGGCTTAAATCCAAAGCGGTGGTTAAATTAATGTCTTTTAACTGGCGTTCATTTACATCTGAATCTAGCCCAGTCGGATTGGCAAAATGTGTCCGGGTTAGCTTTAAATCTTTAGCTTTTTGATTCATCGCGGCCACAAAAGCAACTCGGCCGCCGTGATAATTGGCAGCCAGAATTTCAGCCGCATCATTGGCCGAACCAACTAGTAAAGCCAAAAGCAAATCTTTAACTTGAAACCGTTGGCCTGGCTTAAAATCAAAAGTTTGACCCAAAGTTTCAATTTCACCAATGGTAATCACCTGATCAAGTGAATAGTAATCAAGAGCGACTAAAGCAGTCATTATTTTAACAGTTGAGGCCGGTAATAAAGGAAAGTCTTCATTAAACCGGTAAAGCACTGTTCCAGAATTGACATCTAAGACAATCACCGCTTGAGCGGTTAGAATGGGCGGTGGCAGGCGCACCAAATCAACCGGATAAGTCGCCGACAAGGGCGGCAGCAACACACCAGGCTGCTCCAAACTGTCAGCCAGTAACGGTACTGTTAGGTACCAGTTTTGCCCCGGCAAAAAAACAAAAGCCACCGCAAACGCTAGTAGGAGAATTTTTTTTAATTTAATTAGGGTAAAATTCACCGGAAAAATTGCCACTGGCCTATTTTTTCTTTCCTTTTTTCTTCTCAGAAGCAAGCTTAATATCAACTCTTTCCATGTCGCGCGGGAATAAGCTTGCCTGCCTGATATTATCCAAACCTAAAACCTGCATGGTAATTCTTTCCGCCCCTAAACAAAATCCGCCTTCCGGTGGCATACCGTATTTAAACGCCTGCAAATAAATCTCGAAATCCTTAGGATCATTGCCCCATTTTTTAATGTTATCAACCAGTTGTTGATATTGGTTTATCCGCTGGCTGCCGGTAACCCACTCCAAACCACGCCCCAACAAGTCAAAACTGTAAGTAAACTCAGGGTCCTGTGGATCCGGATGGGTATAAAAAGGCCTTTTTTTGGTCGGATAATGGGTAATAAATACTAATTCTGAAGCAAATTTTTCCATTGTGTAGCGACAAATTTCCCGCTCATCTTCCGGTTGCAAATCCGGCTCATTCCGATTATCACGACCGGTTCTTGTCAAAATAATCTCTTGAGCCTCTCTCATTTTCAATCGGGGGATTGACTTGCCAATCAACGGCAAAGTCGCAGAAAACATTTTTAATTCATCGGTACAATTTTCAGCCAAAAAGGCAAAAACATCTTTAACGGTTTTTTCCACCAGGGTCATTATTTCCTCGAAAGAATTAACAAAACCAATTTCTGCGTCCAAGCCAACATATTCAGTCATGTGCCTGGTTGTTACTGATGGTTCGGCCCGATAAGCGTGAGCCAGAGTAAAAACCCGCTCAAACACCCCGACCATAATTTGTTTATAAAACTGCGGCGATTGGGCTAGATAAGCGTTCTTGTCAAAATAATCAATCTTAAACACCTCTGCTCCGCCTTCGGTGGCGCTGGGAACAATGGTTGGAACCTGAATTTCAGTGAAATCTGAAGTCTTTAATGACTGTCTAAAACCAGTAATAATTGCTTCCTGAACCTTAAAAATCGCCTTAATTTTTGGATGGCGTAAAGACAACGGCCGGTTATCAAGCAAAACCGGCAATGAAACATTAAGTTCAGCCTTGCTTAAATCAAACGGCAATTCCTGACTTTTTGACAACACCTTAACCGACACAGCCTCAATTTCAATCTTCCCGGTAGTTAAATTGGGGTTAATATAAGCCTTGTCTCTTTTTTTAACCAAACCTTCAACTTCAATAACCCATTCAGCCCGCAAGTCTATGGCAGTCTTGTCGTTGTAAAAAACAACTTGGACCAAACCACTCCGGTCGCGTAAGTCGATAAAAATTAATTTACCGTGATTACGGTAAGAATCAACCCAACCAGCTAATCTGATCTTTTGGCCAATCTTTTTACTGCTGTGAATCGCAAGCGTTCTTTCCATGAAGCAATTTTAAGTCAACTGGTGATTTTTTTCAATTTATCCCTGGCTTTTTTAGTAATGACAAATTTCAACCAATCAGCTGACGGCTTTTTATTTTTAGCGCTAATTACTTCAACTGTCTGGCCACTTTTAAGCCGAAAACTCAGCGGAACCCATCGGCCGTCAACCCGGGCACCCTGGCAGCTATCACCAAGAGCCGAATGGATCTGATAGGCAAAATCAACCGGTGTTGCGCCTGAGGGCAAGTCGTACACATCGCCTTGCGGCGTAAAAACAAAAATTCTTTTTTTTAGGGCGTCAAGTTTTAATGATTTAATAAGCTCTTTTGAGTCAGTTACTTCTTGCTGCCAAGCAACTAATTCTTTCACCCAACCGACCTTGTCGTCAGGGGTAAAAAAGCCTTTTTCAATCCTCTCGTCGGAAATTTGCCCTTGTTTCATTTGAACATAATGCCAGTGTGCCGCCACTCCCCATTCAGATTCTTGGTGCATCTGCTCGGTTCTGATTTGGATCTCAATAACCCGATGGCCAGCAAAAACTTTGGTATGTATCGACCGGTAACCGTTCGGTTTGGGTTGAGCAATAAAATCACTAATACCCAACGGCAACGGCTTAAACAACTGGTGAACCAAGCCTAAAACAGCATAACAGTCTTCAATATTATTAACGATTATCCTTAAAGCAATTAAATCAAAAACCTTGTTAATATCATGGTCAATTTCTTTTCTGGCCAACTTGCAATAAAGTGAATAAACTCCCTTAGTCCGGGTATTAATCTGGGCTGAAATTGAACCTTTGGCCAATCCTAAAAGTAACTGTTTTTTAATTTGTTTTAAATCAATTTCTGCCTTCTTAAGAAATTGGTTAGCCAAATCAATTGTTTGCTGATATTTTTCCGGCTCAAGATAGGCAAAACTTAAATCTTCCAAATTGCTCTTGACTTCACTAATCCCCAAACGGTCAGCCAACGGAGCATACACCTCCATTATTTCCCGGGCCAATTGCTCTTGCTGTTGGAACGGTACGAGATAAAGAGTCTGCAGAAGGTTAACTCGATCAGCTAATTTAATTAAAACAACCCGCAGATCCTTGGCCATCGCTACGATCAGTTTTCGTAAATTTTCCACCAATACTTCCTGTTGTTGACTGGGCAATTTCAAGTTTCCCACTCGAGTTACCCCGGTCACTAGCTTAGCCACCGAAACGCCAAAATCTTTTTCCAGTTTTTGATCCGACATTTGACCGTTTTCAACTAAACCATACAACAACCCCGCCAGTAATAAATCTTCGTCAACCAGCCAATCAGCCAAAAGCAAAGCAACATCTAAAGCTTGGCAGGCCGAGGCGGCCGATAAAACAGCTGTCAATGCTTTTTCCAACCGAACCAAATCAACCGGCGAACCGGCTCGTTTAATCTTTAAGACCAACTGGTCAAATTTTTGTTTTTCCATCGCCCTTTTTAAACCGAATGTCTCTAATTTTTAATTGCAAACTGGTTCGGCCGGCAAAATCATTACGCAGTAAATTAAAAGCAATATCAACACTAGTCCCTCTTGTCAGAGAGGGATAAAAACTGCCGCAATTAAAACCAATCGCCTTAATCGGCAAGCCGTCTAGTTGTTTAACTGTTAGCTGTAAATGATTCTTATCTTTTCCAACTAGCCCGGCCTGGACAACTTCCAGGTCAAAGGCGGCAAACAACGGCTCCGGGTTGCCCTCGCCAAAAGGTTCTAACTGGCTTAATTGCCGGTAAAAATCAAGGTCGATTTGCGCCAGCTTTAAAGGAAGATCAACCCGCAGCAACGGCTTTAAATCACGATCTCTTAGCCGATCATTAGCAAAAGCGACAATCAATTGGCGAAACTGTTCAAAAGCTTCAATCGGCAAAGCTAAACCGGCCGCTTTCGGATGACCACCATGGCTACTTAACAGATCGGCATGCTGCCTAATTGCCTCAACAATATTAAAACCGTCAATCGACCTGGCCGAAGCTTTAACGGTTCTTTGATCAAAAGTAGCCACTATTGCCGGCCGGGAAAATTCTTCTGCCAATTTACCAGCAACCAAGCCAATAATTCCTTCATGAAAATCTTTGTCGGCAACAAAAACCAATTTGGCTTTTTGATCTGTTGCCAGCCATAAACTCCGTGCTTTTAGAACTGTTTGCTCTAAAATCTTTTGTCTTTCCTGGTTAAAACCGTCAATTTGCCAAGCTAATCTTTCCGCTCGTTCCCGATTGCGGGTACAGACAAGCCGCAAAGATTGCATCGGATCTTCCAACCGGCCACTAGCGTTCAGCCGCGGAGCGACAATAAAAGCAATTTGCCAAGCACTAAGATCATTTAAAGAAAGGCCACTTAAAGAAAAAAGCGCTTTCAAGCCAGGCCGTTTGTTACCGGCAAAACAATCCAAGCCAGTCTTAACCAAAGACCGATTAGGGCCAATTAAAGGCACAACATCGGCTATCGTTCCAATCACCACTAAATCCAAATCCCGGTTAAAATCAGTTTGACCAGTAATGTTTTTTTCTAAAAACCGGGCCAGAAAATAAGCCACTCCGCAACCGGCTAGTTTTGTAGTGTGAATGATACTAAAAGCATCGGGAATTTTTTTACCCTGAAGATGATGGTCGGTAATAATTAAATCCAGCCCGAGAGCTTTGGCCTTTTTAGCCTGAAGGTTGTGAACAATACCGTTGTCAACAGTGATAATTAAGCTTATTTTTTCTTCCTTAAATTGTTGTAGACGAATATTTTTCAAACCATAGCCTTCTTGACGGTTGGGAATAAAAGGCATTACCTGAAGGCCTAAGCGGTTTAGCGCTTCCCATAAAATTGCAGTAGCACAAATACCGTCGGCATCATAATCACCGTAAATAATAGCTTTTTCTTTATTTTTGATTGCTTTTTGTATTCTAGAAGTTGTTCTTTTTAATTCTTTTTCATTAAGACCAACATCTTGAACAGTTAATTTATTCACTGGTTTTGGCTGTAAGAATTCCTGTCGACTGATTTTTGTTTTTAAACCACGATTGGCAAGCAGCGCCTTAATTACTTTGTCAACGGTGAACTGACCTTTAACTTGATTTAAAAACTGCCACTTTTTCATTTTCTTTTGTAAAAAAACATTTTAAAACTTATAATTAATTTTATTAGGCTTAACCTATGTTTATTTTAACTTAACCTTGCCAATGATTGAAATCAATGTTCCGCTGCCGGTTAGAAAAATCTTAAACACTGTTATCAAAAATAACCACCAAATTTATATTGTCGGCGGTATCGTTCGCGACTTACTGCTAAATAGAAAAGGTTTTGATTGGGACTTTACCACTTCAGCCAAACCAGAAATAATTAGCGCCCTGTTTAAAAACAGTTTTTATGACAATAAATTCGGGACTGTCGGCATCGCTGACCCTAAGGGCAAAAAAAATTTTTTAGGTAAAACACTGGTTTACGAAATAACCACTTTCCGAACCGAAAGTAGCTATTCTAACCAACGCCATCCTGATCAGGTCAAATGGGGAAAAACTTTAGAACAAGATTTAATCCGACGGGATTTTACCATTAATGCCATGGCCCTTAAGCCTCGTTTACCGGAAAAGCCACTGCAAACTTCTTCTTGGCAAATGGAATTAATCGACCCCTACCACGGCCAAAAAGATCTTAAAGCCGAATTAATAAAGGCAGTCGGTAATCCGGAAGCCCGTTTTAACGAAGACGCCCTAAGGTTGATGAGAGCTGTTCGACTGGCAACTCAGCTTGGCTTTAAAATTGAAAAGAAAACCTTGGCCGCCATCACTAATAATGCCAAACTAATTAAAGCCATCAGCTGGGAAAGAATCAGAGATGAGCTTTTAAAAATTCTCTCCTTTAAAACCGCTGATCAGGGTTATCTTTTACTGCGTCAAACCGGAATTGCCAAAATAATCTTACCGGAAGTAGAACAAGGTTTTGGGGTTGAACAAAAAAGCCCAAATCGACACCATATTTACGATGTCGGCACCCATGCCGTTAATTCGCTCAAGTCTTGCCGAAGCCGAGACCCGATCGTTAAGCTGGCAGTTTTGCTTCACGATGTCGGCAAACCCCAGGTCGCCGGTAAAGACGAACAAGGCACTCTGACTTTTTATAATCACGAAATGGCCGGAGCATTTATTGCCAGCCGAATCGGCAAACGATTAAAACTGTCAAAAAAAGATCAGGATCGGCTTTTTAAACTAGTCCGTTGGCACCAATTTAGTGTTGACGAAAGACAAACCGATAAAGCCATCCGGCGGTTTATTCGCCATGTCGGCCATGAAAATTTAAACGACATCCTACAGCTAAGAACCGCTGACCGGCTTGGCGGCGGAGCCAAAGAGACTTCCTGGCGACTGGAGCGGTTTAAACAAAAGCTAATCGAAGTTCAAAAACAGCCTTTTTCTCTCAAAGATCTTAAAATCAGCGGCAACGATCTAATGGCTCATTTGAATATACCGCCAGGGCCACTGGTTGGTAAAATTTTAAATCAACTTTTCGAAGAGGTTGTTGACAACAAAAAAGCTAATAACCAAAAATCCCTCCTCAAACGGGCCGAAGAAATTAGCCGAAAACTAACCAGCCAAATTGTTTAATCAACTTTATTGAAAAGTTTTTCCCAAATAATTAACAGCGGGGCGGCAGTAAAGGTACTGCTATAAGTGCCGGAGATTGTCCCGATTAGCAAGGCAGCAACAAACCAACGGATTGTCTCTCCACCCAGTAATAACAACGCCACCAACATAAAGATAATTGTCAATGAATTATTTAAAGACCGGGTTAAAGTTTCTGTCACCGCTTTATTAACTAATGTTTCCGTGTCTGTTTTGGCAAACTTTTTTTGTGACTCCCTAATGCGGTCATAAACAACCACCGTATCATGAACTGAAAAGGAAAGAATAGTTAAAACCGCTGTTACAAACAAAGCGTCTACTTCAACTCCGTAAAAATAGCCTAAAATAGCAAAACCACCAATTAGAATCAGGCTGTCATGGAACATCGCCAAAATAGCGCAAATACCAAATTTTAACTGCCGGAAACGCCAAGCGATAAAAGCTAAAATAAATAAGGCCGCCAAGGCAACGCCAATTAAGGTTTTAGTCAATAACTCTCGCCCCAGGGTCGGACCAACCGTTTCCAGCTGGACCTCCTGCAAATCATCACTTAAACTGCCCAGTCGAACTTTTAGTGTTTCAACCTGATCCCGTTCGAGCGGCGGTAATCTTAGTAAAAAACTGTTATCAGAGGTTTTTTGGACTGAAAAAATTTCCTGATCAGCCAGTGCCAAAATTTTCTGGCCAGTAATTTCTTCAACCGGCTGGATAAAATTTACCTCCAATAAGGTTCCACCGGTAAAATCAATTGACGGCTTTAGTCCATGAAAAATCAAAAAATAAACACCCGGTAAAATAAAGGCCAGTGAAATCAAAAAATAAACAGCCTTAAAACGCATGAAGTTCATTTATTACCTCCAAATTGCCGTAGTAAGGTTCTGGTCACAACAACGCCGGTAAACAAGCTTAGAACCACTCCCAGGCCTAATGTCAAAGCGAAGCCTCTCACCATCCCAGAGGTATTTAAAAACGGCCAATTAAAAGGGTTAAAGAGAATGAAACAGGTGATTAGCGTGCAAACATTAGCATCACGAATCGAATCCCAAGCCCGACCAAAACCAAGCTCCATTGCTATTTTGGCCGACTTTCCGGCCCGAGTTTCTTCCTTCATTCGTTCAAAAATTAAAATATTGGCATCCACCGCCATACCAATTGATAAAATAAAACCGGCAATTCCCGGCAATGTCAGTGTAACTGGAATAATCTTGTAAAGTGCCAAAGTCAACAAGCCATAGATAACCAAACCAACATCGGCTAAAGCACCCAGATAACCGTAGTAAAGCGCCATAAATAAAATCACCATTCCCAAGCCGATCAAGCCGGCCTGAACACTTTTACGAACCGATTCCTCACCTAAAGCAGCGCCGACATTTTTTTGTTCAACCAGTTCAATCGGCACCGGCAAAGCTCCAGCATTAAGCTGGATGGTTAACTGCTTGGCTTCTTCAATGGTAAAACTGCCGCTAATAACCGCTTCCCCATTTTCAATTGGCTCTCGGACGACCGGCATTGTGAGGGGAAAAGTATCCAAAAAAATCGCCAGCGGAGCGCCGACGGTTTGTTTAGTAATTTCAGCAAATTTTTCTTTTCCCTCCTGATTAAATAATAAAGCAACGCCCGGACTGCCGCTGTTAGGATCAAATTGGACTGAAGCACTGGCCAAATCTTTACCAGTTAACCCGGTCGGCAAAAAATCATCCAAAGTCGCCGATTCGGTCGCTGTTTCTGATAAAGTACGAAAATCAAGTTGAGCTGTCTGTCCAATTAAGTCAACCGCCTGGTTGATATTATTAATCCCCGGCAATTCAACAATAAGACGATAATCATCCTGATAACGAGAAGTTTGCACCAGTGGTTCGGCAACACCAAACAAATTAACTCGTCTTTCAATGTTGGTTTTAACTGACTCAATGGCAATCTGTCGATCAGCTTCAGATAAATCAGCCATCTGGGCCTTAAACACTAAGTGACTACCGCCAGCCAAATCAATACCTTTTTTAACCTGCCAATCGCGACGAAAACTAAAATTGCCGATTTTAAAATCTAAAACCGGCTTGGTGAAAGTTTTTTGAACCGACAAGCCAGCCAAATTAAAATTAATCGGTAAAACGGCCGGCAAATCAATGTAAACAGAAATCAAGGTAATTAAAATTACCAGCCACAACACAGTTTTTGTCTTCATTTTTTTTGTTTTGTCGTCTTAAAAAGGTTTTGCGACAGAGGCAGTTGTTGATTGCCAAAAAATTTAAAAATTAACCTGCCATGCTGTTGATCAATTTCTGCTTCCACCTCTTGGCCGCACTTAACTCCTACTATTTGAACAAAAGCCGCCGGTATAGTCAAGGCCAAGCTGTTGCCGGTTTTAAAAATTTTCTGTCGATGAATCACCAAAAACTTTAAAAAACTAAGTCCATCTCGTTACCAATTAAAATTATTCTAGCGTCGGTAACAATCCCTAATAAAAATGGATCACGGCTCTTTTTACGAAAATTAAATTCCTCTTTGGTCATAACAGTATAGTTAATCTCCCGACCAATCTTTTTTTCTTCAACCGACACCAATCGAGTTAGGGCGTTGAGGTTAATTTTACCAACCAGTAATAAGTCAACCGCCCCTTCCTTGGTCGGCAAACCACGCGCCAATCTTCCTGAAAGCATAGCCAGTTTTATTTGGCCTAAACGGCTTTTTTTAGTCACAATTGCCCCACCTAAACCGATAGTTTTACTAACCATTGACAGTAAATCGATATAAAGAGGGTGTTGGTTATTAAACCAGTAATAAAGCCGATTACCGCGATTTTCTTTGAAAACCATTTCTTCCGCTTCCATCCTAGTTAATTCACGACGAACGGCGTTAATTTCTTCACCGGTAGTTCGAACTAACTGACGAACATAAAAAATTTCCGTCGGATTGCCTAGAAAAGTCTGCAGTAACTTAATCCGACAGCGCGAAACTATGATACTTTGAAGCATTGTTTATTTCAAGCCAAAAGCTTTCTTTCTGGGCAGCCTGACTTAATAATCAATTTTATTTCCAACCGGAACAATTTCAATCCAAATTTGACCCGGGTTAAATTTAATTTCTTTACCTTGAGCGTCAAAAAAGATTGTCCGGCTGACTCGGTCGGCCTTTTTCCATGTTCCCTTAACCGCCTTGCCGTCAAGGAAAACCAGTGCTTGCCCGGTACCCTGAGTCTGATAAAACATATGTTTTTTTGAATCCAATGGCCCCTCTTCTTTGGTAAATTGGATAACAATATTTTTAGCGTCAATTTGCTTATCGTTGTTTAAATCCTCATGAGAACTGCCGCCGTTAAACCTTAGATAGGAATTGCTTTCCGGTTTGTATTGCCAAACCACATCATAATTGGGTTGATTATCCCAAAAACTAAAGCTGATCTTTTCCGCTCCGTCACCGGAAACCGTCGCTGAATCTTGTTTAAACTGCCAAGGGATAAAATTCTCATCCCATTTGTCACCGTCATCATTAACCGCCTTAAGACCTCTTTTTGCCGCCGTTTTCCACAATTCATCGGTTTTGGCATAAGCGGTATGTTCCCAAACCACGCCCGGCAGCCTTTCGGTATCACGATAAATAGTCGGATAACTGACAGACATACCGTCAATGTCGTTGTAAAGCAGCCAACCGAGGGCAGAAATTTTTTCCAGTGCCTGAACTTTAAAATTGGTATCCCCCTGGCCGTTGGCGTTATTAGCTCCACCGATGTGAACATAAAGCGGCCAATCACCGTATTCAGAGGCAAAATCAAGATAGTAAATTCTGGCCGAACGAACCGGGCCAACAACTAAATCTTGCGCTGAAGCACCACAATAAAAAACCGCCATAAAACGAGTAATTCCACCTTCAGCCACTGCTTCATAAACAATATCAGCACTACTCAGGCCAGATTGAGGCCGAGAGTCAAGACTGTTTTCAACCATCACCGAAAGCGGCCGCCGTCCCTCCCATATTTGTCTTTCTTGTTTGGTAAATAACTGGCCATTAAGCGGACAGCTTTCAGTTTTAGGTGCGTCAGTGTCAATCTGGGCTCGACCTTCTTCAACTTCAACCGCTACGATCGCTTCGTCTTTATCTTGGGAAAACCCTAATCTGGAAAAGGCTAAAAAAGAAACTCCGGTTGAAGCTAAATAAAGCAACAAAGCGGCTAAAATTAAAAAGACAGTTTTTTTCTTTGATTGATCCATTATTTTGTTTTTTAATCTTAAGGTATTGGTTTAAAAAAAACAATTGTTTTTTAACCGGAACTCTTTTTCCCTTGGGCATGACTTAGCGCTTGTTTCTCCTCTGCCGATAAATCAAAACCTTGCCCCTTACCTTTGATTACCGGTTTGGCGTAAATACGAGTTGATTGGCGCGAATGGAGGGTTGAAACAACCAGGCCATTATCGTGACCGTCTAAAAGCGCCATCGCAAAGCTCTGGTTACCGCCAGTGTCAGCAAAAGGGTTAAACCTAACTAAGCCAACTTTTTGCAAATTAACTAAGTTCTTTTGCGATAACGCTTCAAATGTTTTCTTTAACTGATTAATTTCTTTTTTATTTAAATCAAGCTGGTCAAGTAATTGTTCCATTACCTTCTTTAAGTCTTTGGCCTTACTGTCCCCGATCAAGCGGCGGTAATGCCGGTTAAGACGAAAATAAAAAAAACTAACCAGCCCCAGCCAAAGAAATAAAACAACAAAAGCAGGAATAAAAATTAAACTATAATCACCGGTCATTGTTAAGCTTGATTTTAGGTATCGCGGGTGCTAATGTCAACTTGAAACACTAACAAAAGGCAATGAAAAAGAGAAAAACTAAACGACAAAAAATCACCCTGGCACAAAAGCGCCGACGGTTAACGCAACCAACCAAAGCGGTTAAATTAAAAGCCAAAACCAAGCCTCGTCAAGTAGCAAATACCGTCAACACAGCTAGGACGGTTTTTAAAAACCCTTCGGAAAAAAATGCCAATAATTCAATCTTTTTGGAACAAACACGCCTAATTAAACAAGATCTCGCTAAGTCAATCTTATTAAGTTTTTTCATTTTGCTAGCCGAGCTTGTGCTATACTGGAGGCTAGTTTAAGGCGAAAAGCCAAAAATGGTTTCAAGCACTTATTTTTATCAAGCAAAAGAAAGGAGGTGGGGAAATGGCTGACTTTTATTGCGTTAAGTGTCGCGCCAAAAGAGAAGGTAAAGATGTTGAAGCGGTTACCTTGAAAAATGGCAAACCGGCCAGAAGAGCGGTTTGTGAAGTTTGTGGCACGACCATGTTTAGAATCGGTGCTTAAAATTTAAGCAACGAAAATGTATTTAGAAACTGCCCAACCATCCCTCGCCAAAAGCTAAAGCATTTAGGCGGGGATGGGTTTTTTATAACCGCAGTTTTAAATCCCTTATCCGTTAAAGTTCCTCTATTAAAAGTAAGCTGGATTCTGTAGCTTCCGATTAAAATCGGAGCGCAGCTATCTATCTAATGCTCTCAACCTTAGTGCGTACCCTCAGTTAAGAAGGATCGGGAAGGCGCCTAATAACGCACAATTCGGAGATTGCAGCCGGGAGGGTTACCTCTTTTCACCCTCTACTCACGATAGTTTAACTATCGGAGGGAGTCGTTGTCTCTGTGGTCCTATCTAGTCCGCGACTTTAAAAAAGTCGGGATGCCCCGCACTTGCGGAACCACCGTGCCTTCGGCTGTCCAGACTTTCCTCTCTCGCCTAAAATAAATATTTAGACGGAGCAGCTGCTTTAATAAAGGAACAGCCGTAATTATAGCAAAAAACCGGCCAGAAAAGAAGGCGCGTTGCTTAAGTTTATTTTAGTTTTTCAAGAGGAAAAAATTCACTGATGACGGCTTTAATCATTAACCCAAACGGGATGGCTAAAACTGCCCCCAAGACTCCGCCAAGCTTAAAGCCAATCATTAAAGCAATAATAGTAATTACCGGATTAAAACCAACCGTCCGTTCCATTACCTGCGGAACAATCAAGCTGTTTTCTAGCTGCTGAATCAAAAAATAGAGAGCGCCAACAGCAACCCCGGTCAGGGGCGAAATAGCAAAGCCCATCAAGATCGCCGGCACGGCGGCAAAGGTCGGACCAAAATTAGGAATAACTTCAAGAATGCCGGCTAAAATTGCCAGCGGTAAAGCAAATTCAATTCCCAAAACAGTCAAGCCCAAATAGACTAAAACTCCGATTAATGTCATTAAAATTAATTGGGCCCGAATCCAGCCGCCCAGATTATGTTCAAGTTTGTCAACAAAATTAGCCGCTTTTTTATTCTCTTTATCATTAAAAAGCACTTTTAGATAACGATCCAAGTTTTTCCGCTCCATCAACAAGTAAAAAGTCAAGATTAAAATCGCCACCAGGTTTAAGGTGTTGTTAAAAACCGATAATCCTAAACGAAGCACTCCGCTTGGGATCGAGCCGAGTTGAGACAATTGATTATCAATAAACCGTGCGTCTAAACCAACTAAGCCCAAGTTTTGACTGTAAAACGGCAGCTGGTCAATCAAAACGCTAGTTTGTTCAACTAAAGCTGGGATAATTCCCAACAAAGCAAAAACAATCAGGGCAATTGTTAATAAAAAAAGCAGTAAAATCGCCAATAATCGAGGAACGCCTTTTTTGTTAAGCCAATTAACGGTTGGGTTTAAGGCGGCCATTAAAACGATTGCCACAAAAACACCAAGCAGGATTGAGCGAATCTGATAAAGAAAAGCTATAAAAATCAGGAAAAAAACAGTGAAAATAACAGTCCGGTGAGAAACTTCAACTTTTGTTGGCATCACTACCGATCATACCATTTTTTAAAAAAATTTAACAAATTTTTTGACCAAAGCGGTTGATCGGTGTCAAACCAATTGATTTGTTTTTGCTTTTTAAACCAAGTCATTTGCCGCCGGGCAAATTTATGTTCAGCCGCAGACCATTCAGCCACAGTTTGCGGTAAAGTCTTTTTTTGTTCAAAAAAATCCCGCCATTGACGGTAAGCCAAAGTCGTTCCTAGAACAGAATTATGCCAGTCGTATCCACGGCTTAACAAGTTTTCAATTTCACTAACCAGTCCCTGATCAAGTCTTTTTTTAACCCGAGCATCTATTTGTCGGTATAAAGCCGGCCGGTCCTTTTTTAAACCCAACCAAAGACTATCAACTTTCAACCCCTTGAACCGACTGGTAGAACCAATTGTTTTCTTCTTATTACTCGCCATTTCAATCGCCCGGATCAATCGGCGAGAATTGTTAATATCACTTTGGTTAAATTGGTTAAATTTAGCCAAATCAAGACTCTTAAGTTTAAATTGAAGCCGGGAAAGCGATAAGTTTGACAATCGGCGGCGCAATGGCCAGTTTGGCGGCGCGGTAACGGTTAAGCCGTTAAAAAGAACTTTAAGGTAAAAACCACTACCGCCAACTAATATTGGCAGTTTTCCTTGGCTAATGATCTTTTCAATCAGTCGGTTAGCGCAAAAATGAAAATCAACTGCCGAAAAAGAATAATCAGGTTCCACTAGATCACAACCCCATAACTTAACCCCGTCAAGCCGATAAAAACCAAAGTTATAAGCTCGTTTTTTAAACACCGACTTAAAAACCGTCTGGCCAACATCTTTGCCGGTACCAATATCTAAACCACGATAAACTTGCCGGGAATCAACCGACAGTAGCTGGCCGTTAAACTGTTTGGCCAATTTAACCGCCAAGGCAGTCTTTCCGACCGCCGTTGGGCCGCAAATTACCAATACTTTATCCATCTATAAAAACATTATTGCAAAACCGGTCAAGTTGTCTTAATCTGGTGTAAGTGAATCAGCCAGCAAATAATCAAACTGTCGGTCAAAACCTACCCCAAAACCAAATAAACACAGTCAGGGGTCAAATTAAAAAATTAAAATTTTGGCAAAAAATAACCATCCTCGGGTTGTTAATGACCCTGTCCTCCGGTTCCGGTTTAGTTTTTTTAAGAACCAACAGAGATCTACTTAAAAAAGAAACTGCCCAACCAACCATTTATTTAGCCAATGAAGAAAATTTACCAGACCAGCCACTACAACAACTGATTGCGTTCTACCAACAACAGGGTTATCAAACTTTCACCAGCCACAACCAGCTTTTAATTAAGCCTAACAGTAAAAACAGTGATAGTGATCTTATTTTTAAAATCGACAACAGCCAAACCACTGGTCAAGCCGCCCTGAAAAATTGGCTTGAGGAGAAAAAGCAAACCTTTTCCGGTTTTAAAGCCAGCCAGCCGCAAGAAGAACTAATTGGCCAAACTACTTTTGCTTCAACCGTTTTTGAAAACGAAACCATTACCGGCCGGCAATATAGCCAAGTCTTTTTTGCCAACCAAAACAACTGGCTTTGGCAAATTAACCTAAACACCAGTAATCAATATTCGCTAGAATTTAAGAACTTAAAGGCAACCTTGGCAACAATTACCTTGCCCGTTAAACAAACAGAGGCTGACAACCAGGTTCGAGGAACAACCACCAGCAGTAATGAAGAAAAAGTAGTTAATCTCTATCAGCCGGCGGTGATTAGAATTTATGCCGACCATTGCACTGATTACCGCTATACCAACAATGATGTCCGTTATCTAACTAAAACCTACACTTTCTGCGTCGGCGGCCGGGGTAGCGGTTTTTTTGTTAACTCCCAAGGCTACCTCGCCACCAACGGCCATGTTGTCAACTTCACCCCCGAAACAACCTTAATTTTTTCTCTTTTATCCGGTCAGGAAAATGATCAATTTTATCTTGACTATATGAAAGAAAATATTTTTTACCAACTGGCTCAACGAGGCTATATCAAGAGGCACCCTGAAGAAGGATTAGCAATTGTTGAACCTTCCGGTGAAATAATTGCCCTGGGAGATCAAAAGGTTGACCAGGAAATAGAAGCAATCGCCAAAGAAAACTTGACTGATTTTATCAACGACCCCGGTGAAATCAGATCAGTATTGGCAGTTTTGCAAGCTACGATCGAAAAGGATTTCGCCCAGCTTAACCCCAAAGAAACAGCAATATATCTGCAAACCGGCCAAACTCCTTTTGAAATGACTGAAAAGGGCCGCCTAACTAATCAACCGCAAATGGTTAAAGCCACTTTAATTGATTTCAATTACGACCCGGAAAATCTCTTTGAAGACAAGTTATCAGTTGAGTTTTCTGATGTTGCCTTACTAAAAGCTGATGGGAAAGATTTCCCCAGCACCGCCCTAGGAACAATTGATGACCTACACTCAGGTGAGCCAATTTTAATCATGGGTTACCCAGCCGCCGGTACTGATAACGAATTACTCGACCAAACAGCCAGTGCTCAGTTAACTGCCACCAGAGGAATCGTCAGTGCCGTTAAAAACGCCTTTGGCGGTCAGAGGAAACTAATTCAAACCGATGCCACTATCTCTCCCGGCAGCAGCGGCGGCCCGGCTTTTGATCTGGACGGCCAAGTTATCGGCATCGCCACTTACGGAATAAACGGCGAGAACTTTAACTATCTAGTCGATGTTAAAGAGATAAAAGATCTAATGAGAAAAAACAATGTTGAAAACAGTCATGGTGACATTGATAACAACTGGTTCACCGCCTTGAGTTTGTTTGAGGAACAAAAATACAAAAAGGCTTTACCGTTTTTAGAGACAATCCAGCAAAACTATCCACAGCACATCAGTGCTGGTAATTTTGTCACCCTGGCAAAAGATAAAATTGAAAACGGTCAAGACCGATCTTCGCTATTAAGCGATCCCTTTGTCATGATTGTCTTTTCCACTACTTCAGCCTTGTTTGCCTTGTTTACCATTATCACCATTTTCTTAACAACTGCAATTAAGAAAAAAAGGTCAATCTTGAAACAAATACAAACAACCAGCCCATCACCCCGACCGATTAATCAAACGGTCAATTATTAACCAACGGCGTTTCTTTTCGGTAGCAGTTATTGGATCTCCTAGCTTAAAAGCGGCCGTACCGGAACGAGGAGAATAACGATTAACAAAAGCTCTAACAAAACCGATCCGGCGGCAAAAATTAACCGTGTTTTGAAACTGTTTGTCGGTCTCACCGGGGAAGCCAACAATTATGTCAGTGCTTAATTTAATATCGGGAATTTCTTTTCTTAATTTGCCAACTAAAGTTAAAAAGTCAGCTGTGTTGTATTTACGATTCATTTTTTTTAGAATTTGATCGTCACCGGACTGAAGTGCCAAATGGAAATCTCGACTAATTTTAGGCAGCTTCATCGCTTCGATAATTTCGTCACTCAAATCCCACGGATTTGAAGTTAAAAAGGAAATTTTTTCTAAACCGTTAACTCGGTGAAGTTTTTTCAATAATTGAGCAAAATTTTTCTTCTTGTTATTAAAATCTAAACCATAAGAATTTACATTTTGACCTAAAAGAGTAATTTCTTTATACCCTAAAGAGGTTATTTTTTCAGCTGAACTAATTATTTGGTCAAAATCAATTGACACCTCCCTGCCGCGGGCATAAGGAACAACACAATAAGAGCAAAAATTATTACAACCCTGGGAAATCGGCAGTAAAGCTATGTCTTTGAATTTACGAACGGCAAAAGGTGATTTTTCCAAATAAAAACTAATCGGCTTAATCTGGTCAACTAACGGCAGTTTCTTTTTTAACTGACCAGCAGAATAGCGCAGCATGCAACCGGTTAATATCAGTTTAAATTTTTTACCCTTATTTTTCAGTTTGCCCAGATTGTTGATTAAACCAAAAACGCGATTTTCGGCGCTTTCCCGAACTGAACAAGTGTTAATCACTACTATGTCAGCTTTTTCAATCCTGTCGGCAGGACTAAAGTCTTTGGACTGATAAAAACCTTCAATCCACTCCGAGTCAGATTGATTCATTTGACAGCCATAAGTTTTAATAAAATACTGTTTCATTGTTACTATTATACTTGACAGTTGACCTAAATTGTTAAAAAACGATAAAATCAGCTATGTCAATCGACAGCCAGGAAAATACTCCTGACCAAGAAATTGCTTTATTGGCAGATTTTGGCCAAATAATTAAAGCTGGCCAAGTTGAAGAAACATTTGATTATGTAGTTGAACAAATTAACACCGGTCAACATGATCAGGATTTTTTTCAACGACTAGCTGATTTGGACGACAAAGAAAGACTGACAGTGGAAGAAAGTGGGCTTCGGGGCTTTTTACGCCTGGTTGAAGCTTTAACCCATAATAATATCCTTCGCTTAGAGACAGCTGTTTCTGATTTAGATAACAGTGACCCGGCTTTACAAAAATCAATGGCTGAAATAATAATTAAACAAATTGAAGCCGGTAATTATAAAAAGGATTCCATTGATCAGCAAAAAATAAAAGAGATCAAAGGCTGGTGCCGAATCAGAGCTGGTCTGGCTACCCGCACTGAAGTATTTCTTGATCAACACACACCATCACTTACTTGACGGCTTTTTTGAGTGGTTTACCTGGGCTAAATCGCGGGGCACGATGAGCCTTAACGATTTTCCGTTGCTTTGTCCCGGGGACAATCACCGGCTTATCCTTAACCCGAGTAATTTTAAAGGTTCCAAAGCCGGAAAGAACGACCTTTTCACCTTTTTTTAATGACTTGGTGATTTCACCAAGAAAAGTATCAATCGCTTCTCTGGAAGCGCGTTTAGTTAAGTGGGCTTTAGTAGCAACTAAAGCGACAAGTTGTTTTTTAGTCATAACCCAATAGTACCGAAAATGACAACAAAAGTCAACCGGATTATGGCTGTTATTTAGCTTTAGTTACTTCAGTAGCCTGCGTCTCCCGAATGCAGGTTATCTTAACTTGACCGGCATAAGAAACCTGTTCTTCGACCTTTTTACTGATTTTACCAGCAAGAACTATCAGTTCATCATCTTGAGTCACTTCAGGTTTAACCATGACCATGACCTGCCTGCCAGCTTGAAAAGCAAAAGCTTCTTTAACTTGATCATGCTCCTTGGCAATTTTTTCAATCTGCTCCATCCGCTGGACATATTCTTCATGCGGTTCATAGCGAGCGCCAGGACGGGAACCTGAAGCAGCGTCAGCAATCCATACTAATCGTGATTCCACGCTTGAAATCGGCACATCTTCATGGTGTTCTTCGATGCACTTAATTACCGGTTCAGGAATATGATATTTTCTGGCTAATTTAACGCCAATCTGGACATGAGTTCCTTCTTCTTCACCAACAACTTTGCCAATATCATGAAGTAAACAACCAAGGCGAACAATGTTGACATCAGCTTTTAATTCATAAGCCAGTTGAACACCAATTTTGGTTTCTTCTAGGGTATGAACAATCATATTTTGACCGTAAGAAAAACGGAACTTAAAACGGCCAAGTAAACTGATCAGGTCAGGGTGAAGACGATAAACTTTAACCGCATGACATAATTTTTCACCTTCTTCAAAAAGGATTTTATCAATCTCTTGTTTAGTTTTTTCAACCACTTCTTCAATCCGCTGTGGCTGAATCCGCCGATCACGAATCAGTTTTTCCAATGAACGACGGGCAATCTCCCGTCTAACTGAATCAAAAGAAGAAAGATGGATAACATTGGCTTCGTCAAGTTCAATCTCAACTCCAGTTGCCCTTTCAAAACTGCGAATATTACGACCTTCACGACCAATAATCCGACCCTTAATTTCTTCGTTTGGTAGGGTAACAGTAGAAACAGTGTATTCAGCCGTGTAGTCAGTTACACCATGGGCCAGAGCATCGGCTAAAATTTCTTTGGCCTTGTCTTCACTATGATGTTTAATTTCTTCTTCCGCTTCTCTAATCCGCCTGGCAATATCACTTTTAAGTTCTTTTTCAACCGAATCAAGTAGTAAATCTTTAGCTTCTTGCTGACTAAGCGAAGAAATTTTCACTAATTTATCAGCCAATTCTTGCTGGCGTTTTTTTAGAGCCGTTTCCTTGTCTTTAAGCTCTTCTTCACTTAAAGATGCTAATCGTTCACGCTCTTTAAGAGCTCCAGCTGCTTGTTCTAGTTCGGCTGCTTTTTCAGCCAGTTGACTGACTAACTGTTTTTTATTAGCGTTGACAGAAGTGCCAGTTTTTTTAGAAGTTTTTTCCTCTTCTAAAGCGCTGGCTAGTAAATCATCAAATAAACCCATAGTTTTCTTTTAGTCCTTATAAAGACGGCATGAAGGGAAGATCGGTCAAGCCAAAACAATTGACCGCTCGATAAAAAGGAGGCGTTTTCCTGATTTAAGATTTGTCCTCATTTTTAATTTTCCCCTAGTCGATTAAATAAATATTAATAAAATACAGTCTCATTGTAACTTTTTTAGCTTTTTTCGTCAATTACCTGTTTAATAATTGGCCAACTAAATCCACGACGAGCCAATAAATTATAAAGTTTCTGGCGCTTGATCTGCTTGGACAAGTGGTTAAAAGAACGGCTTTTTTTAGCAACAATTACTTGAGCCATTTGCAGTTCACTGTCAGTATCCAGTAAACGATCTAGCATTTCCTTGGCGATTTTGTCAGCTACCCCTTTTTGCTTTAATTCAAGCCAGAGCAATCTTTTACTTTTGGGCCGAAAATTAATTCTTTGCTCAATCCACCAACTGGTAAATTTTTCATCATCAATTAAACCAAGAGTATTTAGCTTATCAAGTAATTCATTTTTGAAAATATCCTTGTCTTTGAAAAAACGGCTTTTTTGTTCCAGGTAGATTACTATTTCTTGCCGGGAACGAGGCCGTAAAGCTAACCAGGACAAAGTTTTTTCCAGCAAACAAGTCGACACATCAACTCGCTTAACCGATTTTAAGTCAATATCCTTACCAACACTTAAGTTTAATTTAAGAAATGTTTCCTTGCTGATTGAAAAAGGTTTTAACCGTTCGGCTAAAAAAAGCTGGATTCTTTTACCTGACGGGGAAACTTTAATGTGAGTAATCTTGACCAACTGAAAATCTTACGCCTTTATTTTCTTTTTAACCTCTGTTTCAATTTTCTGGGCAATTTTTTGATTATCCTGTAAATATTTTTTAGCCGCTTCCCGTCCTTGACCGATCACCTGGCCATCATATTTCAAAAAGGCGCCGCTTTTATCAACCACTTCTAACTTGATTGCCTCATCCAATAAACTGCCTTCCTTAGAAACGCCGCCGATATTCATGATGTCAAATTCTGCCTCCCGGAACGGTGCGGCCACTTTATTTTTGACCACCCGGGCACGGTGACGAGAACCAATCGCCAAATCAGCGTCTTTAATAGTAGCGATTTTTCGCAAATCAATCCGGATTGAAGAATAAAATTTCAACGCCAAACCGCCAGGAGTTGTTTCCGGATTGCCAAACATGATACCGATTTTCTGTCTTAACTGGTTGGTGAAAATCACCACTGTCTTGGAACGAGAAATAGCCGCCGTTAATTTCCTTAAGGCTTGTGACATTAGTCTAGCCTGAACACCAACCATCGCATCGCCCATTTCGCCTTCAATTTCCGCTCGCGGTGTTAATGCGGCGACCGAATCAACAACAATGACATCAACCGCTCCTGACCGAACTAAGGTTTCAACTATTTCCAATGCTTGTTCACCAGTGTCTGGTTGCGAAATCAGCAAATTATCCAAATTGACACCGATTATTTCCGCCCGAGATGGATCTAAGGCATGTTCAGCATCGATAAAAGCGGCTGTGCCACCTTTTTTCTGGGCTTCAGCTACAAAATGGAGAGCCAGAGTTGTTTTACCAGATGCTTCTGGACCATAAATTTCGACAATCCGACCGCAGGGAACACCGCCAACTCCAAGTGCTAGGTCAACCGACAAAATACCGGAAGGAATTGAGTCAACTTCCCGAACCGCCGCGCCTCTTTCACCCAAACGCATAATCGCTCCC
>CAZZNI010000010.1:0-27842 GCA_964655765.1 uncultured Gammaproteobacteria bacterium
ACATTCTAACAATGACTGCCACCCCCATCCCCAGAACAGTCGCCCTCAGTCTTTACAACAACCTTGATTTATCGTTTTTAAAAGAAAAGCCGATAGGAAGAAAAATTATCAAAACCTGGGTTGTGCCGAATCAAAAACGACAAAACGCCTATGACTGGATTGCCAAACAAATTAAAAAAAACCAACAGGTCTTTATTGTTTGTCCGCTCATTGATGAATCAGAAACACTTGTCAGTCTGAAAAGTGCCAAAAAAGAATTTGATCACCTGAAGGACAAAATTTTCCCTCAATTTAAGCTAGGGCTAGTTCACGGTAAATTAAAAGAAAACGACCGGGATGAAATTATAAAGAAATTCCACCAGCAAAAAATCGACATTCTGGTGTCAACTCCGGTCGTTGAAGTCGGTATTGATATCCCTAACGCCGCCGTTATGCTGATCGAATCGGCCGACCGCTTTGGTTTGGCCCAATTACACCAACTCCGCGGCCGGGTTGGCCGAAACAACCAGCAAGCTTATTGTCTGCTTTTTTCGGACAATCAAAATGAAAACAGCCTCAACCGCCTAAAAGCGCTAGAAAAATTAAACGAAGGTGACCAGTTGGCTGAATTGGACCTAAAACTGCGCGGCCCGGGAGAAATTTTTGGCAGCAAACAACACGGCCGTTTCCAATTAAAGGTGGCTGATTTTTCTGATTTGCCGCTAATTAAACTAACACTGCAATCAGCCAAAGATATCTATCCTAAACTGGACAAATATCCTGCCTTGCAAGCAAGAGTAAAAAAAGATACAATAACTTCGATTGATCCTAACTAAAATATAGAATAAAATTAGTTTAAAATAAAATAATGGCCGTTCCAAAACGAAGACAATCAACTTATCGATCGGGCAAAAGAAAAGCCAGCCAAAAGCTGAAGTTGCCGACACTCAGCCCTTGCCCCGAATGCGGCAAACTCAAAGCACCTCACCGAAGCTGTCCGTATTGCAGGCAATGGAAAACTAACAACAAGAAAGGGTAGTCATGAAATCGGCCAGTGATCCGCGCCATTTAAAAAGAATTAAGGCAGTAAAAAGCCTCTTTTCCTGGAGTTTCAACGAAAAAACACCAAAAAACGAATTGGCTAAAAACATTATTGAAAACAGGGAAAGAATCGACCAACTAATCAAAAAAAGCGCCCCAGAGTGGCCAATTAACCAGATTAACCGCATTGACTTGGCTATTCTACGACTGGCAACCTTCGAGCTTAAAATGGAAATTAAAGAACCGGCTAAAGTCATTATTGATGAGGCGATAGAAATTGCCAAATCTTTCGGCAGTGAAAAAAGCTCCGCTTTTATTAACGGCGCCCTTGGGGCGTTGATGAAACAGGAAAAAAATGACTAATTTAAATAACCAGCAACAGATTAGCCGTGTAGAAAAAAAACTGAGGATAAGTTTTAAAGATAAAGCGTTGTTACTTTTGGCCCTAACTCACCGATCATTTTTAAACGAAAACCGGTCAGAAAAAATTAATTCCAACGAAAGGCTGGAGTTTTTGGGTGATGCGGTGCTGGAATTCATAATCTCTGATCTTCTTTACCAAAAATACTCTCATCAAGAAGAAGGCTGGTTAACTAATTTACGCTCTAATGTCGTTAGGACAACAACTTTGTCACAACTGGCCAAAAAACTCGGCTTTGGCCAATTTATATTAATGAGCCGGGGAGAAAAAAAAGCCGGCGGCGGCGAAAACATTTCCATCTTAGCTGATTCTACCGAAGCCATTATCGGCGCTATTTATCTTGACCAGGGCTTAAAAGCGGCGGAAAAATTCGTGGCCAGAAATTTTGTCCCCTTGATTGAAGACTGGGTTAAACGAGGGCAATTAAAAGACGCCAAAAGCTTGCTTCAGGAAAAAATTCAGGTTAACAATAATCCGCCGCCGGTTTATAAAACCATTAAAGAAATTGGCCCGGATCACCAAAAGGTGTTTACTGTTGGAGTCTTTTTGGGTGATCAATTGCTGGATAAGGCCAGCGGTCGGTCAAAACGAGAAGCTGAAGAAAAAGTTGCTCAAAAAGTTTTAGAAAAGGAGGTTAAAAAATGAAAAAGCTACTGGAATTTATCGTTAAATCAATCAGCAGCCAACCAGAAAGCGTTAAGATCGAAACGATTGAAACAAATGAACAGACTGAATTCCATTTATCAGCCGATCCGCAGGATATTAAAGTCATCATTGGCAAGAAAGGCCGGACAATTAAAGCCATCCGCAATCTGCTTAAACTAAAGGCTTTTAAAGACGGCAAAAAAATTAATTTGGTTATTGATGATAATTCTTCAAACCAGGTTTAAAAAACAAACGGATTGTCTTTGCCGGAATTAATAAACTGACTTTCGGTTGTCGCCATAATCACACCAGCAAAATCTTCCAGTTTGCTATAGATTTCTTCTTCTTGGTTGGATAAATTCTTAACCGGCGCTTCCGCTGTTCCTAACGACTCCGGTAAAGACAAATAAAAAGAAACTAGACTTAGACTTAGATTACTAAAGTTTTCTTCCTCAGCCTTAATAACCAGATCGGTTATTTTCACCACCGGTAAAAGTTTTTCCAGATTTTGAACAAAATCAGTAATCTGCTTTAAGCTACCGTCGAAAGAAACAAAAAGGGCCAGTTTATTTTTATCACTGGCCGAAATTTTCTTTTTTGTTTCAGCGCTGGTAGTTGAAATTAAACCCGGATTAAGATTAAAAGTAAAGCCGGTTAAGCCCTTGCTTTCACCTAAATTCTTGACTGAATTTAAAACTAAAATTGGCTGTTTTTTAACCGGCAAGGCCTGAATCACTAATTCATTCTTTTTTTCCAGTTCGAACAAATCCAGTCCCTGTAAAACCGCTTGTTTCTGGGTCAATTGAGCCAGATTGGCTTTTTTCAAATCAACCTCCTTATATAACTTCCAAGCTATTTTCGACTGGGGAATAAAAACCAAAAAGACGGTTAAAAAAATTAAAACAAAAATAACCACCGGTATTAAAAAGGGCTTGAATTGTGAATAGTCTTGTTTCTTTTTGTCCATTTAATTAATGCAGATTTAAAGTTAAATTAAAATTGTAGCCGCCCAATTCATCTCTCGATAAACTGGTCAATTCGGCTGTTTTGATTTTATTTTTTTGTTTTTTAAGCTTATCAAGAAAATCACTCAATGACAGCGAATCAGTTGCCAGGCCGACACAGCTTATTTGCTTATCTTCGGCCAAAGAAAAACTGGTAATCATGATTTTGGGATCTTTCAAGCCATTAAAAAAATCAACCGACATTGAGGCAGGGTTTTGTTCCAGACCAACTTGGCTACTTAAAAAAGCCAATCGCTGTTTTAAATTAAGATGGAGTGATTCAACCTTTTTTAAATTGGTGATTTGTTGTTTTTGGCTTTGTATTGTCCGATCAAGGCGATTCTTTTCATTTCTGGCCCAAATCAAATAAGCAAAAAGGCCGCTGGCTAACAACAGATAAACTCCCAGACAAACAAAACTAATCAATTTAATTTTATTGGCCTGCCGTTCAATCACCCGTTTGGCCTTATTCCGACCGTGAAGCAAGTTAATCTCTTGAGCCATTTACTCCTTAAACCTCCTTCATTGCTAAACCGGCGGCAACTGAATAAAAACAATAGCTTTCCCGCGGTAGTTGTTTAAGCAATTCTGACTGATTGACACGGGCAAAAGGATCACCAATTTGAACCTCTAAACCGGTTTTTTGGGTCAAAAAATAACTTAGTTCCGGCATCATCGAGCCGCCGCCAGTCAACAAAACTCGCTTGGTGGCCTGCTGGTTTTTTTGGCTGGAATAAAACTGGATTGCCGCCACCATTTCTCTGGCAATCGACTCTAAAACCGGCTCGACCGCCTTAAGGACTTTGCCTTCCAGTCTATCTGGATTAGCCCCGTAAGCCTTTTTATATTCTTCGGCTTGATTGGTTTCCATACCAAGGCTAGTGGCAATCGAACGGGTCAAAGCTTCACCGGCAGTAGCAATCGAACGGGTAAAAATTACTTGGCCATTTTCAACAATCGCCAAATCACTGGCTTTGGCGCCTAAATCAACCAACAGGGTAGTTTCTTTTGATGAGTTAACTAAGCTTCTGGACATGGCTAAAATCTCTGTTTCCAAACTGATTGGGTTAAGACTACTTGAGCGCAAAACTTGGATAGTTTTATCGATCAGCCGATTAGGAGCAGCCACCAGCAAGACTTCCAGCTTCTCTTTCCCTTGAGCTGAAGTTTGCCCAACAACTTGATGTGACAAGGTGATTTCACTCAACGGCAAGGGAACATATTGTTCCGCTTCCCAGTTAAGAGCTGAATCCAATTCCTGAGAAGACAATTTCGGCAGGCTGATTAACCGGGTGAATACCTGGTCTTCCGGCAAAGCAACGGCAACATTTTTAGTACCGATCTTCAACTCATCAATTAATTTTTTTACCGCTTGAGATAGTGTCGTTAAATCAGCTTCAGCATCAGAAAGAATTCCCTTACCGGTCGAAGCAGTCATACCGGCAGCTCGAAGATCGTATTTATCAGCTGTTTTTTTTAATTCAACTGCTTTAATGTAGTGGGAACCGATATCAAGGCCAAAAAAATCCATGGGCAGGTTAATTTTAAAAACTATTTACTAATCGCGCCTCCGCTATACAGGCTGTAATCAAAAATTGCCGGCGGCACATCATAAAAGCGGCATTGTTCAATACTGCGGGCAATATCACTGCCTTCAATCACCGCTGATGATCGATAACATGTTCCTTGCGGCGGTAACTGTGAATCTGCTGTTACACCAATCAAATGAGTTTCGCCTTCGTTGTAAAGCAATTTTAAACGCAACAAATAGGGAATTCCGGCCGGCAATGTCATTGTCCCGCCAAATTCCAAGGTTTTACCGTCAATTTCAGTGCCGGCGATAACGGTACCGGTAAAATTATTTCCTCGCGCTCCGTAAGGATCAAAAGCTTCCCGGCTGATTTTATAATCATCACCGTCTTTATAAACCAATGTCGCTTCCAGTGCCGGAGAGTCTTCATCGCTGGTGCCTTCATTGCCCCAATAGAAGGAAATCTCCGTTCCTTGGTAATAAGTACTTGGGTCAAGTTGGCCATCACTGTCATGACCAACCAGCCAAATTGATTGAATTTCTCCTGATTCAAGTTGCTGTGGAAAAAGAATTTCCGTTACACCGTTACCGCCAACCTGGGTAGAGCTGACATTATATTCGATCTGCTGGCCGTTTAAAGTCATCGATCCACTGCCTTCAAACAAGTTCTGGGCGATAATTCTCTCAATTCCGGCTTCAGCTGCCGAAAAAGCCCTGGCTGATTCTTCTTCTTGACGGGAAACAGTAACATCGGTTATTGAACGAGACACAATCGCCAAACCAATCGTTAAGGCGATTGCCATCACCAAAACCACAATTAAAACGGCCTGGCCGCGCTGTCTTTTTTTCACCTTGAATTAATCCTAACAAACCACAAAGCCACAAGTCAATCACCCTAAAATAACTTGACAACACCCTATAGCTATTGTTAGAATAACTAGCAGATAACAAGTGAATAAACAAGAACTTGACGGTCTTTTTAGAGGATTAGCAATTGCCGGAGCGTTATCTTCGCCGGTGACTTTGCCAGCGACAATTTTAGCCAGTGAAAAAGAAAATCAATCAGTCAAGCCAGTTTATTTCCATGAAGCTCTAAACGGAGAAATTGATCAAACAGCCTTTCAAATGGCTGGAGTAACCCAGGAAATATCCCGCCAGGCTGAACCTGAATTAAAACAGCTTGGTTTTGACCCCAACAGCGCTGGTTTTCGCCTGGCAACTGAATGGCAAGTTTTCCGAACCGCTGAACAAAGATTAATTCCCAGTTTGAAATCTTTTTTGGTTGTCCAGCCTGACGGTTTAGAAAACGAAATCGGAATTCATTTTGTCAGACAAGAAACTGAAACAGAAAAAGCAATGCTGGGCTTAGTGATAACCGGCAATTTGGATTTAAACGATCAAGCTGACAGCTCAAATTCTTTTCGTTTGCAAAAAGCGGCCAACGAGATCGGTGGCTTTGATTTAGTCGGAGTTGACAACACTGGCAATATTGGCCTTAGGGTTGACGGAGCTTTTTCTCCTGACGGTAATTTTCAGGGCGGTGATGTTCTACTGTGGGACGATCAGGCTGGTTCATTTCTGCCTTGCTATCCAAGTGAGGTTGATTTAACACAAGGCGTTTTGGCTGGAGCAAGTCTGGAACGGGAAACACTGTTAATAGAAGAAGCCAAAGATAACCAACCAGGAGCAGAAAATCAGTACCGGCTTGAGAGCCTTGACCACCAATCAAGTAGTTTTTCCCTAGCTTCAATCACCGTTGAAGATCTACCTGTTTTTGAAGTTAAGAAACAAACAGTCGAAGTTACCGCCAAAACCTCACTAAGGGTCAGGTCCGGTCCGGGAGTGGAATATTCTGCCCTGGGCTCTCTTGAACCCGGACAAACAGTTGAAGTCATTGGCAAAGATCCTACGACCGGTTGGCTGGAGATAGTTTTTCTTGATAAGGATGGGAAGCCTTGCGATTTTGCCTTTGTCAGCGGCGCAACAGAGGAAAACGGCCTTAAATATCTTGATTTAGTTAATGGCAGCCTGGACAAGGTTGCCGATATTGCTCCTGAGGATTTGCCTCAACCACCACAACCTAAGCCAACCGAGCAGCCACAAACACCACAACCAGTTGAGCAACAACCATCAGTAACCGAAAGCGGTGGTAGTAAAAATTTATCACCGGAGGAAATAGAAGCAATTCAAAGAGGAGAGAAAGGCTTTGACGCTTATGTCCAGTTGCTGATGCCCAGGTTTAATGTTAAGGAGCCGACCAGCAGATATATCAATACCAACACTTTTGACCCCTACACGGGGTTAACTGATAACGAGATTGATTTTATCGTTGGATCACTTGGTAAATATTTTGATGTTTTTAGTCCGGATGAGAAACAAGCACTTTTTCTGCCTAAAATGATAGGACTTTCGCGTTCAGCGGGGGGAGTGGGCGATTTAGCTTTTTTGGGTTTCGGACGAGAAACATTGGGGCAATCTAATGAACACAATTACTCTGATGAAGTAAGAGAGATGCTCGTATGCGTTGTTGTTCGGCACGAAACGACGCATTGCAAACAAGAGTTAGAGGGAAAGATGTTTTCGGAAAAAGAAGCCTATCTAGCAAGTGCAGACATGGCTGAAAGACTTGTTCCAAGAGGATTTCCTCAAAATTATGTTGATTACTATTACCGTCGTTCACAAGAGGAAAGTTTTTAACTTGTTTATCTAAACAATAATAACTGTTTTTACTTGACCTGACAGGCCTTTTTATATTACAACTGAGTTAGAATGATGACTGCCTCCGGGATTACTGGAAATGAACGGCGTTTTTTGGGTCTGCCGACCCGCTTGACACTTCTTTTACCATTGTTGTTTATCTTCATCTTTATTATTGTTTTGATTACGACTGCTTTGTTTTGCTCGGGTCGGGGAGTGTGTTTTGATTGGTGGCGTAAACTTGACTTGCCGGTAAACAGCCGTATTACCGACTATTTTTTCCCCAAGGCTAAAAACAAAGAGGATTTGAATCGTTTCCAGCCGCAAAGCTTGTATTGGTTTTACCGGGAAAACGGTTACCAATGCGGTATCGAGGGACAGCTTTTGTCTGATGATCATTTTGAGTGGAAATTAATGACTAGAAAAGGCCAGGAGGTTAGATTAAACTTAAACGGACCCGGAATTAATTATTACTTGCGCCACCCCTATTATAATGAAGATAAGGGTGAATGGGCGGAGGACAACCGGGTTACCGATCCTTCCTATTTCCGTATCAATGACTATGTCAGAGTTGTTTGGGATTGTCCGATTGAAGACCCGGCCCAAATGATTGACGATAAAGGGATGATCAATGCAGAATATTTACGATTTATTCCTGTTTCTGTTTCAAGGGCGACGGATGAAAACAATTAAATTTGCCATTTTCCTGTTAACAACGGTTTTAGCGGCGGCGGTTTTCGCCAAACCAACATTGGCGGCTTGTTGTGAATGTTATGTTGGCGGAGTGGGAACGACTTGCTGTGGTTATGATTGCAGTGCGCCCGAAATAGGTGACCCCAATGACCCTCCTCCTACCTCCGGAGGCGGCGGTGAGGGGGCTGATTGGATCCCTTATTTGGATAAATATCCTTTCCAAAGCGGCCTTCAGATGGCTCCCGGTTCGGGGGATGTCGTGAAGCCTTCGGGATACGGATTGATGAAAATTATCAGGTTTGCCCCGTCCATAAGATATAAGGGGTCTGGCGCTTCGGTTTGCGAAGACAGTTATCTTAAGCCAGTGGTTGAGGCGGTTGATATTTCTGTCGGTATTCACGAGGCTTCTACAAGTGACTTGGTGACAAGGCTTTATGAAAATTGTTACGATTACACTGCCGTCCAGACCACTCCGACCGGTCATGTTGTTGCCGGTTTTGACACCTTGAGCAAAGAAGTTAAGGCGATCGGCTATAACCACTTTGCCTTAGGTAGCGCCCAACAGCGAAATTTGTTTTGTTCATCGGTTGCTACCGAAGCAGCAGCAAGAAGCGCTCCTTATGTCGCTGAATTCATGATTCGTCGCGGCCAATATTGTTATAGTAGTGATTATTATGGGGTTGAGTTTAATTTCCGTCCGTCAGATTATGGTTATAGTAGCGGCTGGTATTCCGTTGCCTTAATGGTTGATAGCGGGACGCTTCACTCGTCAGGGGTTTGTCCCTGGAGAAATAAATATGGTAATGATAGTTGTTCGCTGCTTAGTGACATTTACATTGGAGCGGATACAAACCAGCTTTTTTCGGTTGCCTGGGAGGCAGCTGGCTGTTTTACCAATCTTAAAGCTAGAATTTACCAATGTCCGCAGCAGACGATGAGTACAAGGGGTGATCCGGAGGAAGTGGTGAGAAGCCTTAATGTCGGCGACAGTCCCAATTTGGGTTGGTTTGCCAGTCTGCCGGGGCATTACAGCCGTTTTTGGCTTGATTGGCGGTTTAAGACTAATTTCAACGGGGGAATAATGACACGGGTTTACCGCGGCAGGAATTATTTTGGATGGGATGTTGCGCGGCGAATAATTAACAATCGTAATAATTTTACTTTTACTAAACGGGATTTCGGTTCCAGTGACAGCTGGGTTGACCAGTCGTGGAGCGGTGACATGGGAGACAATTACAATTATTTTTCTTTTACCGCCGATAAAACTAAAGAGTACCGTTTTTACTGGCGCAGTTTCGGCGTCGGTGGTGGATTCTTTGCGCCGGTTTCCGGCTTCGGGCCGGCAAGTGTTTCCGAAGACGGCTATTTACCCTTTAAGCGCGCTCCGGTATCGGGAGTTGTGACCGGTAATGTTTATCAGGATTCAGGAAATACTTGTGTTTCAACAACGGAAGCGACGGTTGATTCTTGGGATGTCCGTTGTAAATCGTCTTCTTTGGGAGACGAAGCCTATGTTTTGGCGCAAAAGACGAATGGTTCCTATACTTGTGTGAACAGTCGCGGTGGTTTTGAATTTAACTCGGAAGACACCCCCTATGTGACTGTTCAGATAGTGCCGGCCGATGGCTGGTTAATTAACAGTTGTGAAGATGCTGCCGAAACTATCGTTGTCCCTGTGCTGGCCGCTACCAATGAGGTTCCGCCATTTTATATCTGGCAAGGTGAAGGTGGCCCTTGGGTTAAAACTTTTGACGGTGATGTGGCAGCGCAAAGTAGTTTATCGGTTAATCTCCCCGACGGTGAGCATCTGGCGGGGACAATATTGGCCGATCATGCCGGGGTGGTCAGTTATGGTGGCAGTAGTGATTTCGGCAGTGGCAACGCCTCGTTAGAGAACTGGCTGGCGCAGACGGGCACCTCTCCCAAGGGAAGAACCTTTTCCGGCTTTAAAACACTGCTAGATAACCCTAAAGTGGAAGATAATTACCCGGGGCTGTCAAGTCTTTCTTCCGGAGTTTATCACTACAGCCAGGATATTACCGTCAATAGTAATCTAGCCAATGGAGAAAAGATAATTTTACTAGTTGACGGCAATGTGACAGTTAGTACCGATTTAACAGTATCAAACGGTGACTTCTTGGCCATTATCGCCTCCGGCAACATTACTTTTGCTCCTGAAGTCAGTCAAGCGCAGGGACTCTTTTTTGCCGATGGCCGGATTGATACCGGCAGCGCTGACAACCAGTTTTTAGGTGAGGGGATGTTTTTAGGCTTAAGCGGTTTTTCTTTCGGCCGGGACTTACAAACCAGTTTTAATCTTCAACCGGCGGAAGTCTTCACTTTCCGGCCTGACTTGCTGATTAACAGTCCTACCGAGCTTTGGCTTGAGTACCATACCTGGACTGAAGTCGCGCCGTAAGCTTCATTTTAACCGACCAGCATAAAGAATTAGCGGCTGCTGGCATCAATCATTTTTATTCTTGGGAATCAATCGCACCACAACTAAAAATTACGGACAGTAACATTAGCGGTAAAATCAAGACTGGCTTGTTCTTCAGGGCGAGTTGAGCCTGAAGTGTCAGAAAGAGAGAAATTAATCACTATCTGATCCGGTTCAAATTCATTACCGCCTGGCTGGCAAAGAAAAGAACAGGCATCTAGTTGAACCCGATTGGAAGTTAATCTGGCACCGTTGGAAGCCAAGTAACCATCTTCATGGCAGGAAAAAACCGTCAATTGTTCATCGGAAGTTTGGATCTCAATTTGATCACCCGTTCCTTCACCGCAGTCAATTACTTGGCGAGCATTACGAGCCATGCGGGTAATTATCGACAAAGCGTAATCACCTTCTTGTTTAACCGACTGGTCAACATTAGTCTTACTGGTATTTTTTAAAATGGTAATAAATAGAGTAGAGGAGATGGTTGCTATTGTAACAAACAGACCGATTGAAACTAAGACTTCAATTAAAGTAAAACCTTGTTCACCCGACACTGGCGATAATTTTCCGATTGTCATTTTTTTGCAAAAAAGTCTTCTAGGACAGCTTGATGGTTTTTATCGTTTTCATGCCAGCGCACAATAATTGTCGCCTTCATGCCAATATCAACTCCCGCTTCACCCTCTAAGTTGCATTCGACCTGGGGGTTGTCTTCTGTTGACGGATCAAAATAGTCAGGCAAACCAACCAATTGGCTTTCACCTAAGGTTTGACAATTATCTTTAAAGTCAGTCCAATTTTGCGAATAATAACCGTTACGAATCGCCTCCATTGCTTTTCTAGCTTGAGAAGTTGCCACGCTTTGTTTTTTAGCAAAATCAGTTGAATTAATAGAAGAAACGGTAACCGACACCAAGCCAACAACAGCTAAAACCATTACGGTAAAAGCAATCAAAACTTCCACTAATGATTGGCCTTGCTGTTTTTGTTTATTCATTTAAATTCACCAGCCCACTAGTAGTAACGGCAATAGTCTGACTGTTGCCTAAGTTGTCACTTAAAATAATCGAATAATCACCGTCGACGCCCTGGCCCAAAATCTTGAAGAGAATTGACGCAGTCGTATCACTGGCAACTTGGCCGGGAAAAGAAACGGTTTTAAAAACAGCCGCATCTTCACCAGTTGAACAAACCGGCAAAATTGTATAACCTGACGCGGTCAAATCCAATTTCCAGCCTGATAATACCTCACCGCTATCATCACACCAACCAGCCGGCTTTTGACCGCTTAGAGCCTTGTTTTTAGTCAACCGCAGGTCAGCAACTAAATTTAAAGCCGCCTGGTCAACCATTTGGCTTTTAGAAAATTTCTGATAAGTGGCTATGCCAAGACCAAAAATAACTGTGGTAATCGACAAAGCAACCACCATTTCAATTAAAGTAAAACCTTGCTGGGGAATGCTTTTAAACCTGGCAGTCATAATTTTTAAGGATTGACCACTTTATAACTACAAATCTGGTCGCCGCAATCACCGGAACAGTTAGCACTGGTTGTTTCGCCTTCCAAGGCAGCGCAAAGACTGTAAGTCTGTCCGGTAGAAGCGTAATAATATGCTCGGCCGTTATCAGCCAGCGGATCAACAGGAACTTCCAGGTAATCAGACAGAGCCGCTAAACCTTCAACCGTTAACGGGTAAACACCCTCATCAGACCGATACATTTCTAAAGCGCTCCTGATCTGCTCCAGATCAGCCTTTCTCTTCGCATCCCGACCGGAAATCCGTGAACCGCGGAAAGATACTAGCGCCATTGAGCTGATAATGGCAAAAATTGTCATTGCCACCAATAGTTCAACTAAAGTAAAGCCGCCTTTATTTTTTTTCATTTTTTTAAAGATTACAGGCTCCGGTCGGTGCCGCTTCCGCCCCGCCAGATTTACCGTTGGAGCAAACAACCCAATAACCACCGCTTTCTAAATCAGCCCAAAGAGTATAATCACTACCGTTAGACCAAATCTGGTATTCCAAATAACCATCAGCATTATTGGGGTCAGCCGGACAGCTTGATAAAAAAGGATCAAGGGCACCGTCATTCCCGTTACAGGCCGTATCAGTAACATCGCCAGCCGACAGGGTCGGATAAGCTCCGTCGTTAGAAGCGGCGTAATTTTCCAAAGCGTTACGATATTGATTTAAATCGCTGCGCCTTTCCGTGTCACGAGTTTGTTTTTGCGCTCCGGAAAAACTAACCAAGGTTAAAGCCGCCAAAACACCGATAATAGAAATGACCACCAAAAGCTCGATTAAGGTAAAGCCCCTTTGCCGAGATTTTTGAAAATTGAAAATTGAAAATTGAAAATTATTCATATTGTCACCTCCTTTATTTTTTGCATTAATCAGCACAAACTACATATTGGTCGTCGTTAAAATTATCCGAATCATAGCCACAATCAGTACCACAACGGGCTTGTGATTCAGCCGCTTCAGCATCCGATTTGTTCTCCAAAACCGCCACTAAGCGAAAATCATGATCGCCTTCAGAGCAACCAGTATGAAAATATTGATAACTTGAGCCATCTAACGGATCATCGGGGACCAGCCGCATATAAGTCATGTTTTCATCAGTTTCCCAGGCAGCGCCGAAAGTAAAATCACCCTCATCCGGATAAGCGCTGTTGTCATTATAATAAAGCCTTAATGCCCGTTTAATTTGAGCCAGGTCTGACTTGCGGGTCAAGTCGCGAGCCCTGGTTCTGGCTGAACTGTAATTAACTACCACCAAGGCGGCTAAAACACCGATAATGGAAATAACTACCAACAGTTCAATCAAGGTAAAACCTTTTACCCCTACACCCCCGGGGTGTAGGTTTGTAATTTGTGGTTTTTTACGGATTAACATTTGAACTGGCAACGCCATAATTACACGCTCCATCACCGCAGACAGTGCCGTCATAAACACCGATTTGCGGATCATTACTATTTTCCAGTCTAGCATAGAGTTGGTAAGAAGTACCATTGGCGCCCAAAACATAATAGTAATCTCCAAACCGAGGGTCCTGGGGAAATTCCTTCATATAGAGTGTTTCATTATCATCTTGCCATTGAGTGCCGGAAAGGGAATCAATGTCCAAATCAGGGTATTGGCCATAATCATTGTAGTAAAGCTCCAGCGCTTTTTGGATTTGTGCCAAATCATTTTTACGATTGGTATCCCTGGCTTTTATTTGCGATGATTGAAAATTGTTTACCCCCAAGCCCATTAACAACCCCAGGATAACAATGACAATCAAAAGTTCAATCAAGGTAAAACCTTTTACCCCTACACCCCCGGGGTGTAGGTTTATAATTTGTGGTTTTTTATTTGTAATTTTCATGGTTATGGCGCCGGACAAGTAGCGGTGTAACAGCAATAAGCATCACCTTCGACAAGGATACATTCTTTAGTAGTTCCGGAACAACATTGACCGCACAAAGTCGAAGTTTCCGCACAGGTTTTATTACAGCCTTCCATGGCAAAACATTGGGCCGGCGTCGGCGTCAGATAAAGATTGTTGTCATCACATTGCCAGCTTTCTTCATTCCAGCAAGCGTCCGGGCCGCAATCACAGTTCATTAACAGTATTGAGCGGCAGAAAGTTTCCGGATCAACTACCAACTGGCAACTGTCACCACAGTCGTTACCGAATGATTGCCAGCTGCCACCTTCCATTAAACAAGCCTGTTCTTCGGTAACCGGATAAGTCTCATCAGCTGGAGTCGGAGTCGGAGTAGAAGAAGTTCCAGGAATTGATGTCGGAGTTGGAGTAGCCGTACCGCCTTCAGGAAGCTGCCAATACTCATTTTCTCTTCTGGCCGCACTGGCAATATTGGGACTGGAAATCCAATAGTTATATTTGTCTTCAGGGCCGCAGCCACCAGTACAGCCAACCTGGGCAATTATTTGATCAGATTCTTTTTCCAGTCGACTGTAAATTTTGTACCATTGATGGCAGGTTTCAGTAGTATCGTAAGTATAAAGATAATTATAAGTGCTATTATTGAGCGGATCAGCGTAAATTGTTTGCAAATAACCCTCCAGCTGATGGCCACTTGAAGCCCCGAAAGTAATATCGTCAGGATAACAATTGTGATCGTTGTAATAATCTTCCAAGACTTTTTGCAATTTTGCCAGCTCGGCCTTTCTTTGAGCATCCCGACCCTTAGTTATCTGGCCAAAAGCGGAAAAAAAGATAACGGAAATTAAAATGGCGATAGTCGCCAAACTGATTAATATCTCAATCAGTGTTAACCCTTTTTCTAACAGTCTTTTCTTTTTTTTTAAGGCCATAAAACAGACAGAAACAAACTGTTAATCACTCCTTGCCACAAAAAAACAACCCAAGTATTAAAGCTCAAAAACGGCCCAAAAGCGATCTTGCTTTTAGCTCTTTTTCTTCCCGATAAAATCAGTATGACACCCACACAAGCTCCCGTCAAGAAAGCCAGAAAAAAAGCCCAAAGCAGGAAAGGAAAACCCAGTAAAAAGCCGATTAAAAAGGCTAATTTTACATCTCCAAACCCCATGCCCTTGCCTTTTGTCAATTCGTAAAGCAGGTAAAAAAACAAGCCGCTTGAAAAACCAGCTAAAAACCTAAACGGTAAAACGGCAGGGGAGTAGAGACCAAAAAAAAGCAAGCTAATAACACTTAAAAAAATCAGCACTTCATCAGGAATGATCATAAAGCGAAAATCAGAAACAAAAATAATCAACAAACAGTAACTAACTACAAGATAGAAAACAAAGTTGTAAATTGTAAGTTGTAAATTGTAAATTAACCAAAAATAAAGACCGACGGTCAAAAGAGCAGTGGCCAGCTCAACTAAGGGGTATTGCCAGGAAATCGGCTTTCCGCAATGACGGCAATTGCCATTCAGTAAAACGAAAGACAGCAAAGGAATATTATCAAACCAACTGATTTTCTTTTTACACTTAGGACAAAAGGAACGCCCTTTTAACGGGGAACCGCCTTTGGCAAGGCGGTAGACAACAACATTAAAAAAACTCCCCAAGCTCAATCCCAAAGCAAAAAGACCCAACCATAAACCGAGTGATATTACCATTAACAAAAGGATATATCACTCGGCTAGACTATGGCAAGCAGATACAGTTACCGCCGTTACCGCAATCGTCAAGATTGTCACAAGCCGAAGCTGGATAATCTCCCGGCAAAGCTGCGTCACAACGGTCAGCCGCTTCGGTGGTGAAATTAGCCGACTGTGGAGCAAAGCAAACATAAGTGCTATCTCCCTGATCTCCGCCGTTATACACAAACAGAGAATTGTAATCACTACCGGTAATCCGAGTCACGAAAGATTCTTTAATTTCCGCTCTTCCTTCGCTGGACAATTCAGTTAAAACAACGGTATCGTCAGCCGGTGCAACCCAGCTGTCACTAACCGCCTGCCAAGCAGTGCCGGTATTGTCGGTGTCAGTTGCTCCTGTTTGCCACGGATAATAACCGTTAGTTGCGTAATAGCGGTCAATCGCGCCGATCAGCTGTTCCGCGTCTGAACGGGTTCCGGTATCCCTGCTTCGGTTAATCTGTTCAATCGGGTTAATGGCTGAAAGAACGGCAACTGCCAAAATGCCTAAAACGGCAATAACAATCAGCAGTTCAATCATAGTGAACCCTTTGGTGAAATTTTCAATTTTCATTTTTTCAATTTTCAATTTTTTGTCACCCCCTCTCCGTTTAAAACTGACTTGTTAAGCTGTAAATCGGCATAATCACGGCGATTACCATAAAAGCAACCCCCACACCCAATAAAATCATGATAAGAGGCTCCATAGCGGTTGTCAAGTTCTTAACCGCCTGTTCAGCCTCCTGAGAAAAGAAGGTAGCGATTTTATCCAAAACCTCGTCGGTCTTGCCGGTTTCTTCACCGACGGAAACCATCTGCGGCAAAATGGTCGGGAAAATGCCGGTATCGGCTAGCGCCGCCGCCATTGGATAACCTTTCTGTACCTGAAGAGCGGCACTATCAACCGCTTCCTCATAAAGAGGGCTGCCGAGCGAATCTCTAACGATGTTTAAAGCATCAACCACCAACACCCCGGCACCGATCAGCAAACTTAAAGTCCTGGCAAATTCAGCCATCATTGTTTTAAGTCTTAACGGGCCGATTATCGGCACTTTGAAAAAGAATTTGTCATAGCTGTAACGGACAGTCGGTATTTTCAACAATTGCGGGATACCAATCACCAAGCCACCAATCAGCAACAAGGCCAGGTACCAAAACTTAACGGCAAAATCGGAAAAAGCCAGTAATATTTTAGTTGGCATCGGCAAATCTGCTTGGAATTCATCAAAAAGGGAAGTTAACTGGGGCACAACAAAAACAAGCATAATCCCGGCCACCAACATCATGCCGATAATAATAATAACTGGATAAATCATTGCCCCTTTAATCTTACCGCGAAATTCTTTTTGCGCTTCCAAGTTATCAGCTAACCGGCCTAAAATCTTGTCAAGAACACCGGCTTCTTCACCCGCTTTTACCAAGGCAACATAAACCTGATCAAACACCTTTGGGTGAGCGCTTAGAGCCTTGTTAAAACTATTACCGCTTTCAACTTGGTTTAAAATTTCACCAACCATTTTGGCAAAGACCGGGTTAGCCTGTTCTTGTAAAATCCTTAAAGCGTTGGTTAAATTTAAACCGGAATTTATCATCGTCGCCAACTGGCGAGTGAAATTCACTTTGTCGGTAAAAGAAATCCTGCCCAACAAGCCAAGGCGAAGTTCATTGATAAAACTTTCCCTTTTTGGTTTCAGAAAAGTGATTAACAATTGTCTTTCCCGTAAAACCCTGGCAGCTTGGTTTTCATCAGTTGCCTCAATCACGCCCGAGTGAAGTCGACCTTCTTGGTCACGGGCTTTATAGTCAAAGCGTTTCATTTTTTTTAAGCTTTTCTGGTAATTAACTTATTGAGTTCTTCCGGCCGCAAAGCTACCGACCGGGCTTCTTCCAAAGAAACCTTCCCACTTCTGACTAAACGGGACAAATCCATTTCCAGCGTTCGCATACCGATCTCCGCCGAAGTTTGAATAATGTTATCGATCATGTGAGATTTGCCGTCCCTAATGGTTGAGGCAACAGCCGGAGTCGACAGTAAAATCTCACAAGCCGGTACTCGACCGCCGTCAAGAGAGGGGAGTAATCGTTGAGAAAAAACCGCTTCCAGTACACTGGCAAACTGCATCCTGACTTGAGCTTGTTGTTCTTCGGGGAAAACATCAACAATCCGGTCGATCGTTTGGGCAGCGCTGTTAGTGTGCAAAGTAGCAAAAACCAAGTGGCCGGTTTCGGCAATAGTTAAAGCGGCAGCAATGGTCTCAAAATCTCTCATTTCACCAATCATTACTACATTTGGGTCTTCCCTTAAAACTGACCTTAAAGCAATTTGCCAATTGTGAGTATCAAGTTTCATTTCTCTTTGTGACACCAGTGATTTTTGATGGGCAAACTCATACTCAATAGGGTCTTCGATAGTGACGATGTGTTCCGAACGGGTCCGGGCAATTTCATCAATAATGGAAGCCAGGGTAGTCGACTTGCCTTGACCGGTTGGCCCGGTGATCAAAACCAATCCTTGTTTTAATGCCGCCACCTGATGCAAAACTTTTGGCAGCCCCAAATCTTCAATCATGGGAATTTTATCGGGGATAAGCCGCAAAGCGGCCGCCAAAGTACCTTTTTGAAAGTAAGCGTTAACCCGGAATCGGGCTGCTTTTTCAGCCACAAAAGAAAAGTCGATTTCTTTGTTGACCGTCAAGACCTCTTTTTGTTCGTCGTTAACCAGACCAAAAATTAACTCCCCAATGTTGTCGGCAGTCAAAACTTCACGACCGGGAACAGGCGTCAAAACACCGTTAACACGAATCATTGGCGGCCGGCCGACAACAAAATGCAGATCAGAAGCTTTTTGGTTAACGGCGTAGGCGATTAAATCTTTTAACATTTTTTTAATCCTGAGCTACCCGAATTACTTCTTCCAGGGTAGAGGTGCCTTCCAGGGCCTTAAGATAACCGTCCTGCTTCATCGTAATCATGCCGTCTTCAGCCGCTTGTTTTTCGATATCACGGGCCGATGCCCGTTCTAAAATTAATCGGGCAATTTTTTCACCAGCCGGTAAAACTTCAAAAATACCAACCCGGCCATGATAACCGGTGTTATTACAACGCTGGCATTTTTTACCTTTAACTAAAGTTATCTTTTTACCTTCCGGCATTAATTTACCCAAAACGGCTTTAATATCTTCGGCTATCTCAACCGGCGGCTCATACTCTTCTTTGCAGTACTGGCACACTTTCCTGGCCACCCGCTGGCCAACAATGCAACTGACAGATGAGGCAAGCAAAAAAGGTTCTGCTTCTAAATCTAATAATCTCGGCAAGGCTCCGGAAGCGCTATTGGTATGAAGAGTCGAGAAAACCAAGTGGCCGGTTAATGAAGCCTGAACAGCCAGTTCGGTAGTTTCCTTATCACGAATCTCGCCAACCATGATAACATTCGGATCCTGGCGTAAAAACGACCGCAAACCGGAAGCAAAAGTCAGTCCGGCACCGGGGTTAACCTGTACTTGATTAACTCCGGGAATTTCATATTCAACCGGGTCTTCGAGGGTAATAATGTTAACTTTAGCGGTATTAATCCGGTTTAAAACAGAATAAAGAGTGGTGGTTTTACCGGAACCGGTCGGACCGCAAACCAAAATAATACCGTGAGGCCGGAGGATTGAATCTTCCAAATTTTTCAACGCCCGGCCGCGCAAACCCAACTCCGGCAAATCAACCACACCACCGCCTTTTTTAAGCAAGCGCATAACCATCTTTTCTGAATGGACTGTCGGCAGTGAAGAAACCCGCAAATCAACTTCCTGTTCGTCAGTCTTAAAACTAAACCGGCCGTCCTGCGGGCTTCTTTTCTCGTCAATCCGCATACCAGCTAAAATTTTAATCCGAGAGATAACCGCATCATGAATTTCTTTCGGTAAAACTAATCTTTCGTGCAAAATGCCGTCAATCCGGTAGCGAACTCTGGTCTTGTCTTCCTGGGGTTCAATATGAATATCTGAAGCCCGGCTTTTAACGGCAAATTCCAAAATAGTATTAACAACATTGGAAATCCGCTGTTCCCGAACCACTTGACCCTTGGTGGGAACTTTAACTTCAGCTTGTTTTTGTTGTTGGCCGGCGACTGTTTCACCTAATGCTTCCTTAACTTCATCGGTCAAACTTTGAGAGTAAGTCTGAGTAATTTTCTCGGCAATTTGCGAGGAAGAAGCGATAAACGGCTTGACTTTGCTTTGAGTTCTTTTTTCGATAAACTCAACCGCCTCTAAGTCGAGCGGGTTAGCAAAAGCAACCGAAAGTTCACCGCTCTCTTGAGAATAAGCAAAGGGGAGAGCCTGGTAGCGAGCCGCCGCCGCTTCCGGCAGTTTGCTCAATGCCATCGGCGCTACCGCCTGTTCACCCAAATCAACAAAGGGCACCCCTAACTGTTGCGACTTGGCCTGAGCTAAATCTAACTCACTAACCAGGTTACTTTCAATAATCGACTCTTCAACCGCCACCCCTTTACTAAGCGCCCTCAAGCGCATTTCTTCAGCCTGTTGGAGGGTAAGTTTTTTAAGTTCAACTAAAACATCAAGCAAGCTTTGGGCAGCGTTCATATGTCTTTTATTATGGGCAGACCGTGTTAAAATGTCAACAAATGCTGCCGGCAACCATTATCCTCGCCAACAATGAAAACGAAGCCCTTGACCAGGCCAGGCAACGAATTGACCAGTTGTTTAACACCCCGATTAACCCGGACAACAACCCCGACTTTTTACTAATCGACCAGCCACAAACAATTACCATTGCCGCGATCAGAAAATTAAAAAGGGATCTGTCATTAAAACCCTACCAGGAAAAATATAAAATTGCCTTGATCAAAAACGCCCAGAACCTAAGTCACGAAGCCCAAAATGCTTTACTCAAAACGCTGGAAGAGCCGCCGGCCAACAGCCTAATTTTTCTCACCGCTGTTACTAAAAACAACTTTTTACCAACCATTCTGTCCCGTTGCCAAGTCGTCGAAATTCAAAGCAATAATCAAGAGCCGGGCGGACAAGAGCAAGCTTTAGCAACCGCCCAAAAAATAATTGCCGCCAGTCCGGCAGAAAGAATCAAGATCGCCGCATCAATAGGTAAAATAACAGAAGCAAAAATTTTTTGCCTTGACCAACTTTACTTTTTCCGACAGCAAATTAAACAAAAAGAGAACCAAAATCTGGTTACTACTATTAAGCAATTGTTGGAAACCCTCGACTGGCTGAAAGTTAATGTTAATCCGCAACTGGCTCTCGGTAATCTCTTGCTTTCATATCCAAAATCACTTAAAATCAATTCAAAGACTTAAAGATTATTAAGGGCAGAACTCCTGTTTATCCCGACAATTTTGATTAAATAACAACATGGCTAAAGACAGTTACAATGCGGCGCAAATAAGGGTATTGGAAGGATTAGAAGCGGTCAGAAAAAGACCGGGAATGTACATTGGCGCTACTGACTCTAAGGGGCTTCATCATCTAGTCACTGAATTAATCGACAATTCTATTGACGAATCATTGGCCGGTTTTGCCAAAAATGTCTGGGTCACTCTTCACCAAGACGGCTCGGCAACGGTTGAAGATGACGGCCGGGGGATCCCGGTTGATAAACACAGCAGCGGACTATCAGCATTGGAAGTGGCGATGACCAAACTTCACGCCGGAGCAAAATTTGATGCCGGCGCTTATAAAGTTTCCGGTGGACTGCACGGAGTCGGCGCTTCTGTTGTCAACGCCTTGTCAATTAAATTAATCGTCACTATTTGCCGTCAAGGCCAAATTTGGCAACAGGAATATAAACAAGGCAGACCAACCACAGCCGTTGAAGCCAAGGGCAAAACAGAAAAAAACGGCACCAAAACTGTTTTTTGGCCCGATAAACAGGTTTTTAAAGAAGAAAATTCTTTTAAATACAGGCTCATCGAAGAATCAATCCGTGAACGGGCTTATCTAGTGCCCGGCTTAAAATTTTTCTTAAAAGAAGAAGCAACCGGCCGGAAGAAGAATTTTTACTTTGAAGGCGGCATTACTTCATTGGTCCGGCACTTAAACCGTAACAAAATCGGCCTCCACACACCGATCACCATTGAAGGGGAAGATAACGGCGAAATGGTTTCCATCAGCCTTCAGTACAATGACTCTTTTTCGGAAAACATCGAAAGCTTTGTTAATGTCATCAACACCAAAGACGGCGGCACCCACCTAACCGGCTTTAAAATGGCTTTAACCCGAAGTATTAACGATTACGCCAAGAAAAATAATCTGACCAAAGACGGCAATGGTTTTACCGGTGATGACACCACACAAGGGTTAACCGCTGTGGTGGCCGTTAAAATCCCAACCGACCAGATCCAATTTGAATCACAAACTAAAGCCAAATTAAATAATCCCGAAACTCAAGGCATCGTTAACACTGTTGTCAAAAAAGGCATCGATGAATACTTTGAAGAACATCCGACTGAAGCCAGGAGGATAATTGAAAAAGTCAGCCTCGCCGCCAGAGCCAGACTGGCCGCCAGGGCCGCTAAAGAAGCGGTTATCCGTAAAAGCGACCTTGGCTCGGGTTTAACTTTGCCCGGTAAATTAGCCGACTGCCAAGAAAAAAATCCCTCTCGTTCGGAGATATTTTTAGTTGAAGGTGATTCGGCCGGCGGCAGCGCCAAACAGGGAAGAGACCGCCATTTCCAAGCCATTTTACCGATTGGTGGTAAAATCCTAAACACCGAACGGGCCCAGTTAGACAAGATTATTAAATTTGAAGAGCTAAAAGACTTAATCGTCGCTTTGGGGATGGGAATCGGCGAAACTATGGACGCGGCTAAATTGAAATATCACCGGGTTATCATTATGTGTGACGCCGATGTTGACGGTTCGCATATCGCCACTTTACTGCTAACTTTCTTTTACCGCCATCTTAAGCCGATTATTAACGGCGGCTACCTTTATCTGGCTCAACCGCCACTTTATAAAGTCTCAAGCGGCAAGGAACTGGTTTACGCTTACAGCGAAAAGGAAAGACGGCTGGCAATTGAAAAATTAAAACAAAATTCAACTAATAAAAATATTCGGATTCAGCGCTATAAAGGCTTAGGCGAAATGAACCCGGAACAGTTATGGGGGACAACGATGAACCCAAAAACCAGAATTTTGAAAAAAATCACCGTTGAAGACGCTCAAGTCGCCGACGATACCTTTGACATGTTAATGGGCAAAGAAGTGCCACCGAGAAAAAGATATATCCAAACCCACGCTCATTTTGCTAATTTAGACATTTAAAGATTAAATAATAACAATATGACAGAAGAAATCGATAAAAATATCGGCGAATTAAAACAAACTGAGATCGTTAAAGAAATCAAGAAAGCTTACCTTGATTACGCCATGAGCGTTATTGTTTCCCGAGCTTTACCTGATGTCCGTGACGGACTAAAGCCAGTCCACCGACGGATTCTTTACGCGATGAAGCAAATGGGCTTAACCAGCAGCAGCGGCTTTACTAAAACTGCTAAGATTGTCGGTGAAGTTCTAGGTAAATACCACCCGCATTCTGACCAGGCCGTTTATGACGCACTGGTCCGACTGGCTCAAGATTTTTCCGTCCGTTATCCGATGGTTAACGGCCAAGGTAACTTTGGCTCAATTGATGGCGACCCGCCGGCGGCAATGCGTTACACCGAAGCCAAGCCAGCCAAAATCAGCCGGGAAATGCTGGCTGATATCGACAAAGAAACCGTCGAATTTATGGACAACTTCGACTCAACCTTAAAAGAGCCGGTTTTCCTGCCAACCAAAATTCCCAACTTGTTGCTGATGGGTGCTGAAGGTATCGCTGTCGGTATGGCCACTAAAATCCCGCCGCATAACCTAAATGAAGTCGTTGACGCTTTGAAATTAATGCTTAAAACAGGCCGTGTAATCACAAAAAACAGTCAAACTGATGGCCAAGAATTGGAAATTAAAAAAATCGACCTCGAAAAAGAGGGGATTGATTTGAAAAAAATTTCTTTTGAGAGTCAGGTTAGTATTGAACAACTGCTGGAACACATCAAAGGACCGGATTTCCCCACTGGGGCAACTATTTATGATTTTAACGAGATCGCCAATGCCTACTCAACCGGCAGGGGCAGAGTCTTAATCCGAGCAGTCGCCCAAATTGAAGAAGATAAAAAAGGTAGACAGAAAATTATTATTTCGCAAATCCCTTATCAGGTTAACAAGGCAAAATTAGTCGCTGATATTGCCAACTTAATCAGAGACAAAAAAATTACCGGCATCAGCGATTTGCGCGACGAATCAGACCGCCAGGGAATGCGGATTGTGATTGAATGCAAAAAAAGCTCTCGGCCAAAATCAATCCTTAACAATCTTTATAAACACACGGCAATGCAAACCAGCTTTTCGGTTAATATGGTTGCCCTTGTCAACGGCATCCCGCAAATCCTTAACTTAAAACAAATCCTGACTGAATTTATCCGACACCGCCAGCAAGTTATTACCAAGCGGACTATTTTCGAATTGGAAGCGGCTAAAAATCGAGCCCATATTCTCGAAGGCTTGAAAATCGCTCTCGACAATCTCGATGAAGTGATTGCCACTATTAGACAAAGCCAAACTGTTGACAGCGCCAGAGCTAATTTAATGAAAAAATTCGGCTTGAGCGAAATACAGGCCAATGCGATTTTGGAAATGCAGCTGCGAAGACTGGCCGCACTGGAAAGAAAGAAAATCGAAGACGAATATAAAGAAGTAATGAAGCAAATCGAATACCTGAAGGGGCTGTTAAGCGTTCCTGAAAAAATTCTGACTATTATCGGCGAAGAATTAAACGAAATGAAAGAAACTTACGGTGATGCTCGACGAACCAAAGTTTACAAACAAAAACTCGGCTCTTATTCCGAAGAAGATTTAATCGCCAATCAGCCATGTTTAGTAATGATGACAAAAAGCGGTTATGTCAAAAGACTGCCACTTAACACCTACCGTTCACAAAGACGGGGCGGTAAAGGTGTCTCCGGTATGACCACCAAAGAAGCCGATGAAATGGCTCATCTGGTTTCCGCCCAAACCCACGACAGTATTCTCTTTTTCACCAATAAAGGCCGGGTTTTTAGTGCCAGAGCCTGGGAAATCGCCGAAGGTAATCGGCAGTCAAAAGGCCAGGCGGTCATCAATTTAATCAATATCGAACAAGGTGAAGAAATTCAATCGATTCTTAATATCCCCACCAATGGCACCAAAGACCACCCCTATAAATACCTGATCATGGCCAGCCGCAAAGGCAAGATTAAAAAAACGAATTTAAGGCATTTCCAAAAGATAAGAAATTCCGGTCTAATCGCTATCAGGTTAACTAAGGACGATTCACTTTGCTGGGTTAAACAAAGCCGCGGCGATGACCAAGTTTTACTGGTTTCCAATTTCGGTAAATCAATCCGTTTTGCCGAAGAAGACATCCGGTCAATGGGCCGAGATTCACAGGGAGTAAAAGGAATCACACTGAAAGAAAATGATTTTGTTGTCGGCATGGATGTTTTTCTTAAAAGAGCAGTCGTCCCGGCTGATAAAAGAAAACAAACCTTTAGGGATGTACTAATCTTAACTAACAAGGGGATGGGCAAACGAACCGATGTGATGCAGTACCCGCTGCAAAAACGAGGCGGTATCGGCGTGAAAGCGGCCAATTTAACTGAAAAAACCGGCAAAATTGTTTTTGCCAAATTGGTGACTGAAAATATGGAGCAGGTTATCCTGACCAGTAAAAAGGGACAGGTTATCAACCTGCCGATTAAAAACATTCCTCGGCTTAAACGAAGCACTCAGGGGGTAATCATTATGCGTTTTTCCAAGGCAAACGATTCGGTCGCCTGCAGCACTTGTCTTAAGAAACAATGCGCCCTGGAAGAGAAACTAGAAAAACCTGATGCCAAAACAAGCGATCAATCCGCTAAAAATAAATAACACAATTATTTCTAGCCAAAAAGTTTTTATTGGACGGGCAGGGGAGAAACTAAACTTCGCCTTAGACAAGTTTAAAATTTCTGTTAAGGGAAGAATTTGTGCCGATTTCGGTTCAAGCATCGGTGGTTTTGTTGATTGCTTACTACAACACGGTGCTAGTAAGGTTTATGCTGTTGAAACCGGCTACGGAGTTTTGGGCTGGAAACTGCGCAACGACAGCAGGGTAGTGGTGATGGAGCGAACCAACGCCATGCATGTTGGTTTACCGCAAAAGGCCGACTTTGTTTCGATTGACACCAGCTGGACAAAACAAGAAAAAATAATCCCTAACGCTCTTAAAAACCTAAAAGAAAAGGGAAGTATTATTGCCTTAATCAAGCCCCATTATGAATCAGGCCGAATTAATTTAACAGAAAAAGAAGCCTTGGCCGTTGCTGAAAATGTGGTTAAAAAAATAAAACAAACCGGCCTGCGAATAAAAGGACCAATTCTTTCGCCAGTCAAAGGTAAATCAGGTAAAAATAACGAGTTTCTGATTTGTCTTGATACCGCCTAGAAACTTTATTTACCCTTGCCATGAAAGGCTTCATGGACATGGCGTAATTGTTTGTTGGTGACATGGGTGTAAATTTGAGTGGTGGCAATATTTTTATGACCGAGCATTTCCTGAACCGACCTAATATCTGCTCCGGCCACCAAAAGATCTGTCGCGAACGAATGGCGTATGCCGTGCGGTGAGATAGAAACCGGTAAAGCAGCTTTTTTACTGTAATAACGGACTATTCTTTGTATTGTTCTTGCGGTTAGTCTTAATTTTTCTCCGTCAGTTGATTGCTTTTTAACTGAAGTTGAGCGGATAAAAAGCGGCCTGAAATTATCTTTTCTCTCTTGAAGGTAAAGATCGATAAAGTGAACTGCCCGGGAAGACAAAAAAACTACCCTGGCCCGACCACCCTTGCCGACAACTCCAAACTCCCTTGTTTTTAAGTTAACTTTTTCTCTGTCTAAAGACACCAATTCACTTACCCGCAACCCGGTTGAAAAAAGAACCTCTAACACCGCCTTATCGCGAAGGCTTTTTTTCGTCTTTAGGTTTGGTTGAGCCAAAAACCTTTCCACTTGTTCAGCGTTTAAAAATTTTAACGAAGCTGATTTAGCTTTAGGCAAATCAATCTTTTCCGGCGAGATAGCCTTATAATCATTCTTAATTAACCATCTTAGCCAGGCACGCAAAGCTATCACATGATAGCTTTGAGTGATAAGGGCTAGAGTTTTATTGTTTGGGCCTTTAAATCGGGCTAAAAAAACCCTAAATTTTTTGATTTTATCAAGATCAAGCGAAGCCGTACTTTGCCAACGAAAATTAGCTTTAAACCAAGTAGAAAAACGGGTTAAATAGTGTTTGTAGTTACGCAAGGTGAGGGGAGAGACATTTCTTTCAACTTCCAAGTGCTCAAGAAATTCTTCTATCAACCGATCAAGTTCAATTCGACTCGCCGCTTTATCTAGTTGTTGATTAACCATTAATTTACTCTAAATCAACCAAATAAGAATGTCAAGATTGTGCGACATAAACTATTCCACTAAATAATACAGCAAAAAATAATTAAAATTTTTAAAAAATCAAAATAACACCTAATGCAATCAAGCTAAAAAACACCTTAAATAGGCATAAATCATATATAAGCCTGGTATCAATTCTAGGATTGGTTATTTTTTTACAAATCAGCTGACAAGCAGTTAAAATTTTTTTTAAGGAGGCGGTATTAGCGCCCGTTTAAGGCCCGTTTGCTTAAGTTAACGAGTAGTTAATCATCTTTTTATTTTTCCCTAAATTTTTATTATTAAACAAATATCCTATAGTAGGGTAGACTGTTCGGGTTTTTAACGGAAAAGCTTAAACAGGTTATGATCTTTAGAATAGAGAAGTTATTGATTTAAATAAGAAGCCATTGGTAATTTTTTTTAAATTTTAAAGTAAAAAACGGCTATATTTAATCCATGGCTGCACTACTCTCGACTGAGAGTGAATGTCGCAAAAGTTATATTGTACGACAATATCTCAGCCTGCTCTCTGGGCTTGATAAATCTATCTTCAGGGAAGTAAAAGAAAATTGCCTGTCTTAAAATAAGCAGTGCGGAACAAAAATCAAATAATAAACAACCTCTTAAAGCGGTGTTTGGCTCCTCCTCTGGTAAGTTATCCACAAGACGGTTTGAACTATATCAAACCACATCCCCTAGCAAAAAGATGCTCAAATTGCTACCGTGAAAACTACCCTATAATTTTCGTGAAA
>CAZZNI010000011.1:0-26745 GCA_964655765.1 uncultured Gammaproteobacteria bacterium
GCAGTTTGACAATCTCCGTATCTTTATAATTTGTTGTTTGTTCTATTTGCCAGTCGGCAAAAACTACTTCTTTCTGTTCGGCGATATCGGGACAACGAGGCAGGCAATAGGAATCAATAAAAACTTTGTCTCGCCGCTCTAAACAGGTTTGATGCTCGCAAATTAGAAAAACAGTTTTGACATTGTCGATTTTTTCCAGCGACTGACTTTTAAGAGTTAAAAAATATCTTAAATGAGAATCAGAAAGAGAGCGGTTGGAGTAAAAAAGGATGGCAAATGGGGTTTGGCCAGCCTGTTTTAAAATTAAGTTGCTAATGGCCACGGTGTTTTGGATATCGTTTTGCGGTTTGATATTTTTGAAATGAGAGTAAAGATTAAAAATAATTAACACAAAGCTAATTGCCACAGCCACTATTTTGAATTTGGTTTTATCTACCAGAAAGAAAAAATTTCCAAGCAATAAGAATGGAATAGGCCAAAGAAAGGCGACATAATGACTTGGCATTCGGTCTAGTCTTAGGGTAAAAAAGATTAGCGTTAGAAAGAAAGCGATAGCTATTGTCAGCGACAGATATTTTTGCCGTTTGTTTATTAGTGTTCCCAATAAGACGGTGATACCAAAGATAAGATTTGCCAGGTGAGGAAAGAAAGTTTTTTGGGTCAAACTTGTGAGGCTGGTAAACTGATTGGCAAAATTAAGAGATAGTTTGTTGGCGAAATTTTGCAACCAGACTATTTTTTTAATTGGTAGGGATGGAGGCTGATCGTGGTTAGTTAAACTTTTAAGATCGGTGAAGTTATTTTTAAACTGGAAAATTAAAAAAGGGATTAAAATAATTAAAAAACCAATAAGAGCCCAAAACGAGTTTTTCATAAATTGTTGTTTTTGTTTGGTTCTTAACAAAAGCGTGAGCCAGTAGACAATAAAAGGAAAGAGTAAAAACATCGCCGGACTGTAGAGTTGAACAGTAATACTTAAAGCGATGCCAAGACTTAAAAACCAAACCTTTTTGTTATGAAGCTGAATTTGTAAAATACTCCAAAAGCTGAGTAGGGTAAAAAAGGGGATCGGACAGGGATTCCAGATTCCCTGAGCCCGATCGATATTAACAGCACTGACGGCGTAAATTAGAGCGGTGAATAAAGCTACCTTTTTATTAAACAATCTCTCACTTATTTTAAAAAGCAAAAACAAGCTTCCAATTTCAAATAAGACCAAAAAATAAGTTGGGTATAGCGGATTAAAGTTGCCGATTAGAAGTGACGGGATTAATAAATAATAATAGACGGGTCCGCCATGTATGTCGTGGTTAGAAAGAGGGCCTGCCAGCGGCATTTTACCTGCCTTTAAAGAAAGATAAATTTCCAGCAAATCTCTGCCTTGATCACCCAAAAAGGGGGCTAGTTGGTTTAGTTGGTAAAATCTCAAAAAAGCAGCCAGAATGAGAATTAAAAGCAAGGGAATTGTTTTCTTATTGATGATCGATTTCAATTTCTCCTCCCATTTGGCTATAATGGTTTAATAAGATTATATTATTATGGGAGTGATAAAAAAACCATTCTTTCTTTTTTTGCTGCTGGCTGTTTTTTATTTTTTGTCTCGCCTAATCGCCCTTGATCTTTTCCCGATTTTTACCGATGAGGCGATTTATCTTCGCTGGGCGCAGATTGGCAAAGCCGATGCGGCCTGGCGGTTTATTTCTCTGACCGACGGTAAACAGCCGCTTTTTGTCTGGTTAAACATGTTGTCGCTTCATTTCTTTTCTGATCCATTGATTGCCGGTCGGCTGGTTTCGGTTGCAGCCGGATTTGGAACTTTAGTGGGTTTGTATTTTTTAGGCCGCCAGTTATTCGGCAGTGTTTGGGTTGGCTTGCTGGCTTCACTGGTTTATTTACTTTATCCTTTTGCGCTGGTTCACGATCGATTGGTGTTAATGGATAGCTTGGTTGGGACTTTTACTGTTTGGGCACTATTTTTTCAAGTTTTACTGGTAAGAAAGCTAAGGCTGGATATCGCCTTGTTATTGGGAATGATTATCGGTGGCGGACTGTTGACCAAATCATCGGCCGCTTTCAGTCTTTATTTAATGCCACTGTCTTTATTGCTGTTTGATTTTAAAGCTAAGGCTGTCGGCCGGAGATTGTTGCTTTGGCTGGGTTTTGCTTTGTTGGTAGTGCTTGAGTCGCAAGTAATTTATTCAATTTTACGACTTTCGCCGTTTTTCCATATGATTGCCAACAAAAATGTTGTTTTTATTTATAGTTTTTCCGAATGGCTGACTCATCCTTTCCGTTTTTGGGAAGGTAACCTAAGAGGTTTGTTCAATTGGTTTTTCGGTTATTTTTCTTGGCCGGTTTTTGTGGTTGCACTGGTTGGTTTATTAAACAAAAAATTTTTGAAAGAGAATTTGTTACTATTAATCTGGTTTATTAGCCCATTGGTTGCTTTAGCGTTTTTTGGTAAAGTTCTTTTCCCCCGATTTATTTTCTTTATGACTTTATCGTTATTACCTTTAGTTGGATTGGGATTACTGGAAATTGAAAAAATAGTCAAGAAAGAAAGATGGCTGATTCTGCTGTCATTGCCAATTTTTTTTCTTTGGTTAAAAACGGATTTTCAGTTGTTAACTGACCCTTACCGGGCCTCTATTCCTAAGGCTGATTTGGGCCAATATTTAAACGATTGGCCAGCCGGTGGCGGGATAAAACAGGCAGTCAGTTTTTTTGAAGAAAAATCTAAAGAAGCCGACATTACCATTATCACCGAAGGGACTTTCGGTTTATTGCCTTATGGTTTGGAAATTTATTTAAGTGGCCGGCCGAATATCCAAATTGAAAGTATTTGGCCGTTGGAAAATAAGATCTTGCTACCGGTGATCGAAAAAATTAACAGCTCCGATGTCTATCTAGTTTTAAATCAGAGTCAAACTTTGCCGTTGGATTTAAAAACTTTGCCGTTGGAGTTGATTGATAAATGGCCCAAGGGAGTGGGAAATGTTTATTTGTCTATTTACCGTTTTGAGAACTTGAAGTTTTTAGATGATAAACAAAATTAAATCCGCTTGGCCTTATTGGTTGCTTTTTTTGCTTGTAATTATTACCATTTGGCCGTTACTTAAATCGGGCTTTTTTGTCAGTGATGACGGTGAGTGGATGGTCGTCCGCTTGTCTGATTTTCATCGTTCGCTTGTGTCGGGCATGTTCCCTGTCCGTTGGGCGGCCAGATTAAACCATCAGTTCGGTTATCCGGTTTTTAATTTTCTTTATCCACTGTCGCTTTATTGGGGCGAGTTTTTTCATTTAATTGGTTTTAATTTCGTTGATTCAATCAAACTTGTTTTTGCCGGCTCATTTTTCTTGAGTGCTTTTTTTATGTATCTTTTTGCTAAGTCTGTCTGGCAAGAAAGTCAGGCGGCTTTTTTGTCGGCGGTTTTTTATATCTTTGCTCCTTATCGTTTTTTTGATGTTTATGTTAGAGGGTCAATTGGTGAGGCGGTTAGTTTTATCTTTGTGCCGTTAATTTTTTTTACTTTGCAGTCTTTAGCCAAGAAGAAAAATTATTGGCTCTTAAGTTTGGGGGCGATTGGTATCGCCGGGCTGATCATGTCACACAATATAATGGCGATGCTGTTTTTCCCCTTGGTTTGTTTTTATGCCCTTTATTTTTTAAAGAGTAATCATCAATTAAGTTTAAACAGCCGGTTGTTTAAAAATTACTTGTCAGTTTTTGTTTTAGGTTTGGGTTTGTCGGCTTTTTTCTGGTTGCCGGCGCTTTACGATACTCGTTTTATTATTTTAAACCAGGTGGAGGTGGCTAATTTTGCCGATCACTTTCCCAGTTTGAAACAATTGTTTTGGCCGTCCCCTTTTCATTTAGGTTTTTTGCACTTGGCGGCGGTACTGGCTGCCTTAGTGCTTTTTTTAAAAAATAAAAATACGACCCTGGCGGTTTTTTTGTTGTTTTTCTTTTCCTTTCTTTTCTTAATGCTGCCGGTTTCTTTATCGCTTTGGCAACTATTGCCATTAATAAAACAAACTCAATTTCCTTGGCGTTTACTGGCGATAACTGTTTTTGCCAGCAGTATTTTAATTGGTGGTGTTGTTAGCGAGATCAAACAGTCTAGGGTAAAATTATTATTAACGGTTTTGTTGACTTTTTTGGTTGTTGCCGTTAATTTCTCTTCTATTAAACCACAACAACCGGTTAATCGCACCGAAGGTTTTTATGCCACCAATGAAGCGACCACCACTGTCAAGGATGAATATTTACCGATTTGGGTGAAACAAAAACCAATCGAAAGGCCGGTCGAAAAAGTAATAATTCTTTCCGGTCAAGGGAAGTTAGACAATCTTTTTTATAACTCTAAAAAGGTTGCTTTTAATGCAGATATTGACAGTCAAAGCCTAATTCAAGTTAACATCGTTTATTTTCCCGGCTGGCAACTAGTGGTTAACGGCGTTAAGCAGGAAATTTTGCCCGATAATGAACAGGGAACGATTAATTTTTATTTGCCGGCAGGAGAGCATCGCGTCAACTTGGAGTTTAAAGAAACTACTTTCAGATTGATAGCCGATTATATTTCCCTTGCCAGCGGAGTAATTATTTTGGTTTTAATCGGTTTTTGGTTTAAAAAAAGAAAATGAAAAATTTTTTTAAAAACAACTGGTTGTTAATTTTAGTGTTGCTTTCTTGTTATTGGGCGGTAAGGCCGTTGTTGTCTGCCGGTTTTTTCCCGATGCATGATGATACTCAACCGGCTCGGATCGGGATGATGTTTAACGCTTTATCACAAGGGCAATTTCCCGTCAGAATTGTTGATGGTTTGGGTTATGGCTTTGGATATCCGATTTTTAATTTTTATGCCCCTCTGGCTTACTATTTCGGTGCTTTTTTCAAGCTTTTTTCTGTTAGTTTTATTACGGCTACCAAATTATCGTTTATTTTTAGTTTAATTACCGCAGCGGTAACGGCTTATTTTTTAGGCAAAGAACTGTGGGGGAAATGGGGAGGAGCATTAACTGCTCTTTTTTATATCTTTGCGCCGTATCACGCAGTTAATCTTTATGTTCGCGGTGCTTTGAGCGAACTTTGGGCCTTGGCCTTTGCTCCTTTGATTTATCTGGGGTTGATTAAAATGTTTCAGGCCAAACAAATTTCCTCTTTTGCTGTTACTATTTTTACCTTCGGCTTTGTCGGAGTAATGCTTTCCCACAACTTATCAGTGTTGATTAATTTACCCTTTGTTACTTTGTGGATATTAATAATGCTATTGGTTAAAAAAGAAAAAGCAATCTTTTTAAAAAACTTGTTGTTGACAGTTTTTTTCTCTGTTGGTCTGTCAGCTTTTTATTGGCTGCCAGCATTGCTGGAGATGAGGGTAACTAAAGTTTTTGGCCAAATCGGCGGCGGGGCTGATTTTGCCGATCATTTTGTTTTTTTTGACCAGCTTTGGGCTTCTCCTTGGGGTTTTGGTGGCTCAGCTCCTGGCAGGTTAGATGGCTTAAGCTTTATGGTTGGTAAAATTCATGTAATACTGGCAGGTTTTGTTTTGATCGTCTTTTTAATTAGGTTATTAAAGAAAAAGAAAGACCTTTTACTGTTAATTGGATTATTAACTACAGGTTTTTTCTTGAGCTTGTTTCTGACTTTATCCTGTTCGTCATTTTTTTGGCAAGCGATTGGACCAATGGCTTTTATCCAATATCCTTGGCGGTTTTTGGGAATGGCGATTCTTTTTGTTTCATTGCTTGCCGGTGGCTTGCCGTTACTGCTGGGTAAAAGAGAGGTCTTAAAAATGGTCTTGATTGTTTTCTTTTCAATTGGGCTGATTACCTTTAGTCAAAAATATTTTCAAGCTCAAACAGTAACCCACAAAACCGATCAGGATTATTTGAGTGAAGAAAAAATTAAATGGGATGTCTCCAAAATTTCTGATGAGTATCTGCCGAAAAATTTTCCTGTTCCGGAAATAAAAGAAGAAGTAGCTTGGCAAAGATTGGTTCAATTAACCGCCACGGCGGAGTTTGAAAAAATTGATCATCGGTTAACTGAGCAGAAATTTATTATTAAGGCCGCTGACAGTAGCGAATTTTTAATTAATATCGCCGCTTTCCCCGGTTGGCAAATTAAGGTTAATGGTCAAAAAATTGAACCGGAAATTGATCAGGGTAAATACAAACTGGCTTTAGATAAAGGGGAAAGTTTACTGGAATTGCAGTTTAATAATACTCCGGTTAGAAACATAGCTAATTTAATTTCTCTATTTTGGCTTTTTGGTTTTTTGGCTTTTATTTTTAAATTCAACAAAAAAAATGCTTAGTCAAATAATTCTTATTTTTATTTCCCTGTTTTCTTTGGCTGGTTTTGTTTTAGGTATCAGACGAACAACTTTTAAAAACCAGGCTTTCCAGCCGGTATTTGTTTTTAACTTAATCGGCGCTTTTGTCTGGGCTGATGTGGTCATTTTTGGCTTGTTTTGGTTTTTAATTAGTCTAATCTGTTTCTTTCTACAAGATTTTTTATTGTTTTTACTTATTGTTTCTCTTTTTTGGGCAGTTCGCAGTTTTGGGGAAATTATTTATTGGCTTAATCAACAGTTTGCCGGTATTAACCGTAATCCGCCGGAAAAATTCCGCCTTTACCCGGTTTTTAAAAACGATTCAATTTGGTTCGTCTACCAAATTTTTTGGCAGTGCCTTTTGGTTGTTTGCTTAGTCGCTTCAATTTATTTTACCCATCTTTGGCTAAAGACTATTTGAGCCTTTCTTTGTGCTAGAATGGGTTGGATGGCCAAGACTGTTGTTGAAGATTTAGACCAATCTGACGAACTAGAGCTTCGTTTTGACATTGTTAAACACCGTTCGGCGATTGGCGTTGCCTCTTTTTTAACCCGGATGGTTTTTTTACAGCTGGTAACTGTTGTTGCCAGTGTTTTTGTTTCGCGCTTTTTAGGCCCGTTTGCTTTTGGTGTGTATGGCATTGTGGCTAATTTTGTTCTTCTTTTTGTTTATTTTTCCGATGTCGGTTTGGCGGCCGCTTTGGTTCAGAAAAAAGACAAACTTAAAAGGTCTGACTTAGTAACCACTTTTACAATTCAACAAGTGTTAGTTTTGGGGTTAATTTTGATCATTTTTTTAGCTCTGCCTTTAGTTCAACCTTGGCTTAAGTTTGGCCAGGACGGGTTATGGCTTGGCCGAGCTTTGGCGATTTCTTTATTTTTAGCTTCTTTAAAATCAATTCCCTCGGTACTGCTTGAACGGAAGTTAAAATTCAACCTATTGGTTATTCCGGAAATAGCTGAAACAATCGTTTTTAATCTAACACTGGTTGTTTTGGCCTATCTTTCTTTTGAAGTTAAAAGTTTTACCTACGCAGTGCTGGCCAGAGGGTTGGTTGGCGTTGTGATTATTTATTTAGTTTCACCTTGGAGGCCTGGTTTTGGTTTCAACAAACAGAGTGCTAGGGAATTGCTTAAATTTGGATTTCCTTTTCAGCTTAACAGTGTTTTGGCTTGGTTTAAAGATAACTTGATGGACAATGTTGTTGCCCTACTTTTAGGCTCACCAACCGCTTTTGGATACTTAAGTTGGGGACGGAACTTATCTCATCAACCAAGAAAAATTATGGATAGTGTTATTCGGGTTCTTTTTCCGGTTTTTTCCCGTCTACAGGATCGGAAAGATATATTAGCTCAAGCTTTAAGTAAAACCTATTTTTTACTGGGCGTGACGATGTTTCCGGCTATGGTCGGTATTTGCGTTTTAGTTAAACCGTTAATTTTGTATCTTTACGGCGGGCCGAAATGGCTGCCGGCGGTACCGGTTGTTTATTTTTTATCCATCGCCCTGCTTTGGGGAATTTTTAATTCGGTGGCGACCAATGCCTTAAGCGCTATTGGTAAAATTAATATTGTTTTAAAATTCATGGTTTTGGTGACAGTAGTTACTTGGATTCTAACGCCGCCGCTGACTTTAACTTGGGGCTTTACTGGTGCTGCTGCCGCTTTTGCCATTTCTGGAGTTGTTTCAATTTGGTCGATTAAAAAATGTGCCGAGGTGATCGAAATAAACTTTATCCGCGATATGGGTTCGGCGGCTGTCTCTTCGTTGGTTATGGGCGTGGCTGTTTATTTACTTGGTCGATTCTGGGTTAGTAATTTTTGGCAACTTTTGGCAGTTATTGCTTTGGGGGTGATTATTTACGGTTTTCTTATTCTTGTTCTGGAAGGCAAGCGACTATTTAAAGAAGCTCAGAATGTTTTGGGCCGGCCGATTAATTTTTCCTTCATCTCTAAAAAAATCAACTTCAAATAGTGCTTATTAACTGTTTTACCCATTTGTTTTAGCTTATATTTGAAGGTTAGTCTTTGTATTTGAGGCAAAGTGACTTGGTCAAAAAAATTGGTGCCGATACGGCCGGCAAAATCAGGGGCGTTGTCATAAGTAATTTTGGTTTTGAATTGTTTTTCTGCCAGGTGGTGTAGTTCCGTTCCGGGATAAGGTAAAGCCAGGTTTATTGGAAAAGGATAGGGGATCTCGACCTTGTTTTTAATCATAAATTTTAAAGTGTCGATAAAAGTTTCTTTGGTTTCTCCGGGTAGAGCTAGTAGCTTAAAGCAGCCGGCAGCGACATTGTGTTTTTGGCAAAAGTAAATTGCTTCTTCAATCACTTTCAACTGAATGTTTTTCTTTGACAGGTTAAGAATTTTTTGGCTGCCGGATTCCAGGCCAAAATTAATAAAACTGCAGCCGGCTTTTTTCATCGCCTCAATCATTTTTTCACTGACATTGTCGAACCTGGCTTCACAGCCCCAGTTTATTTTCAGTTTATTTTTAACGATCAAATCACAAAGATCGATCACTCTTTTTTCAATGACACAAAAACTTAAATCCTGAAAGTAAACTGCCTTGATACCGTGCTTGCTTATTAATGTTTTTATTTCTTCGACCACCATTTTGTTGTTTCGGAAACGGTAAGTTTTTTTATCTTGGTACATTTTTTTAAAACAAAAAACACAAAGACCGGGGCAGCCTCGAGAGGTTAGCATAATCGTAAATGGGTGGTTTTCTCCCGCCAAGGTGGGGCCATTAAAGTGGTCTGACAGTGGTCCGTATTTTTCCATCGGCAGCAGTGAGTAATCAGGTATTGGCAATTTATCTAAATCGGTCATAAAGATTCGGTTTGGATTGTCGATAAATTTTTTATTTGATTTGAAGACAAGGCCGGGAATTTTTTTCAGTTTCTGGTCATTTAGAGGTAGTTGCCGGCCGATATCTTGAATGGTTAATTCTGGCTCGCCTTTGATTAAAATATCTGCCCGGTGAATTTTTTTGGCAACCCATACAGGGTCAGCGGTGATATGGGGACCGGTTAAAGCAATTTTTATTTCTGGCAGTACCCTTTTCAGCTCTTTTACTAAAAGTATTGGCTGTTTGACTGTCGGTAGCGGACATTCCCAGCGGTCTAGTGCGGCGGTATTGGCGATAATAAAATCTGGCCTTTCTTTTTTTACTAGTTTAGCTGTCTGTTGGTGGGTTAACCTGGCTAGGTTGGCATCAATTATTTTAACCTTGTGTTTTTGTTTTTTGAGTATTGTGGCACAAAGCAGTAGGTCTAAGGGTTGGTTTTTCCTGGAGTTACCCATGGCAAAAAGACCTTTTTGGAAATCTTCTTGGCGGGTGTTAATAAGAACAATTTTCATCCGTTTGCAGTATAACACTTTAAAAAAGTGGTGAAAAAAGAAAAGAGGGAGAGACCTAGATAGCACATCGTTGTGCTAGGTCTCCCCCGGGTGCGCTGGCAGCGCAAGGGTGATTATAGCATGAAGCTGTTCAAAAGTGATAGAATTTTAGCTGTGAGTAAGATTTCCGTTATTTTAGCCACTTTTAACGAAGAAAAAAACATCGAAGCCTGTTTAAAAACGGTTAAAGGTTGGGTTGACGAGATTGTTGTTGTTGACGGGACTAGTAGTGATAAAACCGTTGCCTTGGCGAAAAAATATACCAAACGGGTTTTTGTCCGTGACAATCCGGTTATGTTTCACAAAAACAAACAGTTTGCGATTGAAAAAGCAACTGGAGAGTGGATTTTATATCTAGACGCTGATGAAAGAGTGGAAGCGGCTTTAAAACAAGAAATTTTGAAAGTAGTTAACAATGACAAATTTAACGGTTATTTCATTCCCCGCAAAAACATTATTTTCGGCAAATGGATTAAAAATGATTTATGGCATCCAGATTATAATTTACGATTGTTTAAGAGAAGTAAGGGCAGGTTGCCCTGTAAAAGTGTCCATGAACAGCCGCAAGTAGAAGGGGCGGTAGGCCACTTGGAAAATTACCTGCTTCACTATAATTACCAGACCATTTCCCAGTATGTTAACAAGATTAATAATCTTTATTCGGAAAATGATCGTGATCTTCTTTTGTCGGAAAACAAAAAAGTTTGTTGGCCGGATGCGATCCGAATGCCTATAAGTGAGTTTTTGTCAGTATTTTTTGCCCGTAAGGCTTATAAAGACGGCCTTCACGGTTTGGTTTTAAGCTTGCTTCAAGCCTTTTCCGCCTTGGTTACCTTTGCCAAATTATGGGAGACAAGGGGCTTTGAGGAGGAAATGCCGGTAAAATTTTTAGATAAAGTAAAAAGGGAAGCCAAAAAATCTCAAAAACAATTTTTTTACTGGCTGGCTAACGAAAAAATTAAGTCTAGTAATAATTTAATTAAAACCGGATTTTACCGTATTGTCAGAAAATTTAATTCATGAATAATATTTTTTCACCCATAAAAATTTTTTTATCCTTGTTGATAATTGGGGTTTTGGCTAATTTGGCCTTGTTGAATTACACCTCTTTTTTTAAAACCGAAAAAGTTTTGGAAAACATAACTAAAACAGAGGTTGCCCCGTCACCAAATGTATCTTTAACCGTTTGTCCTCAAGCTTGTCTTGATTTAATTAGTAGTCCGGCGGCTGAGGTAAAAGAAGAAGAAGTAGAGGTGGAGGCGGAGAAAAAAGATCAGCAAACAATGGTTCAAAACCTGGTAAGAGAGATTTTTATTCCTCTTGGCTCGGGTCAATTTCAGGGCAGTGACTGGCAGTTGTTGTCGGGAACAAAAACAACTATCGATAGCCGTCTTTATAAAGGAATTAAAACCGTATTTTTACAAGCCTCTTTGAGTATTCCTGATTCAGCCGGTGAAATTGAAGTCAATCTTTTTAATGTTACCGATGGCTATGAGGTTTGGGGTTCTTATCTTAAGGGTAGTGGAGCCGATTTAAATATGGTTAGTTCAACCGGTTTTGAATTACCTCAAGGCCAAAAAGATTATCAATTAAAGGTTCGATCCTCAATTGGCTCTCCGGCGATAGTCGGCTTGGCCAGATTAAGAATTGTTTTAGAGTAAAAATGAAACGAGTTTTTGCTGTTGTTCTTCACTATAAGGGCAAACAATTAACCGAAAAATGTCTTCGTTCTTTATTGGAACAAAAGGGCCGGGGTTTTAAATTGGGAATTGTTTTGGTTGATAACGCTTCGCCCGAACCGGTTAACCGTTCGGCCGTTTTCAAATCGGTTCACTGGTTGAAAAGCGATCGGAATTTGGGTTTTGCCGGCGGCAACAATCTGGGAATTAAATACGCTCTAAACCGCCAAGCTGATTTTGTTTTTGTGGTTAACAATGATACTGTTTGTGACGATAACTTGATCACAAATTTATTAAAAGCGGCTCAAAAAGAACCAAATGGCGGTATTTTTTCTCCCAAGATTTATTTTGCCAAAGGTCACGAATATCATAAAAACCGCTATCAGGAGAAAGACCTAGGTAATGTCATTTGGTATGCTGGCGGCAAAATTGACTGGGCTAACATTTTTACTCCTCATCGGGGAGTAAATGAAGTTGATCATGGTCAATACAATAAAACAGTGCCAACTGGTTTTATTTCCGGCTGCGGGATGTTTGTCAAAGCCCGGGTGTTTGAAAAGGTTGGTCTTTTTGATGAAAAATATTTTCTTTATCTAGAAGACGCTGATTTTTGTCAGCGGGTAAAAAGAGCCGGTTTTGAGCTTATTTTTGCTTCTCAGGCTAAGTTGTGGCATTTTAACGCCGGTTCTTCAGAAAAAGTTGGTAGCAATCTTCATGATTATTTTTTGGCTCGTAACCGTTTGCTTTTTGGTTTCCGTTACGCTCCCTTTCGGACTAAACTAGCCTTGGTAAGAGAAAGTTTTAAGCTTTTGCTAATTGGCAGGCCGTGGCAGAAAAAAGGAGTTGCCGATTTTTATTTGCATCGATTCGGTCAGGGTAGTTGGGGGTAAGTTTTTGCCTTGCTTCCTGATACAATATTAACTATATGTTTGGTAGAAAAAAAGATTTTAAAAACAATAATTGGTTTGATGTTTTTGCTAATGCCGCCAATGGCTGTGTTTATGGACTAAAAACACAAAAAAACTTCAAGATTCATTTGTTACTGTCACTACTGGTTTTACTTTTGGCCCAATGGCTGCAAATTCCTTTTGAGCGGTTTTTATTACTGATAATGGCAATTATTTTTGGTTTTACAGTTGAGATGGCCAACACTGCTTTTGAAAAAACCGTTGACTTAGTAACGGAAAAGTATAATCCCAAAGCTAAGATTGCCAAAGATTTAGCGGCCGGAACAATGTTGATGGCTTCAATCGGCTTGGCAGTGTTGGGTTTTTTAATTTTACTGCCGCCGCTTTTTAACCGGATTTTTGGCTTGTAAAAAATTTATGAAAACCGAATTACTAGCTTGGGTAAAACTGGAAAAAACAGACCTCGATCAACGAATCAGAAGTTATCCTCGCTTCAGACTTTTTTTATTAACTGCTTCGTTTGTCGCTTTTTTTGTTTCTATTTTCTGGCTTTGGGGTAAAACTAATTCGGTTGAAGTTCACTATTGGGATTCAGTTTTAGTTGATTGGGCAGTGCAGGCCCAAACACCATTTTTAGCCGACTTATTTGGTTGGTTGACAGTTTTAGGCAGTAGTTATTTTATTTTGGCCGCTTTTACTATTTTGGCAATTATTTTATATGCGGTTAAAAGAAAAAGAGCTTTAATGGTTTCCTTGGTTTGCTTGACCGCCAGCGGTGTTTTTGTCCTTCTGCTGAAAAATTTTTTTGATCGGCCGCGGCCGTTTGAAAATTGCTTGGGTAGCGACTGTTTGGCTTTTCCTTCCGGGCATACCACACTGGCTGCCTATTTTTACGGACTGATTGACTATTTGTCCTGGCGGTTTTTGCCGATTTCTTTGGTTAATTTTTTTCATTTAACCACCTTGTTAGTGTTAACGGTTTTTCTGGTAGCCTTTTCGCGGATTTTTCTGCAAGTCCATTTTTTTTCCGATGTTATGGCCGGACTTTTTTTGGGCGGAGCTTGGTTAAGTTTAACGGTTTTGTTAATTGATGTTCTTTATTAAATAAATATGGCTAAAGAAACTTTTTTGTCAGTAGTGATTTTAGCGAAAAACGAAGCAGCTGTTATCGAAGATTGTTTGAAGTCGGCGCTTTTTGCCGATGAAATTGTTTTAGTTGATTCCGGTTCAAGCGATGAAACAATGTCAATCGCCAAGCACTATAAAGCTAAAATTGTTGAGGTTGATTCTAAGGGCAAGTTGGAATTTGCCCGTTGGCGCAACGAGGGGATGAAGGCAGCAAGTGGCAAATGGGTCTTGTATTTGGATGCTGATGAGCGGATTACCCCGGAATTAAAAGAAGAATTGTCTTTTTTAAAACAAGTTAAGGACTATGCCGCTTTTGAGATTCCCCGCCGGGAAGTCTGGCTTGGCCAAGTGGTTCGTTTTGGCGGAGCTAGGGCAGTTTTTGTTAAGCGGTTGTTTTTAAAAAGTGCTTTTAAGCATTGGCAACGGCAACTGCATGAAGATCCGGTTTTTGACGGCAAGATGGGTAGATTAAAAAACTATCTTGAGCACCATACTCATCGTGATTTGACATCGATGATGGAAAAAACCATTAAATGGACCAAAATTGAATCAGATTTGCTTTTTGAGGCTGGTCATCCGCCGGTGGTGTGGTGGCGGTTTTTCCGGATGATGTTAACCAAGTTTTGGGAACGAGTCATCGTTCAACAGGCTTGGCGGGACGGCACAGTCGGTTGGATAAATGCTATTTTTGAAGTTTTTAATACCTTCATTATTTATGCCCGTTTGTGGGAAAAACAAAATGAAAAAAATCGAAAAAAAGCTTGAAAATTTTGTAAAAATGCTTGAAAAGAAAAAATGGCTTTCTTTTTTTATTAAATATTGGCCGTTTGGATTAATTTTTTCGATCTTGTTTGTTTTTGGATTGCCGTATTTTATTCACGGCCTACCGCCGTTTCCGGCTGATTTTTTGGTTAACCGTTTTCCGCCTTGGCAATATTTTTACGGAACAGTAATTAAAAACGACGCTCTTCCTGATGTGGTGACCCAGATGTTTCCTTTTAAACACCTGGTTATCGGTATGTGGAAAGAGGGGATAGTGCCTTTGTGGAATCCTTATAGTTTCGCTGGTACGCCCTTTTTGGCTAATTTCCAAAGTGCAGTCTTTCATCCTTTAAACTGGCTATTTTTCTTGTTGCCGGAAATTGATGCCTGGAGCCTGCTTATTTTAGGCCAGTTGTTTTTGGCGGCTTTGTTTGCCTTCATCTTTGTCAGAAAAATTGGTTTAAGCCGGTTGGCTTCCTTACTAACTGCCTTTAGTTTTGCTTTTTGCGGTTTTATGACAACTTGGCTGACTTACGGTACCTTAAGTATGGCGATAGTTTTTTTACCATTGGCTCTTTTAGCAATTGAAAAGATTTTTGAAAAGAAATATTGTTTTTTAATCTTACTGCCTTTGGCAGTGGCTTTTTCATTTTTTTCCGGCCATGTTCAAACCAGTACTTATTTAATGGCGGCGGTTTTCGCTTACTTGCTTTTTAAACTGGTAGAAACAGCTCAATCAAAAGAATTTGTCTTCGGTTTGATTTTCTTTTGTTTAGGGATAGGGCTGACGGCTGTTCAAATTATACCAACGATTGAACTTTATAATTTAAGTGTCCGATCGGTTAGTTTTGGAGTTTCTGAAGTAATCCCGTTTAAATACTTGATTACTTTGCTGGCACCTGATTTTTACGGTAATCAGGTGACTAGGAATAATTGGCTTGGCAATTATGTTGAGATGACTGGTTTTTTCGGCGTCATTCCATTAATACTGGCACTGTTGGCGCTTGTGTCCATTCGGAATAAAAAGACTGCTTTTTTTGCTTTTGTTTTTATCTTTAGTTTAATTTTAACTTTACCGACGCCATTGCTTGATTTGTTGGTAATGTTGAAACTACCGATTATTTCCAATAGTGCCGTTGCTAGACTAATGTCATTGGTTGGTTTCAGCGGTGCCGTGCTGGCCGGTTTTGGCTTGGACCGGTTGGCGGTTTTTTACCGGGAGAATAAGTGGCAACTGCCTCTTTTTGCCGGTTTGATTTTTGTGATAATTATCGGTGGAACTTGGTACCTGTTATTATTTACCGAGCCATTTCCGGCTGATAAAGTTTTTATCGCCAAAAGAAACTTCATTTTACCGAGCTTGATGGCCGGTAGTTTTTTGGCTACTGTCGGCGGTACTTTTATCGCCAGTCGGTTTTTGGCCAAATCCAAACAAATCAGAAAACTTGTTTTAAGGTTAAGTTTAATTTTACTAGTGGGGTTATCGATATTTGACCTGTTCCGTTTTGCCAACAAGTGGACTTCTTTTGCTCCTCGGGAATTTGTCTACCCTAAGCTGGCTATTATTGATTTTTTACAGCAAGAAACGCCACCCAATCGGATTTTTGGCTATTTTGGCATGGAACTGCAAAATTACTGTCAACTATTTGGTTTTAACGGCTACGACCCGCTTTACCCTAAAAGATATGGTGAATTTTTAACCAGTACTGCCAATGGTTTAATTCAGGCTCCGTCGACGCGCGGTGCTGGTTTGCCACGCCGATCTGAACATGGTCTTGAGGCGATTAACCTGCTTGGTGGTAAATATGTTCTTCACGCCAAAGGTGATGATAACAAAGCCTGGACTTTTGATTATTGGAATTACCCGGATCAGTTTGTTGAGGTGTACCGGGGTGAAAAGTACATAGTTTTAGAAAATAAAAAAGCCTTGGGGCGGGCAGCTCTTTTTTACGACTGGCAAGTGGTTACCGACGACCAGCTGATTATCAACACTTTATTCAGCCCTGAAACAGATAGTGGTAAAACTTTGATTTTGGAAGAAAAAACCGGCATTGAGCCGGCCGGTTTAACAACCACCGGAGAAGCCGAAATCGTTTCCTACCGGCCAAATCGAGTTGAAATTGAAGTTAACTCACCGACGGTCGGGTTGCTGTTTTTATCGGACAATTATTATCCTGGCTGGCGGGCTGAAGTTAACAACCAGGAAACTAAAATTTACCGGGCCAATTACAGTTTTCGGGCGATTGAAATTCCTGCCGGCAGTTCAACGGTAGTTTTTTCTTATCAACCGGCTTCTTTTTATTGGGGGCTGAGAGTGTCGCTCGTTTGTTTGGCAGTTATTTTAATTGCCGGTTTGGCTATTTCAATTATTAAAAAGAAAGGTAAAAAATGAAAATCGGTATTTACTGCCCTTATTTTGGCCAAGTTTTAGGTGGCGGCGAAAGATATTTATTAACCATAGCCCGGTGCTTAATTAACCAGAACCACCAGGTCGACATTTTTTGGCCTGATGAGACAGTTAAAAAACAAGCAGCTGAAAAGTTTCAAATTGATCTTGCCCGGGTCAATTTTATCGGCAACGATTTTATTAAACAGGGCAATTTATTAAAACGCTTTTTAATTACCAGACAGTATGATGTTATTTTTTACATGTCTGATGGATCTTTGCCGTTTTTATTTGCCAGGAAAAATTTAATTCACTTTCAAATTCCTTTCACTAAAGTCGGCGGCAGCAGTTTTACCAATAGAATTAAAAAATTATTTATTAATGACTTTTTTTGCAACTCCAAATTTACTAAAAAATTTATCGATAAAGAGTTTGCCGTTTCTTCCTGTGTCGTTTATCCACCGGTAGCGGTTGATGACTTTAAATTAACCCTCCGACTCGGAGGGCGAAGTCAAAAAGAAAACATTATTCTGTCAGTTGGTCGTTTCACGAAAGTTAATAAAGACGAGGAAGGGGCCAGATTGCTGCACGAAAAGAAACAGCAAGTTTTAATTGATGTTTTTAAAGACTTGGTTAGAAAAAAGAAACTTAAAGGTTGGCAGCTAAAACTGGTTGGTGGCGCTTTTGACCGTGATTTGGAGTTTGTTAATCAATTAAAGAAAGACAGTCGCGGTTTTGATATTGAAATTTTGCCTAACTTAGACTTTAATCAGTTAAAATCACTTTACGGCAAGGCAAAAATTTATTGGCATGCCGCCGGATACGGTGAAGATGAAAATAAGTTTCCCGAAAGATCGGAACATTTTGGCATTGTCGTTGTAGAGGCAATGGCGGCTGGTTTGGTGCCGGTTGTAGTTAATCAGGGCGGTCTTAAGGAAATAATCGAAAACAATCAAACCGGTTTTTTGTGGCAGGAAAAAAATCAATTACTGGAAATGACTTACCGATTAATTAAAGACGAAAAGTTAAGACAACAAATTTCTCTCCAAGCCAAGGCAAGGGCAAATGATTTTGATCAGAATAATTTTTGCAAAAACATTAATGAATTACTTGAAGCTTAGGGATTTTTTTTGTAAACACTGGCCATTTTGGGGCGGTGCTTTATTAATAGCCGTCTTTTTTTATCCTGTTTGGGCTGGTAATTTACTGCCGATTGCGGCCGATACGATTGTTGGCCTTTATCACCCTTTCAGGGATATTGTTTGGGACGGTTTTAGCAACGGCGTGCCTTTTAAAAATTTTTTAATCACTGATCCGGTTCGCCAGCTTTTTCCTTGGCGGTTTTTGGCAATTGATTTGATGAAAGCGGGGCACTTCCCGTTTTGGAACCCCTACCAGTTTGCCGGCTATCCACTGGCGGCTAATCTGCAGAGCGCTGTTTTTTATCCGTTTAATTTATTTTTCTTTATTTTTAATTTTAATTTAGTCTGGAGTTTATTAATCCTGCTCCAGCCTTTATTGGCTTTTATTTTCACCTATCTTTTTTTAAAAAATTTGAAACTGACAAAATTAAGTGCGGCGATAGGCTCACTTTCTTTTTCTTTTTCATCTTTTTTTATTGCCTGGCTGGAATGGGGAACGGTTTTGCATGTTGCTCTGTGGCTGCCGCTGCTTTTATTTTTAATTGATAAATTGTCTAAAGATAAGAAGAGTTTTATTTGGGTAATTTTAATTACCATTTGTCTTAGCTGTTCCTTTTTTGCCGGGCACTTGCAGACTTTCTTTTATCTTTTTTTGTTAACTTTTGCTTACTTTGTTTTTCGGGTGGTTGGCAACAAAAAAGTTTTTTTAAAAAAGACAACTTTGTTCTTTGGTAGTTTGGTTGCTTTTGTAATTATTACTTTACCGCAATGGCTGGCAACTTTAGGGTTAATTTCTCTTTCTGCCAGAAGCTTGGATCAGCTTGATTGGCAGAAAGAAGGCTGGTTTTTGCCGATCAAACACTTAACAACACTTTTTGCTCCAGATTTTTTTGGCAACCCGACAACTTTGAATTATTGGGGTGATTGGAATTACGGTGAACTGACAATTTTTGTTGGCACCATTCCTTTGTTTTTGGCTCTTTTGGCGGTAGTTTCCAAAAAAGGAAAGGAAATCATTTTTTTTACCCTGACCGCTTTAGTGGCTTTGAGTTTTGCTTTACCGACCCCCTGGGCTAAATTGCCGTTTGTTTTTAATTTACCATTTATCAGCAGTGCTCAACCGAGTCGGTTAATTTTTCTGGTTGTTTTTTGCCTCTCGGTCTTGGCCGCCTTTGGAGTGGAGAAACTACTGGAAAACAAGAAGCGATTTTATTTACTGCCGTTGATCTTGAGCGTTGTTGCTGGTAGTTGGGCAGCAGCTTGGTTGCTTAATTTGGATTTTGTAACCAGGAGGAATTTAATTTTGCCAACTGGTTTGGCTTTGGCTTTTGTTGCTATTTTACTGGCGGGAGTATTGACGGAAAGATTATTTAAAAAGCAAAATTTAAAATTTAAAAACTTGCTTTATCTTGGACTATTTTTACTAATTGCTTTTGATTTGTTTCGTTTCGGTCGTAAATTTACACCTTTTGTTAATCGACAATGGCTTTTCCCGTCGACCAAAGCAATTTCTTTCCTGCAAGCTCAAGAAAAACCATTTCGGATTATGAGTGTTGATAGCCGAATTTTGCCGCCTAATTTCGCCACTTTTTATAAATTGGAAGATGTTGCCGGTTACGACCCGCTTTATTTGAAAGCTTACGGTCAACTAGTTGCCGCCTGGGCTAGAAATGAACCGAATATTGAACCACCTTTTGGTTTTAACCGGATAATTACCCCGACTAATTTTGAAAGTCGTCTGGCTGATCTGCTTAATGTTGAGTTTATTCTATCCTTAAGCCAACTGGATAGTGAAAAATTAACTTTGGTTTTTGAGGAGGGTCAAACTAAAATCTACCAAAATAACAATGCTTTTGACAGAGCTTTTGTTGTTTTTAATTTTGAAACCGCCGACACAGATACTCAGGCGATTAATTTCCTCTTTGACGAAAAAAATAATTTAAAGCAAACGGCAGTTGTCCAAAACGAACCCGGTTTAAGCCAGCAAAGTTTAGCCTGTGATACCAAGGGCAGTTTTCTAGTTGAATTTACTGATCACCAACCTGGTGCTGTTAATCTTAAGGTGGCCAACAATTGCCCTGGGCTGTTAATATTAACCGACAGCTTTTATCCTGGTTGGGAGGTTTTTGTTAACGACAAACAGGAAAAAATCTACCGGACCAATTATAATTTTCGTGGAGTGTTCTTGCCGGCGGGCGAGCATCGGATTAAATTTGTAATATGAACAAAGAAACCAAGGTCAGTGTGGTTATCCCCAGTTTTAACGGTAAAGATTTATTAAAAAAGCATTTGCCGAAAGTTTTGCTGGCTTTAAACAACTGGCAGAAACAGGGCTGGGAAGTGATTGTGGTGGATGATGCCTCAACTGATAACACTGTCCAGTTTTTAAGAGAGAGTTTCCCGGAAGTTAGGGTGATTGCTAATGAAAAAAATTTGCGTTTCGGCCATTCTTGTAACAAGGGAGTAAGGGCTGCCAGGGGTGAAATTATTATTTTACTTAATAATGATGTTTCGCCAAAGAAAGATTTTCTCACCCCGCTGATTAAAAATTTTCGTGGCATTGGCGTTTTTGCAGTTGGTTGCCGGGAAAGACAGCCGGGTAAAAAATTGGATTACGGCAGGGGAGAAATGTTTTTTAAGCGGGGACTAATGATTCATCGGCGGGCTGACAGTCAAAAGGAAAGGACGACTGACTGGGTTTCCGGTGGCAGTGGCGCCTTTGACAGGACAAAATGGCTTTACTTGGGCGGTATGGACGGGCTTTTCCGTCCCGCTTACGAAGAAGACCGTGATTTAAGCTACCGGGCGGTTAAGGGCGGTTTTAAGGTTCTTTTTGAACCTGAAAGTGTTGTTTTCCATCATCACGAAACCACTAATAAAAAAGTTTTCGGTCAAAAAAAGATGAGAATTATTTCTTACAAAAATCACTTTTTGTTTGTCTGGAAAAATATTACTGATACAAAACTTTTATTAAATCATTTTATCTGGCTGCCTTATCATTTAATTATTAATGGTTTCAGGACTAACGGGGAGGAAACGGCTGGCTTTATTTGGGCCTTGAGTCAGCTGCCGGAAGCGGTAAAATCAAGAAGCCGAGTAAAACGGTTTTTTAAAAAGAAAGATAAAGAAATTATCCGATGAAAACATTATCAATTATTATTCCCGTTTTCAATGAGAGAAAAACTATTGAAGAACTTTTAAAACGGGTCAAATCAGTAATTTTACCTAAAGGGATAAAAAAAGAAATTATCATCGTTGATGACAGCTCGAAAGACGGCAGTAGAAAAAAACTTCATCAATTAGAAGCGAAAAAATTCCCGGCCAGATTTTTTTACCATTCAGTTAATAAAGGTAAAGGGGCGGCGGTTAGAACCGGCCTGGAAAATTCAACCGGTGATTTTATTGTTATCCAGGACGCTGATTTAGAATATGACCCAAATGATTTGGTTAAATTATTACGGCCGATTTTAGATGGCAAGGCTGAAGTTGTTTATGGTTCGCGCTTTACCGGCGAGCATCGGAATATGTTTTTTTGGCACATGCTTGGCAACAAATTTTTAAGTTTGGTTACTAACCTACTTTACAACACCACGCTTTCTGATATGGAGGTTTGTTACAAGCTGTTTACTAAGAAAGCTTTACGGGGAGTAAGGTTAACTGAGAATCGCTGGGGATTTGATCCGGAAATCACCGCCAAGGTTTTAAAAAGGGGTCATCGGATTTATGAAGTGCCGATTAGCTATACCGGTCGTGAATTTGAACAAGGGAAAAAAATTTCTTGGAAAGACGGTTTCCATATTCTTTATGTTTTATTGAAAGTTTGGTTTTTCGGTTAGAAACAAATGGTTTTAGCGGCAATTTTTTTACTGGCGTTTTTCTTAAGATTTTTCCATCTTGGCAATCTGCCGCTTTATTTTCACCAAGATGAGGTCCTAAACGGCTATGTCGGCCGTTTTATTCTTGAAACCGGCAAAGATTTGTACGGTAACAGCCTGCCGTTACTTTATTTTGACCGTTTTGGTGATTTTCCTAATGTCATTCCGATGTATTTGTCTGGATTGGGGACTTTAATTTTTGGTGCTAGCGAATTTGCCGTTCGTTTGCCAATTGCCCTAATTGGCTCATTAACGGTGGTTATTTTTTATTTTTTAGGCAAGCTAGTTTTAAACAACAAAACGGCCGCTTTGTTGTTGGCATTTTTACTGGCAGTTAATCCTTGGCACATTGTTTTGTCTCGGGCAACAGCTGAAGGAGTAACAGCACTGGCTGTTTTTAGCCTAGGGCTTTATCTGGTTATTAAAGCGGTAGTTTATGACAGTAGAAAATTATTGCTTTTTTCTTCGGCTTTATTTTTATTAACTTATTTTCTTTATCCTGGTTATCGGATTTTTACACCGATTGCCTTACTGCCTTTGCCGTTTTTTAATAAAAAATTTTTACCGGTGGTTATTTTTTTCCTATGCTTAACTTTATTAATTTCGACAACCGTCTGGGGCCAGGGACGGTTTTCGCAAACTTCACTTTTTTACAATACGGCAATTAGGGAAAAAATAGAAACCGCCAATGCCGCTTTTTCTTTTGATGACGGCAGTAACCGTGTTTTTGAAGCCAGAGTTTTTCACAATAAATTTACCGGTTTTTTTAAAGAAGGAGTTGAACAGTATTTAAGTTATTTTTCACCTTCATTTCTTTTTATTAAAGGTGGACTGCCTGATCGTTATATTGTTCCCAACCAGGGACTGTTTTATTTAACGATGATTGTTTTTTTAACCGGCTTATTTTTACCGGTTAAGAAAAAACGGCCGTTTTATTATTATTTTTTTTATTTACTGTTGGTAGCGCCAATTCCGGCCGCTTTAACGGTGGACGATGTTCCCAATACCCATCGGGCGGCAGGGTTAATTTTACCGTTTTGTTTTTTAGCCGCCATGGGGCTGGAAAACTTACTAAATTTTATTAAAAATCGGCAATTGAAAATCGGCTTAGTTATAGCGGCGGTTTTATTAATTGGTCTGGAAACAGTTTATTTTTGGCACCAATATGTTAACCATACCGCTTCTTATAAGAGTATTTACCGTAACGGCGGCAGTCAGGAATTAATGGTTGTCTTAAAAGAAAAACAAGCCGAAGCAGATCAAGTGGTTATGCCTTCCCTGGATACTTTGCCGTTGTATTATCTTTTTTACCAGGCTAATTTTGATCGGTCTTTAGCCGGTTTGTTTGGGGATAATTTAAAAATTGACAAGATTGACAATGTTTTTTTTGTCGGTAACTGGTGTCCGGAAAGAGAATTTGACTTAAATAGTCTGCCTGGCCGGACAATTTTAATTAGCCGGTCTGATTGTGATACTCCGGCCGGATTTACTCAAACAAGGGAAATAAGAAGACACGACAGTACGGTTGCCTTTAAGGTTTTGCAAACGGGCTTTTAAAGTTTTTTATTGACCGGTGGTAGTAGTTTAACGACTTTGTAGGCCGGGACGCCATCGGAATAAACCGGTGTACTTAAAACAAGTGAGTTTTTCGGCAGACGACATTGATTTTTAACGACATAGATTTCATAATCTCCCTTAATTTCTTGTTCCGGGTCGCCTTCCAGCGGACAATCTAAGTGGCTAAAGACGATGCCGTCAAAGTTAAGTTCATTTTTTTCCCGGGGCGAGCCAAGGGCTTGAAATTTTTGCGGATCATAATTGGTGTAAAAAAGGTAGTGGATTAAATTATTATTACCTTGAGTGGTCATTATTATTTTTGAATGATCTTGCTTTAGCGTTTGGAGTTGGAAAACCACTTCGGCTGTTGCACCGCTGCGATACCATGGTTCATGGATGAGGGCGTGGTGAAAATAGTTATGGAGGAAGAGTGCCAAGCCATGGCTGTAAAAGGCCAATAGCAAGGGGATTAATAACCAATATGTTTTCGATTGTTTTTTAATTAAGTTAAAAATTTCCAATAGGCCGTAGGCAGTGATTGGTATCAGAGCAAAAATCATTAGCGATGCTCGTTGAACATTGGGGGTGTCTTCCCAGGTTAAACCGGCCGGAACTGCCGCTAAAAATAGCCAGGCAAGGGTAACTAAAAAAGTCTTTTCCGATTTTTTAAGACCGTAAACAACCATTGATGCCAGGCCGAAAGTTAAAAAGATCATTTCAACCGGGTACATGTTGCCAAACCAGGGTATTCGATAGCGGATTGGATTACCGTTATTAACAAATAAAAATTCACCGGAAAAATGCTTCGAATAAAAAATTGCAAATATCCTAGCGTGGCTGATTAATTTATTATGGAAAAAACGACTAATTAGAACCGGTTGATTTCCATCCTCGCCAATTTGCTGAGTTATTTCTCCGGCTGTACCAGCCCCCGGCATGTTAAAAATACTGATTCCGCTTGGCCGGCCAGCACCTTGGCTGTTAAAAAGTAGTATTACCAGGGCCGCTGTTAAAAGCAGGTAAAAAGTGACTGCCTTAATGGCAAAAGATTTGCCATTTTTTGCGTTGTTGTCGCGGTAGAGAAAAAACAGAAAAAACGGTAAAAACAAGGGAACGAAAAGGCGAACATGATGGTAAAAAAGGAAACTAGTAAATAAGGATACAAAGCTAATCAGCAAGGTTAAGATTTGCTGATTTTTTCTAAACAGCAAGATGAGATAAAGGCCGGTAATTAAGAAGAATGCGGCGATCACACTTTCGGAGGTGGCGCGGGAAATATTAATATGCCAGGGAGAAATAGCTAAAAGAAAAGTACTGATCAGAGCAAAACTTTCTTTGTTAAACATCTTTTTCAAAAAAAGATAGAACACGATCAGTGTTAAGCCGCCAAAAATAGCTGACGGTAACCTGACTGCTAAGCTGTTTAGGCCCAGTGCGTAAACGAAGGGAATGTCCAGATAATGATATCCCGGTGGCCGGAAGTCGCCGAACTGGTCGATAGCAAGTGGTAAAAAGTTGCCGTCTTGATCTTTGGCGGTTTTAAGTAAACTAAAGGCGTTGTAGCCGATAGAAACTTCGTCTCCGTGAAGACCGGCTGGATTTTTCGGCAATTGGTAAAGTCTTAAGAAAAACCCCAGGCCAATAATCAAAAAAATAACTAAGGTTTTTTTATTCAAAGCTGCTTTCACTTTCCTTGAGTGTATATAATGATTTACAATAAAGCAAATTAGACCAAGTCTTATTTTAATGCTGAAAATTAAACTATCATCAATCCTTCTTTTTGCCTTGGTCATTCCCTTTATAATGACTTTCCGGCTCGGGTCGGGGGAAACGCCTTACTGGCAGTTTGGACTGGTCTTTCTTTTTTTAACGGCCTATTTAAGCTTGGATGTTTTGAAGCTAAACAAGTCAAAAAAAGAATTGTTTAAAAACTTGTTGCTTGGGACAGTAGTTTTGTTAACTGTTGTGAGCGGGTTTGGGGCAAGCTTGGTTGTTCGCCATCAAGGTTCACCGCTTTATGGTGTTCACGACATCATTTTGCAACAGGAAGCGGCGATGCGTTTTTTGCTTGATGGCAAGAATCCCTACGAGCAAAATTATTTTGGCACCTTTTTAGAACAGTGGCATTATTCGGACAGTGAAGTTAATCCGGCTCTTTATCATTTTGTGATGATGCCTTTTTATCTTATTTTTTCCTTGCCTTTTTACTGGGTTGCTTTTAGGACAGTTGGGTTTTTTGACGGCCGGATGCCGCTTTTATTTTTGTATCTTGCCTCACTGGGATTGGCCTTTTTGCTTTTAAAAAAGAAAGGCGAGCTAAGGCGGCAGTTGGTAATATTACTGGCCTTTAACCCGGCAACCTTAGCTTATTTGCTCGAAGGCCGGTCTGATTTTTTTGTTTTTGGCTTTTTGTTTTTAAGTTTGTTTTTGCTTTTTAAAAGCAGAAATTTACTTTCGGCTCTTGTCTTGGGGCTGGCTTTTGCTGTTAAGCAATCAGTTTGGCCGGTTTTTCCTTTTTACTTCGCCTATATTTATTTTAAGAATAAAGACATTAAGAAGTTGTTTAAGCCACTTCTTGGTTTTAGCCTTTCTTTTGGTGCTGTTGTTTTACCATTCTTTTTCTGGGGGCCAAAGTTTTTTTGGCAAGATACTTTTTCTTATCTATCCGGCAAAGCGGAACATAGTTATCCGATTGCCGGCTACGGTTGGGGGATGGTTTTAAATCAGTTTGGTTTTATTAAAGACCTCTCTGCTTATTATCCCTTTGCTATTTGGCAGCTGGTTTTTTGTTTGCCGTTACTGGTTGTTTTGCTTTACTTTCTGTCGAAAAAACCAACAATTTGGAAGTTGATTTTCTGCTACGGCATTTTCACTTTAGTTTTTTGGTATTTCTCCCGCTATTTCCACAACAGCCATCTAGGGTTTTTATCAACTATTTTCATCATGGCTTACTATTTTGAGCAAGCGGGGGTTAAAAAAAGATGAAGCGCTACTTGATCGCGGCTATTTTTTTATTGGCGCTTTTTTTACGGTTGTACAAATTGGGTAGTTTGCCGCCCAGTTTGACTTGGGATGAAGCGGCTTGGGGTTATAACGCTTATAGTTTGGGGATTGATTTGAAAGATGAATTTGGCCGTTTGCTGCCGTTTGATTACCTAGAATCTTTTGGTGATTTTAAACCGCCAGTTTACGCTTACCTGGCGATTCTACCGGTAAAAATATTTGGCTTAAATGAATTTGCCACTCGAATGCCGGCTGCTTTTTTTGGAGCGTTGACTGTTTTGGTGGTTTACTTTTTGGTAAAAGAGCTTTTTAAAAAACATGATCAAAAAGAGGCCTTGGCTTTAATTACCGGATTGCTGTTGGCATTTTCTCCTTGGCACATCATGCTTTCCCGGGCCGCTTTTGAGGCTAATGTGGCCAGTTTTTTTATTATCTTTGGTGTTTTTGCCTTTATTAGGGGAGTAAGAGAAGGCCTGCCTGCCGGCAGGCAGGGTTTTTTTCTTGTTTTAATTCTGCTCAATTTTTTTTTTTACTTGATGACTTTTAAAAACGCCAGGGTTTTTTT
>CAZZNI010000012.1:0-26244 GCA_964655765.1 uncultured Gammaproteobacteria bacterium
AGTCAGTGCATTTAAAGATAAAAACATAAAAGCAGTCATCTCATCACTAGGCGGAGACGATCAAATAACTTACATCAAAAATTTACCTAAGGAACCATTTATAAACAACCCCAAACCTTTGCTCTATTCTCTTTAACAAGTGATCTCCTCTTTTGGGAGAATACATACGTCTTAGTTTCACTGACATTGGAATTCCAAAAACCGTTTTGTCTTCCTTAATAATCTGCTTTGAGTAATGACCAATAAGATATAGCGAGCGATTCAACTCTGATAACAAACCTATATCGTCAACAGGTCTACGAGTTTGGTTCTTTATGCTTTTATTAGTCATACTACTAAGTTTAAATTATACAGGTTCGATTCTCATTACCCGTATTTCTCACTCCCAGGCTAACGTCTAAAAACAAAAAAATCTGGTTCGAGCCAGATTTAAGTGTGATTTAAGGCTAAATTTGAAGAAATTAAGAAACCATTCTCGTTATGAGCGGGGTACGGGAGTCGAACCCGTCTTTCCACCTTGGGAAGGTGGTGTTGAGCCGCTCAACTAACCCCGCTTAAATAATTAGCAACTCTTTTTTTAAAGTATCCTCTACCAAAACCTGTTTTTAATTGATTTTCTCGTTTTCTTGCGTCAGTTTTGTTTAAACAAGCCTCATAATACACCAGTTTAATTTTATCAAATTTTTTAGTTGTTTTGGCCTGTCTGTTTTGATGTTTCTGAACCCTCTTTTGTAAGTTATGAGTATAACCAACATAAAATGAATTTGCCTTATTGTCGCAAAAACACTCTAAAATATAAACATAAAACATTTTTTCAGCCGCTCCGACAAAAGCGCTAAAGCGCATTTAGACGGATCCGCCAGAATGCACTTTAGCTTTCGGCGGATCAACTAACCCCGCTTTAGACAGTCTCCTGTCCTTTAATTTTATTACTTTTAAGCTAAAAAGGAAAACCTTTATTCTTTTATCTGGGAATCGTTAAGGTGTTTCCCGGATGGATTAAACCTGGGTTTTCCAAATTGTTGGCTTGAGCGATATCTATCCAGCGGTAACCATCACCGTAAGCTCGAACAGCAATATCCCAAAGGCTATCGCCTTTGTTAATCTGGTAATCATTGCCGGCGATTTCATTGGCAATTTGGCCGCCTTTGTTTTCTTCGCTTACTATCGGTTGAATAACTTCAGTTTTAGGAATGCTTAATTCCTGACCGGTTTCAATGCTATTGGCGTTGGTTAGGTTATTTTCTCTGGCCACATCTACCCAGTTATAGCCTGATCCATAAAAACTTTCAGCAATTTTCCACAGATTATCTCCGGTTTTAACAGTATAAGTGGTCGGTAATCCTTGAGGCACGAGTTTCCCCTCGTCTTCAATTAAGACTACTTCCTGTTGGCCTTCGTTAATTGTGTCGGTTTCTGCGCCTGATTCCAATTGTCCTTCTTGGTTTAAGGATCTAAAGTAATTAAAAATCAACGCTCCGATAACGATAACGACAATTACGCCCAAAAAAGTACTGATTTTATTTTCGTTTCTTTTTAGTTTTTCAAAAAGCCCTGCTTCTTTTTTTCGTCTTGGCACTTGTTCAATACCTCCTTCCTGGGCAGAAGTGGTCAAATGTCAGTTCATTTAACTGAACTTGGCGGTCGCGACCGGACTCGAACCGGCGATCTCCACCTTGACAGGGTGGCGTGTTAGACCGACTACACTACGCGACCTTTTTAATCTAGACCAATATAACAAAAGGATAAAAAACAGTCAATTTATTAGGCCATTTTTTGTAGTAAAATAAAAAGAGATAAAAGGATAATGATTGGTAAAGATTACTCCAGTAATAAGCAAATAGCCGTTTTGTTGCGCCAGGTTGCAGCGGCTCTTGAGGTTAAAGGGAAGAGTCTTTTTCGAATTCGGGCTTATGAACGGGCGGCAGCAGCGATAGAGCAAGCTGGCGTAGAAGTTAAAGACCTTTTAAACGAAGGCAAATTAACCGACTTGGCTGGTGTTGGTCCTAGCATCGCTCAGTATTTGGAAGAACTGTTAACTACCGGCAAAGTTAGTCATTTTGAAAAAATTAAACAAAACCTACCGCCGGCTGGCTTTATTTTTTTAACTGTGCCGGGGATTGGACCAAAAACTGCCTTTAAGTTAAGCCGGCAATTGAAAATAACAGCTGCTGCTGGTGCACTTAAACGATTGGAGCAAGCCGCCAAAAAAGGCCGGATTAGAACCATTGAAGGTTTCGGTCAAAAAAGTGAAAAAGAGATTTTGTCTGGTCTTGGGCGAACCAGAAAGACTGGTCGTCAACAAAGAATGCTGTTGTCTTTTGCCTGGCAACAGGCAAAAGATTTAATCGATTATTTATCGGTCGAAAAAGCTGTTTTACGGATTGATGCTTTGGGTAGTTTGCGAAGAAAAACGGCTACAGTTGGAGATATTGACTTGGCAGTGGCGTCAAAAAATGCTGATCGGGTTATGAATAGGGTGCGAAGATATCCTCGGATTAAAACAATCTTAGCCGCCGGACCGGGTACGACCCGCTGTCTTTTGCAATCAGGTAAACAATTTGATTTAAAAATAGTCAATCCGGAAAGTTACGGAGCCTTACTGCAGCATTATACTGGTTCAAAAGAACACAATATCCGCTTACGGGAAATTGCCAAAGAAAAAGGATTAAGCTTATCGGAATACGGCATTAAATCTGCCGGTCGGTTGAAACATTTTAGGCAAGAAAAAGCTTTTTACCAGGCTCTTAAAATGGCCTATATTCCGCCGGAATTAAGAGAAAACAGTGGAGAAATCGAAGCGGCTATCAGGCAGTTTCAAAAAACACCAAATGGACTACCGAAATTGATCAAAGAAACTGACATCAAGGGCGACTTGCATATTCATTCCAGTTTTGACATTGAACCAAATCATGATTTAGGCCAAGACCAATTTGAAATAATTTTACAGCAGGCAAAGGCCCTAAATTATGAATATATCGGTTTTTCTGAACACAATCCTAGCTTAAGCCGACACCGGCAGTCGCAAATTATAAACTTGATTAAAACTAAGCGACAAAAAATTGACGAACTAAATTACTCAAGAGGAAAGAAGTTGTTCATTAAGGTTTTAAATGGCCTGGAAATTGACATAAAACCTGATGGTAATTTGGCTTTACCGCCAGCGGCTTTTGATTATCTTGACTATGCTATCGCCGCTATCCACACCAACTTTAACATGAGCCGGAAAAAGATGACAGACAGAGTAATACAAGGCTTGGCTCATCCCAAAGTTAAATTTTTAGCCCACCCGACTACTCGTAAATTAACAGAAAGAGAGGGGATTAAGCTTGACTGGGACCGATTATTTGCTTTTTGTAAAAAAGAATCTAAATTTTTAGAGATTTCCGCCTCGCCGCAAAGACTTGATTTACCTGATTTTTTAGTTAGACAGGCGGTGGAAAATGGTGTGAAAATGATAATTAATAGTGATGCTCATGCCGTTTTCCAGTTAAAATTAATGCCTTACGGTGTTGCCGTTGCCCGTCGCGGCTGGGCACAAAAAAATGATATAATCAATAGTAACAGCTGGGATCAATTTAGAAAAATTTTTATTGAAAATTAACTATGGAAGAAGATAAAAATCAGCCACTGGAGAAATTCACCGTTAACTTAAATGAGTTGGCCAAGAAAGGCAAACTTGATCCAGTGATTGGCCGAGATCAGGAAATCCGACGGTTAATGCAAGTTTTATCGCGACGGACAAAAAACAATCCGATTTTACTGGGTGATCCTGGTGTTGGTAAAACAGCCATTGTTGAAGGATTGGCAATCAGGATAATTGATAAAGATGTTCCGGAAATATTGGCTGATAAAGAGGTTCTGGCCTTAGACTTGGCTTCTGTTTTAGCCGGAGCTAAATTTAGGGGTGAATTTGAAGAACGATTAAAGGCAGTTTTAAAAGCGATAGAAAAAGGCGCCGGCCGGTATGTTTTGTTCATTGACGAAGTTCACTTGTTAGTTGGTGCCGGTGGCGCTGAGGGGTCGATGGATGCTTCCAATATGTTAAAACCGCTATTGGCCAGGGGTAGTCTTCATGCAATTGGAGCAACCACCTTAAGTGAATATCGCAAGTATATTGAGAAAGATGCTGCTTTGGCCAGACGGTTTCAGCCAATTTTAGTTGAAGAACCAGGGGTGGCCGACAGCCTGGCAATTTTGCGAGGGCTTAAAGAACGGTACGAGCTTCACCATGGCGTTAGGATTAAAGATGAGGCGCTACAGGCGGCTGTTAATTTATCTCATCGCTATATTACTGACCGTTTTTTACCCGATAAGGCGATTGATTTAATTGACGAGGCGGCTGCCAGTATTAAAATTGAAGCTGAAAGCCTGCCGGCTGAATTAGATCAACTGAAAAGGAAACTGACTCAAGAGGAAATAGAGACGGCGGCTTTAAAAAAAGAAAAAGATGATCAATCAAAAAGCCGCTTGGAAGAATTAAGCAAGAGTATCACTGAGAAAAAGGAAATCCTAAAAAACCGGCAAGGCGCCTGGCAAGAACAAAAAAACTTAAGACAAAAAACTAAAGAGATTAACAAAAGATTAGAGGAGTTACAGCAGCAACTAGATGAAGCGGAAAGGGGAGTTGATCTTGAAAAAGCGGCTGAAATTAAATATGGCCAAATCCCCAAGCTTAAACAGGAATTAGAAGTGACCCAAAAACAGTGGGCCAAAATTCCCGATGAGGAAAGATTAATTAAAGAAGAAGTTTCTTCTCAAGACATTGCTGCCATTGTTGCCCGATGGACTGGTATTCCTGTCACTAGACTGTTAATGACAGAAACAGAGAAGTTGAAAAACCTGGAAAAAGAAATCGGTAAAAAAGTTATTGGTCAGTTACCGGCAGTAGAGGCTGTTTCAAATGCTGTTCGCCGTTCTCGGGTTGGCATTAATGAACCAAACCGGCCAATTGGGGTTTTTCTCTTTTTAGGACCAACCGGTGTTGGCAAAACTGAAACCGCTAAAGCACTGGCTTTAACTATGTTTAACGATGAATCAGCTTTGATAAGACTTGATATGAGTGAATACCAGGAAAGCCATGCCGTTGCCAGATTAATTGGTGCTCCACCGGGTTATGTTGGTTATGAAGAAGGCGGTCAATTAACCGAAGCGGTTAGGCGAAAACCTTACAGTGTTATCCTGCTTGATGAAATTGAAAAAGCCCATCCGGATGCCTTTAATCTCTTTTTGCAAATTTTTGATGAAGGCCGGTTAACTGACGGCCAGGGTCGAACGATTGATTTTAAAAACACCATTATCATCATGACCTCTAATTTAAAGAAGCAGGAAGTTGATCACTATTTCCGGCCGGAGTTTTTAAATCGCCTCGACCGATTGATAATTTTTTCGCCGTTAGATCAGAGTAAATTACAAGCGATTGTTGAGGTTCAGTTAGAAGAATTAAATCAACGACTGTCATCTAAAGAAATTACTGTTAAAGCCAGCCAGTCGGCAAAATCTTGGTTGGTTAAAAAAGGCTATGATTTTAATTTTGGTGCCAGGCCGTTAAAACGACTGTTGCAAACGACTGTTTTAGATCAACTGGCTTTACTGCTGCTTGACGGTCGACTTAAAGAAGGGCAAACTGTTAATCTGGAAGTTGAAAAAGACCAATTAATTTTAGTTCCAGATAAAAACAAACAAGTGAAGGGGGGTGATAAAAAATGAGCTTATTACTAATACTGTTAATTTTAGCGGTGGTTATCGGTGGTTATTTGTGGACGATTTACAACCGTTTTATTGCCATTAAGACCAGGATCAAAGCTTCGGCTCAAGAGATTGCCAACCAGTTAAAACGGCAAGCAGAATTGATCCCTAACTTGACTGCTTCAGTCAAGGGTTACATGAAGCATGAAAGCAAGATTTTTAAAGACTTGACTGATGCCAGGAAAATGGTTACTGATCTTTCTGCCGCCAGCAGTCCGAAAAAACTGGTTGAAGCTTCGAATCAATTACAATCAGCCCTACAGCCGATTAGAGTGGTTTTGGAATCAACACCCGAGCTCCAGGCAGCCGGTCCGACCGGTAAACTAATGGACGAATTGCGCGATACGGCTGATAAAGTCATGTATTCACGAAGAACATTGATCGATTTAACCGCTGATTACAACATAATGCACCAGACTTTCCCGTCTAACCTGGTGGCTAATTTATTTAACTTCAAGGCCGAAGAGGGCCTGGAGGTTGAAGCAGGCGGTGAAATAACCAAGGTCAGCAATCAGGAATTAAAAACTCCCAAGGTTGATCTATAGGTTTTAAAAATGATTAGAGGAAAAAGTTATGATTAATGTTTACGAAGCGATTGACGCCAATAAAAGAAAAAGTTTTTTGGTAATTGTTTTTTTTGCTCTTTTTGTTGCTTTGGCTGGCAGTGCTTTTATCTGGTTGACTGATGGCAGTCCGGCTTTGCTGGTGATGGCTCTAGTAATGGCGGCTGTTAGCAGTTTTGCCGGTTATTGGTGGTCGGACAGCATTGTTTTAACTTTAATGAAGGCCAAAGAAGCCAATCGGAGCGATTACTTTAATTTTTATACTGTAGCGGAGAATTTAAGCTTGGCGGCGCAAATTCCAAAACCGAAATTGTATGTGATGGACAGCTTGGCTTCAAACGCTTTCGCTACCGGCCGGGATGTTAATCATGCCGCCGTGGCGGTTACTCGGGGTCTGCTTGAAAAACTTAATCGGAGTGAACTGGAAGCAGTAGTTGGTCATGAGATTGCCCACATTAAATCTTATGACACTCGCTTAATGGTGGTGGTTTCAGTTTTGATTGGAACAATCGCTTTATTGGGTGACTTGTTTTTACGAAATACTTTTTTTGGTCTTGGTTCCGACCGCAAGGAACAGAAGAGCGGTGGAGCTCTTTTTGTTATCGGAATAATTTTTATCGTTTTATCGCCCTTAATCGGCCGGTTAATTCAACTGGCGATTTCTCGGCGGAGAGAATACAGTGCTGATGCGCTAAGCGTGAAATTAACCCGTAACCCAATGGCGTTGTCGTCGGCTTTGGAAAAAATCAGTCGTGACCCGGTTCAATTAGAAACTGCCAGTAGTGCTAACGCCCATCTTTTTATCGATTCGCCGTTTAAAGGTAGACAAAAAACCTCTTGGTTGGTAAAAGTTTTTAGTACCCATCCGCCGATTGAAGATCGACTTAGAGCGCTTGAGGCAATGCAATGAAAAAAGACAAAAACAGTATTAAAATTGATATTGAAACAGTTAAAAAAACTGCTAAGCTGGCTAATCTTTCTTTGGGCAGACAGCAGTCAGTTTTGTTTGTGTCTCAACTTAAGCACATTATTGATTATGTTGAGCAATTGAATGAAATTAATACCGATAATGTTGAGCCAACCAGCCAGGTGACTGGACTTATTAATGTTTGGCGGCAGGATAAAGTAACTGAAAGCTTAAGCCAGCAACAGGCGTTAAGCAACGCCAAGTCAACAGCCAATGGGCGATTTAAGGTTAAGGCGATATTGGAAGAATGAACTAATGGACTTAAAGCAGTTAAACATTCAGCAAGCGGTTAAACAACTTAAAGAAAAAACTTTGAGCTGTTTAGAATTAACCGAAAACTTCCTAAAGACAATTGAAACTAAAGATAAGAAAATAAACGCCTTTTTGACTGTTTCTGGTCAGCAAGCACGGTCTCAGGCTAAAATGGTAGATAAAAAGATTTCCCAACAAGGCGGAAAGGCGTTTGATCATCAGCCATTACTGGGAATACCGCTGGCCTTAAAGGATATTTTTTCAACCAAAGATATTAAAACTACTGCCGGCTCAAAAGTGCTGGAAAATTATTTACCGCCTTTTGATGCTACCGTTGTTGCCAAGCTTAAAACTGCCGGAGCAATTATTTTAGGCAAAACTAATCTAGACGCTTGGGCCCATGGTTCATCGGGTGAAAATTCTGATTTTGGTCCGACGAAAAACCCTCATGACTTAACTTTAGTAGCCGGTGGTTCCAGTAGCGGCTCGGCGGCGGCTGTAGCAGCTGACTTTGCTCTTGGGGCGATGGGGACTGACACCGGTGGGTCGATTCGCTTGCCAGCTTCTTTTTGCGGTGTGGTTGGCCTGAAACCAACCTATGGCCGGGTATCGCGTTATGGAATAATTTCCATGGCTTCTTCGCTTGACTCTATCGGCCATTTTACTAAAACAGTTGCCGACAGTGCTTTAATGTTAAAAATAACTGCCGGTAAGGATAATTTAGATGCTACCAGCTTAAACCAGCCGGTTACCGATTATTCAAAAAATTTAAAACGATCGGGAACAAAAATGACTATCGGTTTGCCGAAAGAATTTTTTGGTTCGGGAGTGGATAAGAAAATTGCTGAAGTGGTGATGAAGAAAGCCAAAGCTTTGCAAAAACAAGGTTTTCGGCTAAAAGAAGTTTCATTACCGTTAACCCAATATGCCCTGCCGGTTTATTACATTATTCAGCCGGCTGAAGTTTCTTCAAACCTAGCTCGTTTTGATGGTATTCGCTTTGGTAATGACCGGACATTTTTTGGTCCGGAAGCAAAAAGAAGAATAATGCTTGGTACTTATATTCTTTCTGCCGGTTATTATGACGCTTATTACCTTAAAGCAATGAAAGTCAGAACATTAATTTGCCAGCAGTTTGAGGAAATTTTTAAACAAGTTGACATTCTTCTGGGTCCGGTATCACCGAGCTTGCCATTTAAATTAGGAGAAAAAGTTGATAATCCATTGGCAATGTATCTGTCGGACATTTTAACGGTACCGGTTAACTTGGCTGGCCTGCCGGCCTTGTCGGTCCCAATTGATAAGGTTAATAATTTACCGGTCGGTGCTCAGTTAATCGGGCCGCAACTGGCAGAAGAAAGATTGTTTCAGGTTGGCACAGTAATGGAGGAGCAACAATGAAAAAAACTTACCGTAAAATAATCGGTAATAAAAATTTTCTTCGAGTGTGGGTGATCCAGGCAGCATCAATGATTAGTGCTTTTACTTTAAATTTTGTGATCATGGACCGGATTTTTTCTCAGACTGGTTCGGCAGTAGCGATTGGTTTATTTTTGGTTTGCTTTTATGCCCCGCCTTTACTTTTGGGCCCTTTGGCTGGAGTTTTTATCGATAGCCTGAACAAAAAAAAGATTTTCATTTACAGCAATTTGGCCCAGGCCTTACTGGTTTTAATCTACTTAACAGTCGGTAGCCAAGTTTGGCCCTTTTACGCTTTGGTTTTGTTTTATTCTTTTCTTGACATTGCCACCTTCCCGTCGATTGGCGCTAGCCTGCCGCTTTTAGTTGAGGAAAGTGACTTAATGATTGCTAACAGCCTCTTTTTTATTACTAGCCAATTTTCAATTCTGGCCGGTTCAATTGCAGCGGGGGTACTGCTTAAAATTTTTGCCTCGACCAGCCCTGTTTTCTTATTGACTTCGTTGGTTTTATTAACGGCTTCGATAGTTTCGGTTGGATTGCCGAATAAAAAACTGAAAGGCAGTAAAGTTTTAGGGGCAAAAATAATTGATTTGGATAAATTAGCGATTAATTTGAAATTAAAAGTTTTTGTTAGCGAATTGTCTAAAAGCTACATTTTCTTGCGCCAAAATCCGAAAATTTTACTTCCAATTCTACTCTTAGGCGGTAATCAGGGGATTGTTGGAATAGGGTTGGCGATATTACCTTCAACTGCAGGGGTGATGAAAATTACCTATGCTGATAGTGCTTTTTTAATTGTCACGCCGTTGTTCCTGGGAGCGATTATTGGCGGCCTTGTTTTAGGAAAATACTTTGTCAAATTAAGAAAAAAAGATTTAGTTTTAAAAGGTATTTTTACTTTCGGTTTGACTATTTTTGGCAGTGGATTGGCGGCAATTATTTTACAAAAACCTATTTGGCTTGTTTCACCGTTGCTTTTGTTGAGCGGCGGAGCCTTTGTGTTAATGACGGTGCCGCTGCAAACCATTATCCAGGAACAGACTCCTTTTGACATCCGTGGTAAAGTTTTTGCGATTCTTTATTCTCTTTTGGCCTTTTTCGGCTTACTGCCAATTTTTCTTACCACAACCCTGACTGATATTATTGGTGTCCAGTTTGTTTTACTGCTAGGAGGTTTAATTATTTTTACTGTTGGCCAATTGGCTTATCGCCACCAAGGATTAATTTTAGATTTTAATAATAAAAATAATGATTAAAACAAATTGGCAGCCAATAATTGGTTTGGAAATTCATGTTGAACTTAACTTGAAATCGAAAATGTTTTGCGGCTGTTCCGCTAATCATTTCGGTAAAAAAGCCAATACTAATGTTTGCCCCGTTTGTTTGGGGTTGCCAGGAGCATTGCCGGTGCCTAATTTTAAAGCAGTTGAGTCAAGCTTGATGGTTGGTTTGGCTCTTGGTTGCCAGCCGGCAGTTTTTTCTAAATTTGACCGTAAAAACTATTTTTATCCCGATTTGCCAAAAGGTTATCAAATCAGTCAATACGATCTGCCTTTTTCGGCTGGCGGCAGTTTGGAAATTGACGGTCAAAAAATCGGTATTACCCGGGTCCACCTTGAAGAAGATACTGCCAAATTAAGCCATCAGGGGAATACCAGTCTGATTGATTTTAACCGTTCTGGTGTACCGTTGGTCGAAATTGTTACCGAACCGGAGATTCACTCTTCACAGCAAGCAAAAGCATTTTTAAAAGAACTGCGGGATAAATTGCGTTACTTGAAAATTTCTGATTGTGACATGGAAAAAGGCTCAATGCGGCTTGAGGTTAATATTAGCTTAAGCCAAAGCCGTTGTTTGCCTGATTACAAGGTGGAAATTAAAAACTTAAACTCTTTCCGTTATGTTGAACGGGCGATTGAATTTGAAATAAACCGCCAACGGCAAATTTTAGTCTCAGGTAAAAAACCGGCTCAAGAAACCCGCGGTTGGAATAGTAAAAAACAATTAACTTTCTCACAACGGCAAAAAGAAGAGGCTAAAGATTATCGTTATTTTCCCGAACCGGATATCCCGCCGTTTGATTTTAGCCAAGCCGGCGGTATTGACCTGGCGGCAATTAAAGCCAAGCTACCAGAATCACCAGCGGAAAAACGCCAACGGTACCAACGCCAGTTTGATTTGCGGCCTGATCAGGCCAAATTACTGGCCGGCAATATTAAATTAGCGGAGTATTTTGAAATAGCGGCCAGTTTAGGCCAACAAAAAGGGGTTGAAATTAAGGCTTTGGCTAATGCTATTATAAACAAGAAGATTGACTGGCAGGAAACAACGGTTGAAGTTTTAGTTAAACAGCTTTCTGCTGCCAATCGTCAGCCGGTATTGAGTTCTCAATTATTGTCGGCGGCAATAGAACAGGTGGTTAAAGATAACCCTAAGCCGGTCACTGATTTTAAAAAAGGCCAAAGCGGCGCAATTGAGTTTCTACTGGGAATGGTAATGAAACAAACCAAGGGGCAGGCAAACCCGAACCAGGTACGGGAAGAACTTATCAAGTATCTAAGTTAACGAGTTTTAAATTTATGTCAAATTTTGTTCACCTTCATGTTCACAGTGAATATTCTCTTCTTGATGGATTGCCAAAGATAAAAAAACTGATTGGTACCGCCAAGCAAATGGGGATGAAAGCGATTGCTTTAACTGACCATGGTGTCATGTACGGAGCAATTGAGTTTTATGAAGAATGTCTAAAACAGGAAATAAAACCGATTGTCGGCATTGAAACTTATTTGGTTAATAAAGACCATAAAACTAAAGATGCCGGCAATAAAGATAACTTCCACTTAGTTTTACTGGCCAAAAACTTTAATGGTTATAAAAACTTGATGCGGCTGGCAACAACTGCCTCATTGGAAGGTTTCTATTACCGGCCTAGGGTTGACAAAGAAACCTTAAAAAAATATTCCAAGGATTTAATCGCCTTAACCGCTTGTCCGAAGGGTGAAATTGGTCAATTACTTATCAATAATCATCTCAAAAAGGCCGAAGAAACGGCTCTTTGGTACAAGAATGTTTTTGGCAGTGACAATTTTTATTTGGAAATACAACGACATCAATACGAAGACTTTCTTGATCAAGCCAAAAGCAGGCAAATTGTTGACAAGCTAAAACAAAACGCCAAAGAAGAAAAAATTTGGGTTGATCAAATCATTAGTTTAAGTCGTCGGTTGGGAATTCCGCTGGTGGCAACCAATGATGTTCATTATGTCGACCAAAAGGATGCTTTCGCTCAAGATGTTTTAGTTTGTGTTTCGACCGGTAAAAAAGTCGAGGATTTAGATCGACTGCGTTATGTAGACAACCCAACTTTTCATTTAAGATCGGAAAGCGAGATGCGCCAAATTTTTGCTGATGTTCCTGATAGTGTTGATAATAGCGCTAAAATAGCGGAAAAAATTAACCTTAAGATTAATTTAGGCCAATGGTTTTTCCCCAAAATTGATTTGCCAGCCGGTAAAAGTGATGCCGAAACTTTAAAAGATTTAACTTGGGATAGGTTAAATCTGGTTTATGACAAATTAACACCAGAACTTAAACAAAGAATCGAGTTTGAATTAGAAGTGATTATTAAAAAAGGCTATCCGGCCTATTTTTTAATGGTATCTGACATGGTTAACTGGTGTACCAGCCAAGGTATTATTACTACCACCAGAGGTTCAGCCGCCGGTTCGGTTGTTTCTTACATTTTAGGTATCACTTCAGTTGATCCGCTTCACTATGGTTTGCCATTTGAGCGATTCTTAAACCCATTCCGGCCAAAACCACCGGATATTGATTTAGACATTGCCGATAACCGTCGTGAAGAATTAATTGCCTACACGACTCAAAAATACGGTAAAGATAAAGTAGCCCAAATTTGTACTTTCGGTCGAATGCTGGCACGAGCAGCGGTTCGTGATGTCGGCCGGGCGTTAAATCATCCTTATTCTTTTCCCGATCAAATTGCTAAATTAATCCCCTTAGGCTCTCAAGGTTTCCCGATGACATTAGAAAAAGCGCTTGAAGTAGCACCAGAATTAAAAAATCTTTATGACAGTGACGATAAGGCCAAACAGGTACTGGATGTTGCCAAACAAATTGAAGGCAATGCCCGTCACGCTTCAGTTCACGCTGCCGGTATTGTCGTGTCGCCGACAGCAATGACTGATTTTACGCCGCTGCAATTAGAACCCAAAGGTGAAAAGGTAATCACTCAGTATGAAATGCACGCCTGTGAAGATGTCGGTCTGGTTAAATTTGATTTCTTAGGTTTAAGAAATTTATCGATTTTAGGCGCGGCTTTAAAGATTATTAAAGGCGCTCAGGGAATTGACATTGATCTTAAAAAAATCCCTTTGAATGATAAAAAAACTTTTACCATGCTAGCCAGCGGCAAGACGATGGGTGTTTTTCAACTAAGTGGTTCAGGTATGACTAAATGGCTTAAAGAATTAAAACCTAACCGGCTTGAAGATATTATGGTAATGATCGCTCTTTTCCGCCCTGGTCCGATGGCCAATATCCCCGAATTTATCGCCCGTAAAACCGGCAGGAAAAAAATAACTTACCTGCATCCGAAAATGGAAAAATTTTTAAATAAATCTTACGGTATTATTGTTTACCAAGAAGATGTTTTATTTACCGCTTTGGAACTGGCTGGTTACAACTGGGAAACGGTTGATAAACTGCGAACAGCTATCGGTAAAAAAATTCCCGAGGAAATGGCCCGCCAGCATGAAATTTTTGTTAAGGGTTGTCAAGAACATTCCGGTATTGAGCCGAAAAAAGCAGAAAAAATCTGGGATCTATTTGTTCCTTTCCAGGGTTACGGTTTCAATAAGGCCCACGCTACCGCTTATGGTATGGTTTCCTACCAAACCGCTTATCTTAAGGCTCATTGGCCAGTTGAATACATGACCGCCTTATTAACTGCTGAATCAGGCAACACCGATAAAGTTACCGAAGCGATTACCGAGTGTAATCGAATGGGGATAACAATTCTGCCGCCTGATATCAATGTTTCTAAACTGGGCTTCCGGGTTGAAGAAAGCCAGGGGTCACTTTTAAATAAGGGCATTCGTTTTGGCTTTGACGCCATTAAAAATGTTGGCGCGGCGGCGATTGAATCAATTGTTGAAGCTCGTAAAAAAGGTGGCCAGTTTACTTCACTGACTGATTTTTGCCTGCGGGTCGACAACCAAAAAGTTAATAAAAAAGTCCTCGAAAGCCTTATTAAGGTTGGGGCGATGGACCGTTTCGGTAAAAGAGCGGCAATGTTAGACGGATTGGATACGATTAGGAATAAATGTACCCAACAGCAAAAACAGATTGCCTCCGGTCAAGAGCAATTGTTCGCCACCGAAGCAACTCAGTCGTCTTTAAAAATAGAAGACGAACTGCCGGCCGTTAAAGAATTTGAAACCAAGGAATTATTAAGCTTAGAAAAGGAATTGCTCGGTTTTTTCTTAAGTGATCATCCGCTCAATTCGATTAAAGATTTGCTGGCTGTTTTCGGAGTCAATCAAATCAATGAAATAAGCCAAGAGAGACAAGGGGAGATGATTAAAATAGGCGGCATTATCAGTGATTTACGCTGTGTTTTTACTAAAAAAAATAATCAGGAGATGGCTTTTGTTGAAATCGAAGATATCAGTGGTTCAATTCGAACGGTAGTTTTTCCCCAGCTTTTTAGCCAAAGTAAAAATTTGTGGCTGAAAGACAAGGCGGTGGTAATTAAGGGTAAAATTAGTTTTCGCGAAGAGGAATTAAGTTTGGTGGCTGAAGAAGTTTTTGACCCTGAAGATAGTCAGACAATTGAAAATGCCAAAGAAGAGAATCAGATTGAAATAGAAATTCCCGCCAACACTTCGTCGGCTAAATTAATGACAGTTAACCAGTTATTAAGACAATGCCCTGGCAAACAAAAAGCGGTTTTAGTTTTTGTTAATGGTAACGGCCGAAAATTAATGCCGCTACCTTACGGAATTGATTATAACCATCAATTGGCCGAAAAAATTAAAATGGCGATTGAATGAAACATTGCCAGACTTTTTAACTTTTTGCTTTTGTGGTAAAATCCCAAGATATGGCTAATCAAGCACAACACGGAGAGACAGTTTTTAACAGCGGCGACTTAGTCCGGGTTCATCAAAAAATCAAAGAAGCCAATAAATTCAGGGTTCAGGTTTTTGAAGGAATAGTTATTTCTATTCGAGGCCGGGGTGAAAATAAAACAATCACTGTTAGGAAGATTGGCGCCAATAAAATTGGTGTCGAAAGAATTTGGCCGCTTTCTTCTCCTTGGTTAGAAAAGGTAGAATTAGTTAGACAAGGCAAGGTCAGGCGGGCGAAATTGTCCTATTTACGTCAGGGGATGAATCAGTTAAAATTCAAATAATGGCAGCTAAAAAAGTTAGTAAACCAGTTAAGAAAATCAAAACAGCCATCGAACAAGTTAAGGTTCCGGTGATGAAAAAAGGTTTAAGCAAAAAGGTTTACATTTTATTGGCGGTAGTTATCCTCGCCGCTTTGGTTTATCTTGGCCGGGGATTACTGGTGGTTGCTTTGGTGAACAATCAGCCGATTAGTCGATTAAGTTTAATCAGGGAACTGGAAAAGAGCAGCGGCGGCCAGTTTTTGGATCAGAAAATTGATGAACTACTTATCTTGCAAGCCGGTCAAAAGCAAAATGTTGTTGTCACTGAAAGTGAGATTGCCGATAAAATTAAAGAAATAGAAGCCAGCTTGACCGAACAAGGCCAGAATTTACCCGATATATTAAAAGCTCAGGGTATTAGCCCGGAAGAACTGGATAAACAGATCAAAATTCAGCTGATGATTGAAAAACTGCTGGCTGGCAAGGTTGAGGTTAGCCAAGAGGAGATCAGCCAAGCGTTTGAAGAAAACAGCCAGTATTATCCAGAAGGTACCGTTCTTGAAGATGTTCAAGCAGAAATCGAGACCGGACTTCAACAGCAAAAACTGGGTCAGCAATACCAAACTTGGCTTGAAGAATTAAGGCAACAGGCTAAGATTCACTACTTCGTCAATTATTAATGCTTCAAGTTGAGGCCTATTCTGTCGGCCAACTCAAGACTAATTGTTACCTCGTTTTTGATTCTCAAACTAACCAAGCGCTTGTAATTGATCCGGGCGAAGCGGCCGAATTTTTGGCCGAAAAAATTAGTCAAAAAAATTTGAAATTGAAATATATTGTTGCCAGTCATGGCCATTTTGATCATGTTTTGGCGGCAGGAATTTTAAAAGCGATTTTTAACACCCCCTTTTTAATTAATCGAAATGATGAAAAGCTTTTAAAAAAAATGAACAGTTCGGCTGGCTATTGGCTGGGAGTTGACAGTCAATATCCGGTGGCTGAAATTGATCATGATTTGAAAGAGGGGGTAATTTTGCGTTTGGGTAAACACTCTTTAACTGTAATCGAAACGGCCGGCCACACTCCGGGCAGTGTTTGCCTTTCTTCTAAAAATATTCTTTTTTCTGGTGACACTTTATTTAAAGATGGCATTGGCCGGACCGATTATTCTTATTCTGATAAAAAACAAATGATTAAATCTCTTGATAAATTAGCTGCTTTACCGCCTCAAACCGTTTGTTATCCCGGACACGGTCCGTTAACAACAATATCGGCAATGAAAAAATTGCCAAATAAACTGTTTTGTTGATAAGATAAATTTTAATGGAGCTTCAGGGATATATAAAGGCGGCCCAAGTTGCCGAAAGCCGTTTTCCTGTCGGTGGTAAGATCGCCTCGATTAATGTTAAAGTCGGCCAAACAGTTAAAAAGGGAGCCTTACTGGCCAGTCTAAACCAATCCTTGCTACAAACTTTTCTCGACCGGGCCTTACTGCTTTATGACAAAGAGAGAGCTGATTTTGATCAAAAAGAAAAAGAAAATTTGTCCGAATTTGAAAAAAGAAAACGGCAAAATGAACTTGATATAACGGTTAAAAATGTCGAAATTGCTAAACAAAATCTAGAAGAAACCAATCTTTACAGTCCGGTTGACGGAGTAGTGGCTGCCATAGACGGTGGTTTGGTTGGTGAAAATATTACTCCGGCCAAATTTACCGTTACCGTTGTTGACACCAGCTCTTTTTATTTTGAAGCCGAAGTTGCTCAACTGAATTTAAACCAAGTTGAAATAAGAGCGAGCGCTAAAGTTAGTCTAAATGGTTTTAACGAACCATTGTCGGCAACGGTTGAGATGATCAGTTTACTACCGATACGCCGTGATGTTTACGCCGTCAGATTAAAATTAACTTCTCATCAACAGTTAAAGCCAGGGTTTGCCGGCAAGGCTATTTTCGGTTAAAATCTAACTAATGGAAAGAGGAAGAATTTTATCTCTAACTGAAGCGAGTGATTTTTTTGTTAATTTGGGAAGGCCAGAATTAGACGAATTTGTCGAAAAAGCGGCTGATTCAAATATTCCGCTTGATTTTCTTTCAGCTGATTTAGACGATGTCGAAAGATTTGGTTGGCGGTCAAGGTCAACCGAACGGGTGGCCAGACTATTGGAGCCGGACATGTTTACCACTGACCCGGAAGCTCTTTATGCTTTGACTTGGATGAGGGCGATATCGTCAGCTAAGCTTCTGGCCAGTATTAGAGAAACTGAACAAGATGGACTGGTTGCTTTGGCCGAACACTGGACTGCCAGTTATTACGGAATGGCGCTTTTTTATGGCCGAGAAACATTAATTGAGGGGAAAGGTTGGCGATTAAAATCCAAAGTTACCTTCCAACAACAAGAAGAAATTCAACAAAAACTGGAAGATTTTTTCAAAGTCGAAAGAGAACAGTAATCATCGTTTAGGTTTTTCTAAATGTGCGTTTTTAGTCCTATAGTGATAAAATTCTCTTATGGGGAGTATCGAAAGAGGAGGTAGCCAAGTATCCCGACGAGATTTTTTGAAATTTTGTGGTTGTTTTGGCAGCACGGTTGCTGGCTGTTTATTAACGGGATATTCTGGTTGGTTAATAAAGAGAGAGTGGGTTGATGTTTTATCGTCATCACCTGCAGTTCCATTACGCCAAACAGCAGTTGCCTTAGAGCAATTGGCATTAGACAATTCGTTTCAAGAAAAAGGTGGGTTTACAAGAGAAATGTTTGAAAGAGCCAGGAAGGGGACGGTGATAGTTGAAGTTGATCAGGATAACGAAGGCGTGCCCGCTGTTTTTCAGGGAACAGGCTATATCATTGGACACCAAAATGACACAATTCAACTTCTTACTACCAAGCATATTTTCCAGGGAGAAGAAGTCAAAGAAATAAGATTATTTCGACCGCATATTGATACTAAGTACTTCGTCCCTTCATCTTTTTCCATACACAAAACAAAAGGGGATGACTTAGATCTCGATTTTGCAATTGTTGAGTGTCGGGGGCAGTATGATACGAATATTCCCTTTGAAAGTATAAAATACGCAACCAACCAAGATTTAACAAATAGGGAAATTCTAGTTGTAGGTTTTCCTGGTGTTTTTCTCAAAGCTGACAATCTTTTCGCAACCAACACTCTGGGAAGTGTCATGGAAATAATTGAACCAAGCGATTCTCCCGGTTATTGGTGGGCAGATGGTGCAAGCTCACCAGGTTCAAGTGGTTCCCCTGTCTTTATCAAGCAAAAAGAGGAATTAAAGCTTGTTGGCTTGGTAACTGGATCTAGATTATCTGACACATTTCCAGAGATAGCTACAGGGCAAATGAACTGGCATACTATTGTGAGAAGGTTGGACTGAAGTATCTGACACCATTCCTCGTAAATCTTATGGGACGATTAATTCTTAAAGTCTTGTCAAATTGGACAATTTCAGCTGGAGTAAGCGACCGCCAATAATGATCTCCTAATAATCGCCGTTTCAACATATGGCGATTATGTGCTCTTATCGTTTTAATTTGAATCTCGATGTGAGATTCCTTATTGATTTTTACCAAAAGATGAATTGACCGATAGGTCGGTTCCTGTGGGTGATAATTTATGTAATAGTCCTTCAATTTCCACACCTTTAGGCTTTTGTGCAAAATCCGAGCCGTTCGATAACACTCTTGTTTGTTTTTACAGATTATCCTAAAACCAAAGTAATCATCTGGTAAATCCTGGCCTTTACCAATCTTCTTCACCCTGGACTGAAATTCCACCAGATTTGCTGATTCTAGGTTTAAAATACGAAGAATCGTTCTTTTGTAACCAGCTAACTTGCGCTGCGAAGTCAACCTCATCAGTAATTGAGGTAAAACAAACTAATCTTTGTAGATATTATAACTTTGTTGTTTTAAAAGCAAAAAATAAAGACTACAAATTTAACAAAAAGTTTGGCTTTTTTTCTTGTTTTTAGGCAATTAAATGAAAGTTTTAGTAATAATAATTTTAATCAATTGTATTAAAAGAAAAACTCCCTGCAGAGATGTTGCTGTGACTCTGCAGGGAGTCGGTTGTGGGATAGCAAGCGCTAAATTTTCATCTCTTTGTTTGCTACCCTGCGATCGACTTCCATGTGGGCAAGCATCCTGATGAAACTAATGACCACTTCAGCCAAGGCCTCATCAACTCTGCCACGAGCACCGGATAGGGCAACGAAAATACCATCTCTTGTAGCTCCTCCGGCGTAAAGAAATTCGCCTTCCTGGAGACACCATGGTTGAGTTGACACGACAGTACTTGTAGGTACTCCTTCTCGTACGAGAACGGCTAGTTTCCGTTTTGCCACCTCATGACTTGAAGCTTGTTCTTCTTTGGGTTGCCAATCATTTTTCTCACCCAAAGTGAAAAATATTGCATCGCCCAGTCCGGGTGCCCAGATAAAGCCCTCTACCCATGTAGGACCCCAAACGGTCTCTTTCATTGCCAGTACAAGCTCTGCATTTGGCCCAGTCAGCTCAACGGCTTTCCTTACTAATTCTTCCGTAATGATTCGACCCATTTCTTAAATCTCCTTTCATATCTACTTTTTATCCCAAACAACCGATGTGTGCGAATTATAGATAACTATAGGTTAAAAAACAAGTTTTTAAAATTAAAATTGGAGCGTACTTATATTTATAACCCCATAGTGATAGAATATCCCCATTGTATTGACTAGCACTTTCAATTCAAAAGGGGGGAATAAGCTGTGAAATACATTTGTTTAGGGGCAGTAGCAATTAGTGGAACAGCAGTTGTTGTCGGGACTGTTGCCTATTTGGGAAATCCGGTTGCTTTGTTTGCATTTCTGCTGCTTGCGTTGGTGGTAACTGCGGTTGTTGAGCAGCAAATGTCACCCAAAATGGTACTAAATAGCACAGTTGCCACTTTTGGTAATTTGTCTTTAGGGTGGCTCATTTGGGTGACCAAAAACGGTTATTGTTTATGGGGGTTTCTCGGTGTCCTGCTTTTAATGTTAGCTTTAGCAAGCCTCCAACCAGGAAAAACTAGAAAGTGATATACATGGCCAAACTTTTAACAAAAGGTTTGGCCTTTTTTCTTGGTTTTGTGCCTGTTCAAGAATGAAGGTGACCCCGGCGGGATTTGAACCCGCGATCTTCTGGATGAAAACCAGATATCCTAGGCCGCTAGACGACGGGGCCGATTAATTTTTCAATAGCTACTCGTTTCTTCCACGATTTAACTTGGTTTTCTCTTCTTCGCACCAAACTTAAAGTAGATAATTCCTCATTATAAACCAATTCCCAAGGTTTTTTATTTCGAGTATATTTACTTTTACCTCGGTTGTGCTCCTTGAGTCTTCTTGTTAAATTGTTCGTTGATCCAACATAATAAGAATTATCAATTTTAGAACGCAATATATAAAAATAATATCCCATTCAAAAACCCCCTAGGCCGCTAGCCCCGATTGCATCGGGGGTGCTCGATCCGATAAATCGAGATCGGCAACGACGGGGCCGATTAACTTACCGGTGTTTATTCTATCATTTTGGTTGCTTTAAGTTAAGTTTTTGTGTTAAAACATGAGTATGGAAGAAACTCCGAGTAGAAGAGGTAATTTAGCAGTTGGTGTTCTGTTTGTTTTTTTAGCTATTGCCATTATTAGCCTTTTTTTAAGCCGTTATCGTGCGCCAGTAATTAATCTTGTTAACCGCTTACTCAATCAGCAAGAACAGTCGGTAAAACCGGAAATTGGTTTCAAAAGATTCACCTCTTCAGAAGAATTTAGTCAATATTTAAGCCAAAACCAGCAATTGCAAGATGGCAATAACGCCACCTTCGGTTCCTGGATAGGAACTACTGTAGATATGGCAGCACCAATGGTTGGTGGCAAGGAACAACAAGTGGAAAGAATCAGTGATACTAATGTTCAGGTTAAAGGTATTGACGAACCGGATATCTTTAAGACTAACGGCCGGCAATTATTTGCTTTTGTTAATGGCTTTTACCAACCTCAGCCAATGATCGACGATACACCGGCAGTTAGAGAAAATGAAAGCCAGCGGTTAATTCCCGGTTTCGTGCCGCCACCACCGACTGCCTCGGGAACTTTAATTGCCAACGCTTTTCCACCGCAAAATTTGGCTAAACTATCAGAACTTAAAGAGGGTAGTGAACTACTTCTAACCAACAACACCTTAATCATTATTAATCAACAAAAAATTTCTGCTTATGATGTAACTGAACCAACAACACCGGAATTTTCCTGGGTAATTGATTTTGACAGTCGAACCGACTATGTTTCTGCCAGATTAATGGACAATCAGTTTTATCTGGTCACTAAAACCTCTGTTTCTATCGACCGTCAATGTCCGATTGAGCTGTTTAGCTTAAACGGTCAAACAGTCAGCCTGGATTGTAACCGAATCTACCACCCAGTTGAACCGGTGGCTGTTGACTCAACTTATTCGATTATGAGGATTAATCCGGCAACAGGACAAACAGAAGATTCAATCGAATTTGTTGCTCCGTTTGGTCAAACAATTGTTTATATGACAGAAACTGATATTTTTGTCAGCTATAATTTTCAATCAAATGTAATTAAATTTTTGGCTTCGTTTTTTGAAGAAAACACTGGCTTAATCCCTGCCACGGTTGCTGAAAAAATAACTAGTTTAGAAAAGTTAGACATCAGCCAGGCGGCCAAAATGACCGAAATGGGTGTTATTTGGCAGAATTTTTTAACTTCAATGACCGACGATGACCGGCTTAAGCTGGAAAACGATTTACAAAACAAAATTAAAACTTATGAGGAAGAACATTTAAGACAACTGGAACAAACCGCCATTAGCCGAGTGTCTTTGTTACCAATGGAATTTAAGGCCACCGGTTTGATCCCCGGTAGATTATTAAACCAGTTTTCACTTGACTATTACCAAGATCACTTAAGAGTTGCCACCACCATCCAGTCGAACTGGTGGTTGCCGGGTATAAGGTCGTCACAGCTAAGTCTTAATGACCTTTATGTTTTAGATGAGAATTTAAATCAAGTCGGCAGTCTACTTGATTTAGGCCGGGGGGAAAGAATTTATTCGGTTCGTTTTATGGATGATCTTGGCTACATGGTTACCTTTAAACAAATTGACCCGTTCTTTGTTTTTGATTTATCAAAGCCAACAAATCCACAAACTACCGGTGAACTTAAAATCCCCGGTTATTCTTCATACCTACACCAATTAAAGCCAGGATTAATTTTGGGCGTCGGTAAAGATGATAATCAAGTAAAACTATCGCTGTTTGATGTTAATAATTTAAATAACCCGCAGGAAATTGATAAATATTTCTTGACTGAATATTACAGCGAAATTCTTGATAACCATCATGCTTTTTTGCTGGATGAAGATAATCAAATCTTTTTTATTCCCGGCCGGGAAGGTGGCTATGTTTTTTCTTATCAAGATCAAAAACTGGATCTAAAAAAGGCAATTGCTGATATCAGCGCCAAAAGAGCCCTTTATCTTAATAATTATCTTTATGTCTTGGGGGAAGAAAAGATAGTTGTTTACGATATGGCCAGCTGGGAAGAAATAAATCGGTTAGTATTTTAATTTTTTTAAAAAAACCCCGATTGCACTTTCTGTTACGGCTAATCTCAACCAATGTATTTTTTGCTTAAACGGATTTGTTGTCCGATAAGGGGCATTATCAACCAAGATGGCCCTATTATTTGCAATTACGATATTGTCGGAAAATAAAAAGATTGAATTTACCAAAAAAGACCAAGGTCTTCTGATTCTTTGTCCAAATAAATCAGAGGCTTGAGTTATTTTTTGGCCAGCTCTCATTTGCTTGCAAATTAACTTAATATCCCTCAAAACTGGCCTAGTTAGAATTGTTCGAAGAGGACTTTCACATACAGGTGTTCCTTTAATTTTGTTTTGTAAAATTAACGGCCTGGCAGTCTCTTTTGTTGTGCCAGACAAAACCACCAAGGTTGGTGGAGAAACTTCAGCCAAGGAGTCTATCGCAGCTTTAGTCTTCCTTGCTTGCTCCCACCCATCTTCAGAGAGTTTTCCTAGTGGTATTTTAGCCACGAAGTCGCCATCTTGGGGCATTTCGATAACAACAGAGCCGCCGCTAGATCGGTCTCTATTCCAGTCACCTCGGCCAATTACTTTAATGGCTCCTTTTTTTAGGGGTGTATCCGATAAGGTGGATGCTAAAAGCTGTTGATCAACTGCGGGTTTTTCCATGATGACAGGAACAGGTAAACTATCCAAAAAATTATTTGGGGTCAAATTTTCTCTCATGGCTTAATAGTCTTATAGTATTATATCAAATCTGCTTAAGTTTTTGAGATCTTGAACAAATTTTCGTCTAATTGGTGCTTTTCAATCACTGATTTGTTTTGCTGATTGTTTTTAACAAAAATAATCACTCGGTCGTTAATAAAGACTGGCCGCCATTGTTGGTCTTTAATCCGTGAGATTAAAAAAGCTTGACCCCAAGGTGTCGCGTCATGATAAGAAAAAATAATCGTGTTGAATTGATACTCGTTGACGGCTTTTTGCCATTTATATTCATCTTGCTGGATTGGAATATAAAGATTTTCAAAAAAACTGACCGGATAAGCTTCAGGCCGATTGTCAACAAATACTTTTTCTTGAGGGAAAAGCTGAAAGATTAAATAACCGCCAATATCATAATTATTAAAAATCGGTCCTTTTAAGTCATTTTCTTTGAAAAAAACTATTGGCTCATTGTCGTTTTGATAAACCCCTAGTCCTAATTTGGATTCACCGAAAAAACTTTTTTGCACACTATTCAGAGCAACTACTGGCAGAAAAAGTAAAATGATCACTAAGGCCAGCCAATCTAATTTATTTAAGTTAATTTTTACCCGATTAGGTAAAAAGCCGGTTAAATTCTGAGAAAGAATTGGGATAATAAACAGGCCAAAAAAAGTGAAATTCCTAATTGCCAAAAAGGCCGCCAGACCGGTAAAAACAAAAATTGCCAAATAAAAAAGATCGATTCTTTTTTTGGTAATAAAAAGTAGAAAATAACTGACAATAGTAGTAAAGAAAACTAGTTTAAAAATAGTAAAATTCGGATTGTAAATCAGTTTTTCGATAAACCAAACTGGCTGGTTTTCTACCAATCGGTAACCATAATCGTTAAAAATGGTTAGTGGTGTTAAGGCGCCAGAAAGGCCGAAAGGATTTAGCAAGCAGCCAAAAAGGGCCGCTAGCAAAATTAAAAGAGGAAAAGTTGCAAATGAGAATAACAAACTTAAAGCGATTAGTCCTAAACCGACAAAAAAATAAATATGCAAATTGACCCATAATATTTGCAGTAACGGCAAAGCCAGCAGATATTTTTTTTGCTTTTGTTTAAGATAGCCAGAAATAAGATAAAAATAAATTCCGCCTAGAAGATAACTAAAAACTTCCGGCCGGATCTCCCGCCTATGGGCTATTAGCGGTATTGCCAGCAAAGTGGTTAAGGTTACTATTAAAAGATTGGTTTTGCCGGCGGTGATTTTAAGAAAAATTGCCAGTGTTAAAAGACTTAAGGCTATAAATGTCAAATGAAGGCCGGTAAAGCCGCTGGCTTGATAAATTAACTGAAAAAATAATCCCGATAACCAATGGTGATTAGTAGCAGGAAAATCCGGGTGGGTATAGGAATAGTAATTAGTGGTAATTGGATTTAATGTTTGTAAAAAAATTTGGCCGTTCTTAAGATGACGGCCTAAATCAGCGGTAACAAGTGTAAACGGATGAGTTAAAAAAAGGCCGTAAACAAAACAAAGCAGAATAACAATAAAGACCGGATAAAATTTCGAAAATGATTTTAATTTCACTTTAGGTTAGGGGATCAACATCCAAACAGCCAGCAATGGCCCAGCGATAATGGCGGCGATTATCACTAAAACAATCAATGTTTCTTTCATCGTCAGCGATGGACCTGGCCGATGGTCAAAGTAATAATAAGCGGCCAGAAGGTACAAGGCAAAAAAAAGTACTACAAAAGCGCTTGGCATAATTATCCTATTTATACGAAAAAGAATTATTTTTTACAACTGCTTGACTTTTGCTTTTTCGACAGGTTATTCTCTAGAAAATGTCTGTCCTGGCCCACAATATTGCTCAAGCTGAACAACAAGCCGCACCGCTGCCTCAAGCTCCTGTTCCGACCGGAATCGCCGTCAATCAATCCCCAGTTGTTAACCGAAAAAAAATACCAACCGTCTTAATTTTACTGGCAATTATTTTATTGTTTGTTTTAGCCGCAGTTGGGGCGATGATCTTTACCTTATCGAAAGATAAAAAAGCTGTTACCAGTTTGGCGGCAACTCAAGTAGAAAACTTTAATAATTTACAAAATAATTACCGACAAATTGTGTTGGAAGTCAAAGAGGCCGATGAGGAGGAAAATAAACCGACTAGTAACCAATTATTAAAGATTAATAGCTTCGAAAATGATCAACAGGAAATTTTAAACCAGGTTGAAGATAAAGTTTTAGGAATCGAAGATACGGCTGAATTACAATTATCAAGAAAATTAAAACAGCTCTACCAACAGGCACAAGCCGATAATCAAAAAATTATCCAGCAAAATCAACTAGTCGCCGATAAGATAAAAACCTTCCCTTTATTGCTAACAATGAGTCCGGTTGCCGATTTGACTGACAAAACAGCCGATTTTACCGATGACACCAAAGGGATTCTTGAGTTTTTGGAACAAGACGAAGCAGTAACAATTGAACTGCTTGCTTGGATTGATGATTTTAACTTGGTGTTACAAATGTCAATCACCAGTAACGGCAGCCAGCAATCTGTTGATAAACTGGCAGACAAACTAG
>CAZZNI010000013.1:0-24615 GCA_964655765.1 uncultured Gammaproteobacteria bacterium
TGGGAACCGATCTGGAACTTAACCCAAAAAAGAAAAACATTCAACCAAAAGTGATTAAAAAGGCCATTCTTAATCATTTTGGCATTAAAGCTACTGACCTTGACGGCAGTAAGCGCAACAAAACGATCGTTATGCCCCGGCAAATCCTGATGTATCTGCTAAGAAACGACCTAAAACTACCATTAACTGACATCGGCCAGTTTTTAGGCGGACGGGATCACACCACAATTATGCATGGTGTGGAAAAAATAAACCGGCTGCTCCCGGAAAGTGAGGATATCCGTGTTGATATTGACCGGATAAGAAAGGAGCTTTATGGATAAGCTTTTTCTGTTTGTGCACTTGTCCACAAAATCAAGAAACTTATCCACAGTGTTTTTAACAAAAACAAAAACCGAAAGTTCAATTCACCTTCCGACACTTTTGCACTTATCCACATTACCTACTGCTATTACTATTTAACAAATGAAAAAAACAAGTGGGGATTGAAAGGCGTTTTTTTAAAAGATATCATTAAAACAAATGAAAATTTCTTTACTTCAAGAAAACCTTCACAAAGCTTTAAGTATTACTTCTCGCTTTGTTGCCTCTCGGGCTCAGTTGCCAGCGCTGAGTAATGTTTGTTTAAAAACAGAAAATAATCGGCTTAAAATTACCGCGACAAATTTGGAAACCGGTATTCATTATTGGCTAGGGGCAAAAATAGAAAAAGAAGGCAGCCTGACAGTACCAGCCAAAACTTTTTTAGAATTGATTACTTCACTGTCGGCAGGGAGGATAAATTTAGAAGTAGATAAAAACACATTAATAGTAAATAGTGATAATGGCCGAGCTAGTTTAATGGGTATTCCCGCCAGCGATTTTCCTCAAGTACCTTCTTTTGAAGACAAACAAAAAATTGACTTGCCGATTAAAAATTTAAACCGGGCAGTGACTCAAGTTGCTTTTTCTGCTTCACTTGATGATAGTAGGCCGGTTTTAAGTGGAGTTTTGTTGACCAAACGGAATGATCAACTGGCAATGGTCGCTACTGATGGTTATCGTTTGAGTTTAAAGAAAATAAGCCAGGAGTTTAAAAAAGCTCAGGAAGAATTATTTACTAAAGGAATTTTACTGCCGGCCAAAACTTTAGTTGAAGCAGTTAAATTACTTGGTGAAGAGGAAGGCGGTGATTCTTTCTCATTGTCGTTGACGCCCAAAGAGAGTCAAGTAATCTTCTCTTTACCGCAGGCAGAAATTGTTTCCCGTTTGATTGAGGGTGATTTTCCTGATTTTGAGAAGATAATTCCCGGTCAAGCAAAAACAGTGGTCACCGTCGACAAGGAAGAACTGCTAGGAGGAATTAGAACCGCTGCTATCTTTGCCAGGGAGTCGGCTAATATAGTCAGACTGGAAGTAGCCGGTGACCGGCTGAAAATCAGCGCTAATGCTCCGCAGGTGGGTGACAATTTATCAACTATTACCGCTCAAATTCAGGGAGAGAATTTAAAAATCGCTTTTAATGTTCGTTTTCTGCTTGATTTTCTGTCGATCGTAAAAGACAAGGAGGTGGTTTTGGAGTTTTCTGGTGCTTTAAGCCCGGGGGTATTTAAGGTCAGTAAGGACAAAACTTTTCTTCATATCATCATGCCAGTTAGAGTCCAGGATTGAGATATTGGTCTTGAACCGCCGGTAGAATTAAAAAAGCCTTACCATTAATTCCTTTTGGGTTACCGGTTAAAAAGAAGACTGGCTGTAGGTATTTATCTTTACTAGGAACAAAATAGGCGATTTTAAATTCCTCAAAAGCAACTGTTTGGATTTTTAGGTAGTCTGTATTCTCAATAATTAGAAAACCCGGTAAGGTAATTTTAGTTAAAAAAGGTTGACTGGCAAGCTTAGCGACTAATTGACTGGTTTTCTTTAATGGATAATAATCAAATTCAGTTAGTGTTTTAAAAGGCGGTAGGTATTCAATTTTAACAATTCTTTTTTCCGGACCCAGTATAAGAGTGAGGAATTTACTATCCGGTGTAGAGTGTAAAACTAAAGAGTCGTTGATAAAAAAATCAAAACTAAACTGGATAAAAGAAGCTTCATTTGGGTTACTTTCAGTAAATTGAGGTCCGGCCAGTTTTAAATAACTAATTGAGTTAATTTTAAATTCACCTTTGTCGGGTAATGGGAGCATTTCGTTGTTGATTAAATTTAAGGCCTGTTTTTTGAGTTCTTCTTCTGTATCGAGACGGCCCTGGACCAAGCCTGGGTTTAAGAGTAAATCTAAGCCGTAGCTAAGTCGGCCATTGTTTAAATCTAGGCTTAAATGGTTTTCTTTTTTGCTCCAAGTTAACTTTTGTTTTTGTGTTTGATTTGGTTCGGCTTCAAATCCAAAGCTTTTAGCTAAATTTAAAGCTTCGTCAGGAGTGAGAGTATATGGTGTTATTTCAAACACCGGTAATTCCTTTTTGATATTATTTAAATCGTTCTCGATTAAAGCTAAATCGAAGTTGCCGCCAATGGGATGTTTTTCTGACTCTAAAGATGGCAGTAAATGTAATTCAGGGACAGAAAGATCTTTTTGATTTGGTTTAACTGATAAGGCAACCACTAGTAGCACCAAGGCTAAAAAAGCGAGTAAAACAACAGCGATTTTTCTTTTGGCGAATTTAAACATTTTAATAACTAGGTGTATATGGCGGTGCCATTTTTATAATATTGCCCGCTGATTGAAATTCATAGTGCAAGTGTGGTCCGGTGGAGTTACCGGTATTGCCGACATAGCCGATAATTTGGCCAATAGCAACTGATTGCCCGCTTTGTAATGAAGAGTTAAAACCATCCAAATGGGCATAGAGAATGCTTAGCGGTTGGCCCTTACAAACGGTGGTGATTTTAACATAATTACCGTAGCCGGGGATTTCCCTGTCTAGGACAGGGTCGTATGCCGTGTCAACACCGAAGCTAAAAACACCATTAGCAGTTGCTTTAATAGGGGTTCCGATAGTAGCCGCAATGTCTATCGCTTCGCGATTATAATGAGTGGTTCCGGCAGAATTATTTGGCCGTTGTGTAATGGTGCCTTGAACTGGCCAGGTGGCTACTGGGCAGCCGGTTTTAGGGGTGCCGATAATGATAGCCAAATTATCAAACGAAATTTGCTCTAGAGCGGTTTGTTCTTGGCTGGTTTTGTCGGTAATTAAAGCTGTGGCGTTAACCGAAACCTGGTTTGCCAGCATTGCATCTTGAAATTTTTCAATCGGAGCAGTTGGTATTTCGTATTGCGGAGAAGTCCAACTATTGCCATTCGGCAGATCGGGAATTTCTCCTGATTGCCAACTTAAATCGGAGGCAATATATTCGCCCATTTCCTGGTAGGAAGAAGTTAGGTCAAAGGCGGTAAGATTAGTTAAATCGGCGCCGGTTGCGGTAATGGTGAAACTGTAAACAAAACTGGTGTTATTTTTAATTTTGTCATTGTCAATGCTTTGACCATCACTGATTGGTGTTTGTGCGCCGTTTTCATCAACAAAAAAAGCTTGTTTTTTGACACTAATATATTGTGACTTTTCTTGCCAGGGGGATAAGCGAGTGGCGCCGGGGACATAAAAAGCCGAAGCAAGAGTAATGATAGTGATAGCTCCGGTGCCGGCAATTGCGGCAATTGACCCAAAAGTTGGAGTAGCAATAATGCCGGTGCCGATTTCCATTGAGGTAATTTGCGTAAAAACACCGGAGAGGAAATTAGCCGGTTGTTGAAAAGCCAGGCTAAAACCTTTGCCGGCTAGTGTGCCGATAAAACCGACTGCTTTACTGCCCAGATGAGCGATTGTCGAAGCGGCCATAAATGATCCGCCGCCAACAATCAAAACTGTGCCTATCCCGCCGCCAATCAAAATCCCTATCGGAAGCATAATCATCCCAGCAGCAGCGTAGAGTGTTTTATCGGGTCTTTTTAAAGCCTTTTTAAGTTTAATCAAGGCCCAGCTACCGACTTTCTCTAAAACAGTTAAGGCAGCGGCGATTAATTTACTGGTCCCTTCAGGAAGACCAGTCAAAATCCCCTTAATAGAAGTTAAAACTGTTTTTAAGCCGGCTTTTTTAGCCAACTTGACGGCAGTTTTTTTACCTTGTTGTTTTAAAACCCCACTGGCTTTACTACTACCAAGGCTGAACAGTTTTTTAAAAAAAGACGGTTTTTTAATCGGTTGGTTTTGATTTTCCTGTTGGTTATTTTCCTGGTTCATTTTGTTTTTCCTCTTGAGCGGCTGTTTTTTCTTGTCTTTCCAGCATCTCTTTTGGCTTAGTGGTGACAAGTTTGTGCTCTTCAGGAGAAGCGATGATTCGCAAAGCAACATGATTGGGGCCAGCGAAAAACAAACCTTCGCCAACATCGGCCGAAAGCAATAAGTGTTTTTCTCCCTCGGATAGATAAAAAACTTCGGTCAGTTGGTCGATGGCTGCCGGTGACTGTTTCATTAATAATTGCAGCGAAGAGTTGTTGATGATTTCCCGGCCCATTTGGACATTTTGCAGTTTAACACTCAAGAAATCTTCAACATCTTGAGTAATAGTGGTTACTCCAAGGTAGTATTTTCTGGCCCGTTTGGCGATAGAGGTTAAAAACAGCGCCGAATCAGGGTGACGCATCATATACCAAGCTTCGTCAACGACCATAATGCGCTTTTTTAATTCTTTTCTGATTCTGGTCCAGATAAAGTCAAGGACAATAAACATAGCAATTGGCCGCAGGGATTGTTCTAGGTCGCGGATAGAAAAAACAGTAAATGGATTTTTAATATCAACATTAGAATGCTGGTCAAAAATGCCGGCAAAAGAGCCTTTGACAAACTTTTCCAGTCGGTCTGCTAAGCCTCTGGCCAGTGGATCCTCCATTCCCTGCAAGGCCTTGTAGAGATCTTCCATCAGCGGCGGCTCTTTTTTTTGAGTTGCCGGATCAGGGGTAATGCCTTTCATTTTGTAAGTTAAAGCCAGTGCTCGGTCAAGTAAAGCCATTTCACTCGGGTTCATGTCGCCCATAATGACCTTAAACAGAGAGTGGAGAGAAAGAATTTTTTGGTTAAGTTCGTTTTGGCCTTCTTCGTAGACAGCTGATAAATCAAAGGGGTTAATTTTGGCTTCAGAGTTAAAGCCGAAGGTGATATATTCGCCGCCAACTGCTTTACAAAGCGTTTCATATTCGTTTTCCGGATCGATAACCAGTATTTCAGTATCAAACATTAATGATCGCAAGATTTCCAGTTTAACGGCATAAGATTTACCGGCTCCGGCTTTGGCAAAGACAACCGAATTGGCGTTTTCTAAATTAAAACGGTCAAAAATAACCAGTGAGTCGTTGTGTTCATTAATTCCGTAAAGGATTCCTTCATTAGCGGTCAGTTCAGACGAGGTAAAGGGGAAAGTGGTAGCCAGAGAGGTGGTGTCCATATTTCTGGTAATCATCAGTCTGTCAATACTAGTTGGAATGGTGGCTTTAAAAGCTTCTTCCATTTGCAAGGTGGCGTTTTTGGCGATAATCATTAACGAGCCCAAAAGTGACGAAACTTGTTTGGTGGTATGGTTAAGTTCTTCTAAATTGTCAGCCGGGATAGTAATATAGAGAGCAAATTGGAAAAACCGCTCTGAGCCCTTAACTAACTGCGCTTGGAGTTTTTTGGCGTCTTCCAGCTTGGCAACGGTTGCCGGATTAAGCACTTTACCGCGTTCAACATCAATTTGAATTTCTGCTTCCATTTCAGCAATTTTTCGTCTTAAGTCATCCAAGACCCCTTTGCCTTCGATTGGATAAACAAACATGGAAACATCTAGTGAGTGGTCAAAATTAACCAGTGGCCCCAGCCAATTGGCAGAAACAAATCGGGGGTAGCCGGCGACGAAAAGAGTTCTGAAATAGCGGTTCCCGATTTTAAGATAATCAAAATCAACCTCGATAGCGGCCGGAGCAATAATATCTTTAACTGACAACATTCCCTGTCCCAGCTTGGCGACATTTTCTTCAAAACTAGGCTGTCCTGGTTTATTTACCGGTTGATTAACCTGGTTTTGATTTGGTTTAACTGCCGGCTTTTTTTTCTTAAAAGGATTTACTAGTTTCATGGCTGGTTGTCTCCGTTCGGTTTTTGGCCGCCTTGATTAATAATTTGATCAATTTGATTGTAAATTGTTTCTGAAGAGGAGCCAATTTTATTTAAATTGGCCTCGTCTTTAGGCGCTTCGATACCAATAATTTCCCGTCGTTTTTCTTCTTCCATCTGTTCTTTTGGGCTGACCATCGGTAATGGATTGGCCGTGGTTGGCTGAGTGGCTTCAGTTGGCGCGCTTGGAGTGACCGGCGGGCTTGGTGGAGTAGCTGGTAGGGCTGGCTCCGGCGGCTTAATATCCTTTTTAACCATTGGCGTTTGGTTGTCGTCAAGGCTTTGTCGTAGTGAAATTTCTGTCATTGGTGTTTGATATTGTTCCGGTTCAACTACTTGCTGGCCGACTGATTCGGGGTTGTAAATGTTAAAAAACAACTGGATTAATTCCCTGGTATTAAGCTGGAAGCCTTTTAGTCCTAAACGGGCCAATAAGCGTAAAATGTGGTCTTTTTTAGGGATCAGGTTAATTTTAGCTTTTTTTAAAACATACTCTTTATCGAAGGAAGTTTTTTTATTTTGCTGTAACTTGTTAGACAGTGTTTTACTAATTCCCATTTCCAGAGCAGTCATGGGAATAGTGATGTAAAACTTCTTGTCTAAAACTTGGTTTTTTTGAACAGTTTCTTGGATAAAGCGGCTGTAGAGTTTAATTTGCTGTTTAACCTCTTCTTTTTCCTGTTTTTCTTCGGCCGTTTTTAACAGTCTTAAATAAGCGGAGATGTCTTTCCTTTGTGAGCGGATAATGATTTGAATTGAAAAATTAAGCGAATTAAGCAAGCCGGCATAAGCAAAAATAGTCGCTTCCTGTTCTTGTTCGGAAAGTAAGTCAAAGTTTATGGCGGTAGTGGCTATTACCAGACAAGCACCGCCATCTTTTAAAATGACAATGTCGTCTTGGATATCTTCAATATCAAGGTGTTGTTGAGTGGAAGCACGAATGGCAACTTTTAACGGTTCAGTCATTTAATTTTCGGCTCTTATTTCAATCGGGGGAATGATTTCTCCCTTGGCTTCAATTTTGATTATAGCAAAGCTTAACGCTTCTTTTTCGGTTTCGATTTCATAAACACCGTTTTGAAGAGGGGTGACAATTAAAAACTGTCCCAACTGGTTGGTTTTTAAAGCCCTGATCGGAATACCTTGTTCATTCCTGATTTCTAAAATGGCACCTTCAACCAGGTTGCCTCGTTTATCGGCGACCATGCCAGTCAAAATATTTGGCTGACTGGGAGTTTTTGGGATCGGCAATTTGGTGTTAATGGTGGCGTCAACTGTTTGAGATTGATTAGTTTCCGGCCGTTTTTCCGGCTGGCTGAGTGGTTTAAAAACATTTGGGCTAAAGCCCGGGGCAAAATCATTTTGAGGATTGGTTGTTGAAGTGGCGGTTGTTGTTGGTGGGACAAGCGGTTTTGGCTTGGGTGGTTCAACAACGGTATTGGGATCGAAAAGGCGGCCGATTTGAGCCAGCTGGTTTTTTTCAATTTCATCCAGTGGGCTGATATGGTCTCGGGGCAGTGACTGTAAATAACCAGATAGGTCGGCTTGGCCCTTGGGGGCGGCTTGTTTTGATCTAAGCTGGGCCATCTTAATATCCTTTTGTGGCAAGTAAGTTAAAAAGGCAGGGTAATGCTGCTGTTTTTGCCAAGTAAAAAGAGTTGGTCTGAAGGCGGCTTTGAAAAAAGCCACCAACCAGACGGAAAGGGGCCGTTCTTGGAAAGGGAAAAAAGCCAAGGCAACCCCCAAAACAGCAAAACCGATAACCGCCGGCCATTTAAAGTAAAACGGCAAACTGGTAGCGTAAAAGAAAAATGCCAAAACCAAACCGCCGGCCAAGTAGCCGAATTGTTTTAAAGTCATCTCGCCAACTAACTTAAATTCATAAGAGGCGATATGCTGTGGTACCGGATGTTGTTTAACGGGCATTAGTTTATTCTAACGGTAATTTCTTTTCGCTTCAACAAAGTTGAATTTTGCCCAAAGAATGATATAAAATTCACACCATGGACAACGAACCAGGCTTTTCTCCTGTTGAGGGAACGGAAAATTTAACTCCGGAGCAGCAGTTTGCTCAAAAAATAAAAGATCTTTCTGCACCAGAAGAAGGTGAAGCTGTTTTGACCCATCAATCTTTATTGACCGCCGCTAGATTAGCGTCTATGCCTCATGTTGCAAGAAACCCAAGGCTATTGGAAGGCTTGTTGACAAAAGTTACAGAAGAAGCTTTTGCTGTAAATCCAAATAGTCCTGGATGGCAAGAACGATACCTGACTGAATTAGCAATTTTTGGCGGCGCTATTCAGGAGCAGGTGGACCAGTTAACGGCGGCAGATCGACTCGATCAAACGTCTCAACCGGATCCGCTCCAGCAAGGATTAGGTGATTTGTTGACTGAGGTCCGTCGTCAAACGGATTTCCAAGAAGAAGCAATCCGGATTCAAAGAAATGAATTAGAATTACCAACAGACTTGGAACAACAACGAGTCTTTGTGAGGGAAAAACTGGGAGACATAGAACGAACAATCTATGATTGTTGGCATCTTGATATTGCCAGTACTGTGTCTCAGCTGGAATCAAGTTTGGATAAAATGTACCCAGAGATACGCCGAGAAGCTCGGGCAAGAATCAATCTTCATGATTCAACAATGTTAATTAGGCAAGCTGGAGGATGGATAGAAAGACCGGAAAATATGACTGGCCTATCTATCCCAACCGCAGTTGACACAGCTCATAATCGAGATCACGATTTAACTAAAGATGTGATTATCTTCTTCTTGAGAGAAGTACATCCTGGCTTGGATGTTAAAAATGCCTGGGATTTATTGCAAAAAGCAAACTATGATTATAATTCCTTTGTCGAAGAAATTAATCTAACAAGATTAAGGGAATTGTTGACCCCCAGAGGGATAACTAGTCAAGAGATTGACAGGGTTTTTCGCTTACTAGCTACTCCAGCATCTCGACCACTGGCTGGAGACGGAGTTAATTTTACAAACAAACTTGGTCGATTATCAAACCGTGATAAGACATGGTTGTTGTCGATAATTACTGAAGATGAGATTAAAAGCCGTTTATTTTCAACCGGAGACAAAATCCCTTTTGATGATGAAGCTCAACTGGGAGCGGCCGAGGTTAATTATAGTAAAGATAACAACGAAGAACGAAAAAAAGCTGTTCGAAAATTTTTAGTCGAACAATTAGCAAGAAGCTATCTAGGCGGAGATATAGCTGCCGCGGCGAAATCCTTTGAATTAGCCGAAAAATTAGCCAGAGCAACCTTGGAGACATCTGCCTATAATCGGATGGCTCAAGCCGGTAATGATCAATTAGCTGAAGCGCTTGGTTTTAAAGGTTGGAGAAAAGCACGAGTTGGCGGAGAAAAAGGTCGACCAGCCGGACCGTTAATTCATATTGACGGAATTGAATCAATCGGGACAACTTGGCTAAGAACATTGCTTAAGGATCGCTCCAGGCAATGGGAGATTAAACAACCGGTGTTAACATCGGACATTGACTTTGATCAAATTACGCCGGACAGTTGGAATTTTTTTGGTACTGTGGTTGCACCGCAGTTTTATAGATTGAAAGGTTTATTTTTGGACAGAGCTCCTGACCCGAAGAAAATGGTTAAGAGGGATTATTGGGCTGACTTGATCGCTATAATTGATCGGGCCGATCCTAGGGAAAATCCGCAAGTTGATTATTGTGGCCCCAAAAAACTTCGGCCGCTCCTTGTAGCTGGAGTAATCGACATGGCTTTGGCAGACCCTGGGTTAGGGTGGACGGCAACTGATATAGGCAACATGGAAAGAATCTTAACCGAAGAGACTGTTGCTGATGGCGGTAGGGCCTTTATGTCACAAAGCCAATGGAAAAAACTGGCATCTACTTTGCAGATAAGTTCAAGAGTGATGTCTTTGGCTGCTGGTCAAGGGCTTCGGTCAAGTTTGGAAAAATCTCTTGGCCGTTAGTTAACTTAAGGGGAACTTATCGATTTCTTGTTTAGTTAAAAAAGTTTCTTCTTTTATAAAAACACCTGATTTACGATACTGAGCTTCTTGCCTCTTTTTCTTTTTTTTGTCCGTATTTTTGTTCATCTTAGTCTGTCAGTTGGCCAATAATCAATTAAGTTGTATCAAAATCATCTGCTCCCAATGAGACTGTTCGTCCTCGTTCTTTGATTCGTCCGCCGGCAATTTTACCGCCAATATATTTAACCCCGCTTGATGCTGCCCCAAACGCTGCTCCCCCGGCCGCATCAGTGCCAGTTTTTACTGCACTAGCACCAATTGCTCCCATCGGTCTGGCTATTGGAGATATAGCTTCGCCGAAGCCGGTGCCATATTTCCAGGGATTAACCTGAAGAGCATCTCTAATAATCTCTCCTGCTTTTGGAATAAGAAAGAATGTCCCAAAGCCCAATAAAGGGACTAAGCCGAAAGATAAAACCCCCCAACCACTGGCAAAAGCGCCTCTAAAAATTTCTTCGGTTGAAATTGATCTGACTCCGGCTATCAGGGCGTACATTTTGGTGACTAATTCGGCGCTCAAGATAGCACCGGCAGCCGGGGCGGTAACCGGGTTAGTTAATCCGAATATACCAGCAAAAAATCCCCAAGATTCTTTAAGAGTTTCAATAAAAGTGGCTCCTCCGTGCAATGGAACATAGGTAAGAAAAAAAGCAGACAGAAGAAACATTCCGAAAACTGTTGGCAAAACAGCAATATTGGCCAAGAGGTTTTTAAACCATTTACCAAAACCTGATTGCCCAGGGATAGCGCCTAGCGCCAATTGGAGTGGTCCAAAAATAACGGCAAAAACAATTTTAGCATAGGTGGTGATTAATAAAATTGAGATTCGAAGCATAGTATAAACGAGAGCGATTAAAATAATTAAATTTAAAATAGGGACAGTCATAACTGCGGCAATGCTAGATAAAGCGCCAACTACCAGTGGGAAAATTGCGGCAAACAAGGCTAGTCCGATTTGAGCTCCTTCTGGCAATTCATTGATTGTTGTAACAATAGTGTTAAAGTCTTCTGATTGGGTGATTGAAGACGAAAAAACCTCAAGCAGTAAAAACATTACTACATAAGCAAGATCAAGCATAAAGCCGGCAATTGCGTAGGAGAAAGTAACCAATAGTAATGCCATAACTACTTGCGGTATGGCATTTTGAACTGAAATAATAGTTTGCGGATTAATCTTAACTCTGAACATAATCGCCAGGCCAATAAAAACAAAAATTAGAGCGAAAAAAAGATAGGCGACATTTCGGAAAGCTTTCCACAGCGGTAAAATCGGACTAAAACCGGAAAATCCAATTCCTTGAGGATTATCTTGGGCATAGGCGGTTTTGGAAAAGCCCATGTTTCTACCTATGTCGGCGACATAGTCAATTGAAGACACTGGTTGGTTGGTATAAGCAAGGGTAACCACCTTAACGGTATCTCCTAAGGCTCCGCCTGGGAAAGAAGCGTAGTATTGTCCGTTGGTTGAGGCAAGGGCGGCTTTATATAAGTTTGGCCCGCCCAGAGATTCAGTTAGCCAATAAACCAGGGCGTCCATTGACCCAGTGGCGCCGTTGGGACTGGTTCTGGCGGTGCCAGCTATCCAGCCATCCAGATTAATTTCACCGGTTTGGACAGATTCTTCCAGGCTCCGTTTAATTTTAAAATTAGTGTTTGATTCCAGTAAATCGGGAGTGATATTTTGTGTTTCACTATAAAGATCAGTTTCGACATTGACATCATCTCGGTTGAAGATTGTTGCGGTGGCATCGGTCGACAATAGTTTGGCGGCAAATCCAATCGCCAAACAAAGCAAGGCAATTTTTCCAAAAGAAAGACTTTTAAATCTCGAATAGAAGAAGTTCATTTTAACTGAATCAAATTTAGCAATAATTGAAACTTAAGTCAAACCTTCTTATGGACAGTACTGTTGAGAAATGATTTGGCTTTCCTGGCTGTTTGGATTAAGAATGCCTTTGGAAACACATTGTTTGGCTTTTTCGATACCGCCAAGGTAAGGGAAGTAAAAATCACCCTTGCCGGGATTAGCTTGTGAGCTCTCATTCATTAGTTTTTGCTCTTTATCGGAAGCAATGGAGCTGTTGGAAATTTTGCCTTGATAAGAATAGCCAACGGTGCTTTTGGCATTGTCGTCTGGATAGGAGTCCATATCGGCCGGGCGGAAAATATCAAAAACTCCTCTTTGGTTCCCGCCTGAATAGGAATCACCGATGGTGTAATCGCGAATTTTACCAAGAACAGGAATTTGAGTGTCAATACCCATCTTTCGATAAAGAATTAACGGGTTATAATCGCCGTATTTGCGCCAACGGCACTCTTCTTTACATCTTTCTCTTTCATCCTGCTGGTCGGCTCTAGGGTATTTATCGCGGCACTTGTCGATACATTTATTTAGATCGGATAAAAGTTTAGTTAATTGTTTTTGGCTTAAGGTAGCTCGGTAATCAGTGGCGGTCATCACTGTTTCAATTGGATAAGGACTGGCGCAAATCGGATCGTTGGGGTTGATATCAGTAATAGCATCCATTTTGCAGGTGGGAGGAGTATAACGGTCAGGGTTTTTGCAAAGATTAGTCGGCGTGCTTGTTGGCGCTCCAATACTGGAGCAAGAAGTACTGGTTATTTCTCCGGTTGCCAAGTCAACTTTTCCCTGACATTGGTAGTTAGTTTCTCGGATTACCTGGTCGTCAGTGTGAATATGGGGATTAAAAACAGTAACTGTTATGGTAAAGTTGCCGTTTTCATCAACTTGGGCTGGTAGTAGTCGGGAAGCGTGATTGGGGTCGGTGCTGTCGTAGTAACCTGGTGTTCCACCAGAATCGTCGAGGTTCCCGCCGTTGGCGGCAAACCAGATGTGCATGCCAGCTTGTGCCGGACCGGTTAGTCCTTCAATGCGGATGCCGTAGTCAATCGTATTTGTTGCTGAGTTGTACCTAATATTTTCTACTCCAACCTGGTAGGCGTATTGAGGTTCGTCGTTCGTTTCTGGTTCTGCGGTGGTGTTGGCTTGGGCCAATTGAACTGTTTCTCCTAAAGCCAATTTGTAGCCGCAGTAGCTGCTTGATTGAGCTAGTTCTTGGTCAATTTCTTTCCCATTTGGGGCGGCGACAATTACTCCTGGATTGGTAGTTTCAGAGGCGACAAGCCCTTGTTGTGCAAATTCTGGCATCAGGTGTTTATTTAATTCTTGAGTGGCTTGATAAATGGTTGCCAGATGAGGGAATGAAAGCTGGTAATTTGTGATTGATAGTTGTCCTGGTGTTCGTTGTACTTGTAGAGTTAAAGTTCCAGGAGCGTCTTTGAGTGTTGTTAATGGAATGTACGGCCACAATTTAGCCCAATCACTGCCAAGCCAAACTTCGTATTCAGCCAACCAGGCTTCCATTTCAAGTTGATAAGCCATTCGTTTTGTTTCGCTGGCGCCAGGGTCAGGATATTTTGGCTCAGTACAAGGGGTGTTTTTGAACCGGCCTTTGAATTCGGCTAACTTTTTCGGCTTCGGCAGGTGGGGGTTATCCTTAAATGGAATTTGATAATTTTCGTTTGGGTCGATAAGAGCGGTTTCAATCATCTTACAACGCAAGACATCTTGGTATTCCGGGCTGAAAAGCTTACTCATGACTCCGGCTTGCGCTTTAGCTTCTTTATTAAATTCTTCGCTACCAACTGGGTTTTGCGGTCCTTTGCCGACCAGCGATCCGGTAAAGTAGCGGGCGAGATATTTTGATTCTTGGTTTAACGGCGGGAAATTATAATAGCCGACAAAAGGGACGGTAGTACTGGTGATATCTAGTTCAGCTACTCCGCCCCAAGTTCTTTCGAAATAGGCAACATTTTGTTGATCGTCGCGATCATCCGGACAATACTTAAGTTCGCTGGCATCTTCGTCCCAGCCATGAGGGCCGTTACCTTCGTGGATATAAAACCAGGTGTCTTGTTCCATAACAAAAGTTTCGGCACAGGCCTTAATTGGTTCCTTAACTTCTCCACCGCAATCTTTACAGGCAGCCGGTCTATAAACTCCGGGCTTAGCGGCCGGGTTTTGACAAGTCAACGGCGGTGGGGTGGGGGTGATAATGGTGGGCGGCATATTAAGGATAGCCAATAATTCTGGCGGTAAAGGATTAAGATCGGGGTTTAAGAGCCACCATTCTAACCAACGAGGGTCTTTAAAAGCACCGGTGTCGCGAATAGCGACAAATAATTCGTCTCTTGCGGTGCCGATTCGTTGTCCGGCGTCTAGCGCTAACATGAAAGTTCGGCCGGTTTCGATTGCTTGATGATACATATCAACAATCGACTGGTCGACATTAAAGTTTTCAAGATAAACAGTGTATCCGCTAACAATATCGTCCTCAGCAGTGAATTTGAGGGTAATTCCGTTTTCGTCAGCATGTAAAACAATCGCGTTGTAGCCACCACCAATGTCATAATCAGCCCAAGGAACATTAACTTCTGCTCCAGGAGTGATATTAAAACCAACATAAGTTGCCCCGGTTCCTTCGTGGTCGGCCCAAGAAGCTGGGTGATCATTTTCAGTTGGGTTAAGATTGGCAACAGATGTGACAGTTGGAGTGGTTCCGTTCCAATCGGGTGTTAAGGTTAGAAGTTGCGGCGCGCCAGGGTCAGTGTCGTGCTCAAAAGGATATACTTGGCGATTGTCATTATCAACCAGGGTGTAAGTGTACTGGTCAATATTATATTCAGGATTATCGTCAACATAACAATCAGTGTAGTCGCCGGTAGCAGGATCACAAGCAGCCAGTAAATTAAGCGGGGAAAAGTTTTTGGCAAACAATAGTCCAATAACAACAATGGAAAGAAAGAGGATTAGTTTTTGTGAAGCTGTTATTTTGGACATAATGTTTTTATGTTCCAGGGATTTCAAAGACAGTAACCTTGATGCCGGTAAAGCTTTCAATTAACAGCAAAATAAACCAAGAGATGATTATTAAGGCCAGGCCAAAAATAGCGTAAGTGAGAGTTTTTTGCGCCCCAGCGGCTTTTTCCGGGTCGCCGCCGGCAGTAAGATACTTAATGCCGCCAACCAGTAACATAATAAAAACAGCCAGACCGGCAAAACGCAAAGCATAATTAAAAACAATTTGAAAAACACAGCCAATATCCTGAAGAGTTGCTGCATCGTTTTTGGCTGTGTCACTCCAACAATCATTACCTGCTGCACAGGCAACAGGTAAATTAGTGACAAATAGAACCGGTAACAGTAAAACCGCAATTATTTTTTTCATTTTCTTAAATCCTAACAACCAGGCCGGCCACATTAACGGCAAGCCTAGGTTGTTAATGTGGCTACATTTATTGTGTAGGCGGTTGAACCTTTGGAATTTGAAGACCACTAATGATTTTTATACCAAGGAAGGTTTCAACGATTCCAATTAATGCCCAGGTTGAAAAAACAATTGCCAGTCCAATAATTGCCGCTGTTAAAGTACTTTGAGCTGCAGCGGTTTGTTCTTTATCGCCACCAGAGGTGATCCACTTGATACCACCGTAAATTAAAAAGAAAAAGGCGACTAAACCGGCTATAGCCAACACTAGAGTTACTAGTCCTGAGATAATACTGGGGACAGTTAAGCTTACGGCGCCGGCAAACTCCGTTGATGGTGTCAGCGTGATTGCTTGGCCAGTGATTGCTGACTCTTGGGCATATATCGGACTTGAAATTAAGTTTAAAATTTTATCCATTTTTTTCTTTCACCTCCCTCCTGGTTATTATTAGTCATGATTATAAGTAAAGTTGTAAAACAAAGTCAATTTTATTTCAAAGTTCCGTATTGGTCGTAATATTGACCAGCTGGACTTCTCGGACCGCTTGGTAAGCTGGAATTTATATCGTTACTGTTTAGACCGAAAAATCCTGTTACCAAATTTAGAATCGCCCAGGCGGAAAAAGCCAGTGCTAGGCCAATGATAGCAGCGGTCAAGGTTTTTTGAGCTGCAGCGGTTTGTTCTTTATCGCCACCAGAGGTGATCCATTTGATACCGCCGTAAATTAAAAAGAAAAAGGCGGTAAGAGCGGCAACAACCAAAACTAAGTCAATAATAGCGGTGATTAAGGTTTGTAGATTATAGTCGTCGCTTGCCTGTCTTATTGGAGAGCCGATTGTGTTTAGGGCTTCACCGATGTTGCTGCTGGTGGCTTGGAGTAGAAATAAATTCATTGCAATGTTGGCCAAGGAATATCTAATGTTCGCAAGAATTCTATTCCCAAAAAGCCGCCAACAAAATCAAGGATAATCGTGGCAACGGCGATCAGGGTAAAGCCAATGATACCAGTCATTAATCTCTTTTGGGCTGCCTTAACTTTCTCTGCGTCGCCGCCGGCAGTAATCCATTCCAGCGCTGCCCAAAGAATCATAAACAGCAAGGCGATACCGCCGATGATTAAAATTATTGTCATTAATTTGGCCAAAAAAAGTGCCAGGATATTAGCTCCTTGGCTGGTTGCGCCTGGTTCACAAGTTTCCGGGACTAGTGGATTACAAATAGCAGCGTAAGCCTTTTTTACCATAAGTTGCCGATTAAACCTTCTAAGTCCAAAAAGTCGATTCCTAAAATTAAACTAATTAGAGAGATTAAAGTAAAAGCGCCGATGACTATTACTAAGCCAACCAGGCTTTGGGTCATTTTTTTAGTACTGTTTTTGACAGCTTCTTCGTTGCCGGCAGAAACCACCATTCCAACTGCGGCAATCATGAAATTAAAAATAAACCATAAACCAGCAACAATAGTCATTATCCCAATAACGGTAGAAATGATTCGGCTTAAATCACCTACCGAACCGAGTCCGTCAAAAGCACCGGCGTCGGAAAAGGGTCCTAGGCCGGAATCTGGTGGCCCACCGATAAGACCCAAATCTTTGTCAGCTAAATAAACTTTATTTTTAATCATTTTAGCTTCCTGGCCCATAAACTGTTGGCTCAAAAATAGCCCTGGCATCACCAAAAATAATGTAACCGAAGATGGCTCCCAGAACAAATGAACCAACTATGAAAAGTAATCCCATCAGCGACTGCCAGATTTTCGCCCAAGCCGCCTCCATTTTTTTCGGATCATCACTGGCACTTAAAAAACCAAAACCGGCTAAAACCAAGTTAAAAAAGGCCCATAAACCGCCAACGGCAATCATTAAGCGGAGAATGTTATTAAGAAAAACCAACAAACCTTCCGGTCCGGTACCGTAGTTTTGAATTACTTCTGGCGCTGCGATATTGCCGATTGGATCCATTATTCTAGTATGCTAATGCCTGTTAAAACTTTAATAATTTGAATTGCCCACCAACTGGCTAGCACAATTGCCAGGCCAATGGCTGCGGTGGTGATAACTTTTTTACCTTGAGCAGTTTTTTCTTCATCACCGCTACCGGCACTGGTAATCATTAGTATACCACCGGCGATTAAAATGACAAAAAGAATCACACCAATAAAGACATAAACATTAGGTAGAATCGAAGAGATAAACGCACCGATGCTTTTGTATTCATCCTGGTTGCCGATTCCACTGGTGGAGTCACCAGGGTTAAGGAGTAGTTCTTGGCCAATGTCAAAAGCAAGCTGCTTCATTGTCTTAATGATAAGTTATTGCCTATTTTCCTGTCAAACCCGAACCGCTTCGTGATAAAATGGGGGCACTTTAATGAGATTAAAAAGTTTTTTAGCTGATTATAGCCAGCAAGCCGATCAACTACTTGACCGGTTTTTCCAAGTTAAGAAAAAACAGGCGGAAACAATTTCGCCGCTAGCTGTCCAAATGCTCGATCTTTATCAAGACCATTTGCGTGGCGGTAAAAAAGCCCGGGGAGCATTAATGGTTTTGGGTTATCAAATAGCCAAAGGTAAAGAAACAAACAAGATTTTCAAAGCCTCGCTTTTTTTGGAGATGATCCATTCTTTTTTACTGATTCATGACGATGTTATGGACAAAGCCTTGCTCAGAAGAGGTAGACAAACACCGGAAGTTTTTTATCAGAAATTGGCTGATAAGAAAAATTTTAAAGGTGATAAAAAACATTTTGCTCTCTCAATGGCAATTGACTTAGGGGATCTGGGAATGTTTTTGGCCCAGGAGGCGCTTTTTGATAGCGGTTTTACCAAAGACAGGCTTTTTGATTGCCAGAAAGAAGCTAACTTAGTGTTTCAACAAGTTGCTTTCGGCCAGGCCCTTGATATTTTCGGTGAAAAGAAAGGTAAATTCAGCCAGGACTATGTTCTCAAAATCCACAAACTAAAGACAGCTGATTATTCTGTTTCCGGCCCCTTAAGACTGGGGGCAATACTGGCTGGGGGTAACAATAGTTTATTGGAAAACTTAACTGACTATGGCTTAAACTTAGGAATTGCTTTTCAAATTCAAGACGACTATTTAGGTGCTTTTGGTGATGAGAAGGTTTTGGGCAAGGAAACCGGTCAGGATATTAAGGAAGGTAAAGCAACGCTGTTGATTTTAAAAGCCAAACAAAAAGCCAGTCGGCAAGAAAGAGATTTTTTAGAAAAAACTTATGGCAAGAAAGATATTAGCCGGTCGGAAATAGACAGAATTAAGGAAATTTTTATTAAAACTGGAGCGGATAAGTATAGTTTACAAAAAGCCAGTCAGCTTGTCACTGAGGCTAAAATTGTCGTTGATAAAATTACTACTGATAAAAATAAACGAGGGCTTTTGGAACAATTGGCCGACTATATGGTGAAGAGAAATCGATGAAAAAAACAATCTCAACGATCAAACTGGATAAAAATAATATCCCTAAACATATTGGCATTATTATGGACGGCAACCGTCGTTGGGCAACCAAGCGTGGTTTAGTTTCGACCGAAGGCCACGAAGCGGGGGTTAAAGCCTTGGTGGCGATAGTTGAACATTGCTTAAAGCTGGGAGTAGAAACCTTAACTGTTTACGCTCTGTCAACTGAAAATTGGAGACAGCGAGCCCAGCAGGAAGTTAAAGGCATTTTTGAATTATTAGTAAAAATGGTTCGGGAGAAGAAAAAAGAATATCGGCAGAAAGGGGTAAAGATGGCGATTTTAGGTGATTTTCAGGCTTTCCCCCGGCGGGTAGCCGGAGCAATTTCGGAAATGTTGAACATCGTTAAAGAAAAAGAGCGGTTAAAATTAAACATTGCTCTAAATTACGGCGGCCGGGATGAGATTTTGCGGGCGGTTAAAAAAATTGTTGATCAAAAAATACCGGCTAAAAAAATCACCGAAGAAACTTTCAGTAAATTTCTTTACACTAATGGTGAGAATGATCCTGATTTGATTATTCGTACTGGCGGTGAAGTCAGATTATCAAACTTTTTACTGTGGCAGATGTCTTACGCTGAGCTTTATTTTACCGAGACTCTTTGGCCTGATTTTAGCCCACAAAAACTTGACCGGGCAATTGCCGAATATCAAAAAAGACAGCGGCGGTTTGGCAAATAATTAGTTGCCGAGAATAGTGACGCCAAAAATTACTTCGACCAGCTGGATTAACCACCAACTAGTAAAGATAATGATAAAACCGATTAAAGCCTGGGTGATTTTGGCCCAAGCAGCTTTGGTTTTATCAGGATTACCCATCGAAAGCATGTAGGAAATGCCACCCCAGAGCAAAAAGATAAATAAAGCAATCGCCGCCAAAGGAAAGATGTAATTAAATGAAAGCTCCAAAAGGCCGCCCGGCTTAGTGTCGTTTAGAAAGTGGTCACTGCCAGTGATGTCGGTGTATGTTGGTAGTTTATAAGCTAAAGACTCTGTCATTTTATGTTAATCAAAAATTTTTGGAATGGCCAGGATTTCAACGCCGATAAAGTTGAGAATAAAAACAGAAAAAACAATAAACAACAGCCCCATGACCGCAGAAGTAATAATTTCCTGTCCGCCTTTGACTTTATCGGGGTTTCCCGACGAGAGGATGACTTGAAAAGAGCCGAAGATCATTAGTAAGAAAGCGATACCGCCACTGATGCCAAATAAAAATTGGAGAATTTGGGTTAAAAATTCGGTTGGCTTGGTTTCAATTGTGCCGAGTGCTGTTGGTATGGGTACAGCTTGAGCCTGTTGCGGCCACAGTAAACTGATTGTTATCACCAATAACAAGCCGGCCAAAAAATTTCTTTTCATTCTTTTTGGAGTTTAACATAATCCAGGCTTTAGGCTCAAACATGTTATACTGCTAAAGGAAGTTATGAGGCTGCTCAAACCGCTTTTTTTTATCACTGCCTTTATTCTAATTGGTCTATTTACTGCCGATTTTATTTTTTTTAGCAGCGATAATTTATTTGCCGCCTCTTGTTCCAGCGCCGATTGTTCCAGTGCCGAAGAGTGTGAGCAAAAAATTAAAGAATGCCAGGAAATTATCGGTGCTTATTCTCCGGCCCAAAGCCAAAACAAACAACAACTGCAAACACTGGAAACACAGCTCAATAATACCGAGAGTCTAATTAAAAGTGCTGAAGCTCAGGCTGATAAACTGGCGATTGAAATTGACCAAAGAGAAGCCGACTTGTCCGACCAAAAACAGATCTTTAATTCCCGAGTTAGGGATTTTTACAAACGCAGCCGGCATTTATCTCTTTTTACTGTTTTACTTTCTTCTCATAGTGCAATTGACTTAACCAGAGAATTGTCTTATCGCAACATTGCCGCCGGTGAGGACAGGAAGGTAATTTTAGATATTTCACAAAAATTGATTAACCTAGCAGTTGATAAGCAAAAATTGGAGAGCAACCGGGCTTTTTTGCAAAAAACTAAGGAAAGTTTGTCGTCACAAACTGCTTTCTTAAGAAAGGAAGTTGAAAAGGTGGAAGATTATTTGGGCGTGCTTTCAACCAGGGTAGCTGGACTTTCCGCCAAACAAAAAGCCTTGCTGGAAGCCAAAGTTGGCACTTTTCAAACCTCAGTCGGTGAAGTACCTTTGGCTGATGATCCGGCTTCTCGGCCAGATTACAATCCGGGTTTTTCTCCCGCCTGGGCAGGGTTTTCTTTCGGTGCACCGCATCGCAAAGGCATGAGCCAGTACGGTGCGCTTGGCCGATCACAAGCAGGCCAAAATTACCAGCAGATTTTACAAGCCTATTACGGTAATGTCAGGATTGAAAGCAGGGACTTTCCGGCTTCCATTTCCACTACTGTTGGTGAACTTGATTTTGAGGGTAATTACCTGAAAGGCATTGCCGAGATGCCGTCATCTTGGGCGGCCAATGGTGGTTATGAAGCTCTTAAGGCTCAAGCGGTAGCGGCCAGAAGTTATGCCATTGTTGCGGGCAAGCCGATTTGTATTACTGAATCGTGCCAGGTTTATTCCTCTTCCAAAGCCGGTAACCCGGCAGCGGCTGATTGGCATCGGGCGGTTGAAGAAACCCGAGGTCAAGTGGTGGTGTCTAATTCCAGCAACGAGATAATTTCAACTTTTTATGCCTCTACTGCCGGTGGGGCGATTTATTCCTATAGCTCAAAAGGCCATTCAACACCGATGCTGTGGGACACTGCTTGTGGTTCTAAGGACTGCTGGACTTCGGAGGCCTGGGAAAAGAAAGCTGGTTCGCCCTGGTTTTACAAAGGCTGGTATAAAGACCGCTCTGGGGCAACTTGCGGTCGGAACAACCCCTGGCTAAATGAATCGGAGATGGCCGATATTTTAAATGCGGTGATTGTTTACCGTTCCGGTGGCGATGAGGCGGCCAGTCATATTCTGCCGGAAGATTATGTCAGTTGTTTTGGTGGTAGCGGTGATCCGTGGAATAAAGAGCAAATGAAACAAAAGGCGGCTTCACTGGATGGAGCAATTACCAGTGTTGGGGCGGTGACAGTAACTTATGGCACCAACGGACAGACTAATAAAATCAGTTTTGTTACTAATCGAGGCAGTTTCGAAGTTGATGGCGATCAGTTTAAAACCGTTTTTAACTTGCGAGCGCCGGGTCGAATTGCCCTCAAGTCGATGTTGTTCAACATCGAGAAAAAATAATCCTTCCATGTTAGTACTGGGTGTTAAAACCAGCCTTGCTGTTATTTGTTGTTTTCGAATGATAAAATGGCTTAAAGGATTTAACTAAATGCCGGATATTTTTGTGGCCAGTAAAGCTAAAGAAAAAGAAGAAAAAAAACCTGTGGTTAAAAAAAATACCGCCGTTGACAACCAGGATTTACCGCAAAAAGGTGAAACTGCCAAGGAGTTGCTGAAAGAAAGAAGCCGTTCGATTTGGGCCGCTTTTGCCCCTCGGCCGACAAAAATACACTTTGAAACCCAGGAAGCCAAGGAAAAGGTCTTGTTGTTGGTTCGTAAACACCCGATTACCAATATACCCTGGATCTTATTGGTTATTTTAATGGCCTTAGCACCTTTTTTGGTTTTTGCCATTACTAATTTTGATTTTGTACCGGCCAACTTTCGTCTAATCTTGACTCTTTTTTGGTATCTGTTTGTTTTCGCTTACGGCTTTGAGCGGTTTTTATCCTGGTTTTTTAATGTCAACATTATCACCGATGAGCGGGTAGTTGATGTTAATTTTCCCAACATTCTTTACCGTGACATTAGCCAAACTAAGATTGACCAGGTCCAGGATGTTTCGGTTAAGGTTGGCGGTTTTGTCCGATCGTTGTTTAATTACGGCGATGTTTTAATACAGACGGCCGGCACGATTCCGGAGATTGAATTTATTGATGTTCCTTTTCCGGGCAAGATCGTTAAGATTTTAAATCAGCTGGTTTTAGAAGAAGAGCAGGAGAAACTGGAAGGGAGGGCCAGGTGAACATTTCAACAGGACAGCAATTAGAGCTGATCAGTTTAGACAATTTACTTAATCTTAATATCTGGCAAATTTTAAAATGGCCGTTGTTGTTGCTTTTTTTGATCTACTTGGCCTTCGCTTTCATTGTTGTTCGCCAGGTAGGGCTGATGAGCCGGACTTTAAACGGCGCTCTTGACCTGCCGGTTAAGATGATAGCCTGGCTTCATTTACTGGTTAGCTTTTTAATCTTTGTTTTGGCGTTGGTGATTCTTTAAAAACTAAAACATGGCTGCCTTGTTAAAAACCGCCAGAATTGTTGGCAACTTGAGTGTTAGTTTAGCTACTTGGGCTCACATATTTTCTCCTCAAGAGGAAGAAAAAAAGCAGAAAAGAGGCCAATTAATGGCTCTAATCAGCCTTAAAGGTCTAACCGTTGACAGCCAGGAAGAAGCGGCAGCACTGGGCAAAGAAGCTTTAACCCGTCTTAACGAAGAATATTTTGGTGATTTAGAAAAACCTCCTTTTGATGCTTTAAGCCAGGCGGTTGAAAAGGTGGCGATTGAAGTTAACGACAAACAGGAAGTTGATTTAGTTGCCGCCGCTTTAGTTGGTGATATTTTATATCTTTCCGCCAGCAATCGGGGACAAGCCTTTTTGCGTCGAGGGCAGACAACTGGTTTAATTTTAAGCGGTCGGGGTTCCAGCAGTGGTTTTGTTCAGGCCGGTGATTTGTTTTGCTTGGGGACGGGTGATTTCTTTGACTATGTTTCCAAAGACAGTTTAGACAAGGCTTTAGCCAGTGGCAATCCATTGTCGACGGTTGAAGTTTTGGCGCCATTAGTTCATACCTTACCTCAAGCAGGTGATGAATCAAAAACCGGCGGCATGGGTTTAATCGTTGCCCAATTACCGCAATCAGCGGTAGAAGACAGTGTTGCCCTGCCGGCTGAACCGGAATTTTTTCAACAAGATGTCAGTCGGCAAACCGTTTTAGAAAAACTTGATCCGGTTAAAGAGAGGGTTGCCGGTTGGTGGGATAAGCTACCGATCCCTTTTTTAAAAACAATCAACAAAACCGAAAAACATATTCGTTTGAGGTGGGGACTGGCTTTAGGTTTGGCGGTGTTAGTTGTTTTGGTGGCGATGTTAGGTAAACAGCAAAACCAGCAGACTGGTGACCTGGCCAGAGTTAATGAACTACTGGCTCAGGCGGAAGAAAAAAGAGCCGCCGGTCAAGGGCTGGCTGATCTTAATCCGCTTAAAGCTAAAGAATTATTACTCGAAGCTCAAGAATTATTTTCTCAAGCAGAAAATTTAAGCGGTGAAGATAAAAGTGCTTTAACGGCTTTTAAAAAAGAACTGGAAAGTGCGCTGGGGTCAGTCTTAAAAGGTTTTGAAGTTGAGGGGCAATTTTTCTATGATTTGAGTTTGATTAAACCCCAAGCCTCAGCTTCGGAGTTGAAATTAATTGACAATCAATTAATTATTTTAGACCGGGATCGCCAGGCTGTTTATCAGCTGGAACTGGATAATAATCGGACTGAAACGCTGGCAGGCGGTGACTTTATCAATCAGGAGAGCCTGCTTGGGGTTGATGGCAGCCAATCGCCTTGGTGGTTCGGTGACGGTCGGGTTTATAACGGTAACAGCAAGGCAGCCGATTTTGAAGACAGTTGGCGGCAAATTAAAGCCGTTGCCTATTTTAACGGCTTTTTTTACCTG
>CAZZNI010000014.1:0-17439 GCA_964655765.1 uncultured Gammaproteobacteria bacterium
CCTGCGGATACTGGTTGATAAGTGTTCTTTTAATTTTGTTGCTGTCAGATTACCGGTTTGGATTAATTTTTGCTTTTTTGACAATTAATCAACCGCCATTATTAATTCTGCCTGCCCTGCTCTTTTTAAAACCTTACGAAATTATTAATCGACAAATGACCATCAATAAAACCAGAAAAAAAATAGTAGAACTTAAGAAAAATGGATTAAAAATTATTGCCATCACCGGTTCTTTCGGTAAAAGCTCAACCAAAGAAATTCTTTATCAATTCCTGAAAGATAAATACCCGACACTCAAAACCCCGCACAGCTATAACACCCTTTTTGGCATTGCTAAAGTTGTCAACCTGGAACTCGACAGTCATTATAAATATTTTATTTGTGAAATGGGAGCTTATAAAAAGGGTGAAATAAAAGAACTCTGCCAAATGGTTTTACCGGACTTGGGAATCTTAGCCGGCATCACCAGCCAACACCTGGAACGCTTCGGTTCACTGACTAACACTGTTCAAGCTAAATTTGAGCTAGTTGATTATCTTAAAAGCTGGCAGAAAATTGTTTTTAATCTGGACGATGAAAATATCCAAAAACAACTTCGGAAAAGAAAAATAAAAAAACCGATCGGTTACTCGATTGAAAAACCAAAAACTTTTATCAAGGCCGATAATTTTGCTTTTGGCTCATTCGGCAGCCGCTTTCAAATTACAATTAACCAAAGACAATTTTCGGTTAAAAGCAAATTGTTTGGTTTTGCCAATGTTGCCAATATCCTGGCTGCTTTCTGTTTAGCCGTTAAGCTGGAAAGGGATATAAAAACTCTCATTAGCAAAATAAATCAACTTGAGGTATTTGAAAATCGTTCCGAATTAAAACCGCTTAATAATTCAATAATAGTTGATAATACTTACAGCAGTAACATTACCGGTTTTGAGTCAATCATTAAAACGGCCGGCAAAATCTCAGGCAGTAAGGTGTTGGTAACACCCGGTATCGTCGAATTAGGGCCACAAGAAGCTGTCCACCATTTCAGACTAGGAGAAAAGTCTCAAGCGGTTTTTGATCACCTGGTTTTGGTTGGAAAAAATAAGAGAACAATTGAATTAAGTAAGGGTTTCAACCAGGAAACAAAGACTGAATTTATTGATGACTCCTATCAAGATTATTTTGCTAAAATTAAACAGTTAAACCGTCGGTTTAAATGGATTTTTCTGGAAAATGATTTAACACAAAATTATTAAAGTTTACCGCCTTTGATTCCTTTGAAATTGGCCAAAATATTACTCTTAAACACCGTTGTTAATTTATCTTTCTCCTGTTTGTTTTCCAGAGCTAATTTAATTAACTGGTCCAACATCCGACTGAAATTAATTCCGCTTTCAGCCCAAAGATAAAAAGCCAGAGAACCAGGCATGGTATTAATTTCGTTAAAAAGAATCGTTTTTTCGTCTTTAGAAATTAAAAAATCTAATCTGGCAATTCCCTTGCCGTCAATATGAGTGAAAAACTCTTTAGCATAATCCTTAATTTTCCGTTCGGTAGTTTTCTTAATCAAAGCGGGAATCTTTCTTTTTGCTCCGGCCATTCCCTTGTTGCTTTCTGACCCGCTTAAATATTTATCTTCAAACGATAATAATTCTTTACCGGTAACCGGTTCTTCACACACTGAAAACCGATAAGGGTTATTCCCCATTAGGGAAATGTTAATCTCGCGGGCGTTTTTTAATCCTTCTTCCACCAAAACGCGGGTGTCGTAAAAGAAAGCCACCTCTAACGCCTCCGTCAATCCCTTTTTTGACTCTACCCGGCTAACACCAATGGTTGAACCTAATCTGGCTGGCTTTACATACAGAGGAAAATTCAAGTTATCACTTAATTTTTCGGTTAATCTTGATTTTTGTTTTCGCCAATCAATTTCGGTAACTAAAATCCCTTTAGAAGTCGGGATATTAAGACTTTTGGCAATTAGTTTGCTGGCGATCTTATCAATCCCTATTGCCGACGAAAGTAAACCGCAACCAGCATAAGCCGCTCCGGCCAATTCAAAAAGACCCTGGATACTACCGTCTTCACCAAAACGACCATGAAAAACAGGTATAAACAAATCAACTTTTTCTTTTTTCAATCGGCGCAGTAAAATTAACCGATGGTTAATCTCAACCAAGCCACCATCTTCGGTTTCCGGTGATAAGACCATCCTTGTGTTTCGGCTGGTTATTTTTTTTAAATCCCTAAATGTTTCCGGTTTCAAAAAAGTTTCATCGCCTAAAATCCATTTACCGTCTTTGGAAATATAAACAGGCAATAAGTCGTACTTACTTTGATCCAGAGCATTTAGAACTTGAAGGGCTGAAATAATCGAAACTTCATGTTCCGGACTCCTACCGCCAAATAAAACCGCCAGTTTTAATTTGTTCATTACTCTTATTGTAACCTTCAATTACTAATTTGCCAAAGCTTAACTAATTGATTGGCAATATCAAACCACAAAGGGGCGGCTGTTTCCGATCCCCAAGGTGAACTGGTTGGTTCACGCAGGGTCGTTAACATAATAAACTCCGGATCATCCGCCGGAGCAAAACCAATAAAGGAAGCAATTGTTTTGTCTTTATCGTAATGACCGGCGATGGGGATTTGCGCGGTTCCGGTTTTACCGGCAACCCGTAAATTTTTCGGCTTATTCCACTTTGCCTCACCGCCTTCAACCGCACCAATCATCATTTCGGTAATAATCCTGGCTGTCACCGGTGAAATGACTTGAGCTTCTAACTTGGGCTTTATTTCAATCTCTTTTTCTGCCGAAACCACCTTTTTAACCACAAATGGCCGAACCAGCTTGCCTTGATTGGCCAAAGCGCCAACAGCCTTAATCATCTGAAGAGGAGTAACCGCCACACCCTGGCCAAAAGAAGCCGTCGCCAAATCAATAAAACGCCAATCTTCCTTATGTCTTAAAACCGGACTCATTTCTTCCCCCAAATCAATACCGGTAGGTGAACCGATGCCAAAAGCCAGTAAATAATCGTAAAGTTTATCCAGTCCCAATTGTTCCGCCGCAAAAACCATGCCAACATTATCCGAATGTTTAATAATATCGGCCATGGTTGAACCGGGATAATATTTTTTATCCCAAGTTTCAATTTCATATTCAGCTATTTTTCTCGGCCCATCACAGCTGTCGCATTGTGTCTGCGTGTCAACTGCTCCGGCATCAAGCGCTGAAGCCATAATCAAAACTTTAAAAATGGAACCAGGTTCAAACGACTGGGCAGTGGCCGGATTAGAAAAGAGATTCTGCTCATAAAGCCAAAAGGACCGGGGATCAAATTTCGGTAAACTGGCCATTGCTAAAATCTCACCGGTTTTCGGCCTGGCGATAATTACAGTCCCGCTAACAGCACCGTATTTTTTCAATGCTTCGGCTAGTTTTTTTTCAACTAAATATTGCGCCGGCCGGTCAATGGTAGTAATCAAGCTCCGACCAACTTGAGCCGGGGTTACCGTCGCTTCACCGATTAAAATTGGCCTGCCCCATGGATCCTTTTCCCGTCTTATCCAACCACTTTTCCCTTTAAGCTCAAGGTCATAGTAACCCTCCAGCCCAAAATAACCTTTCGGCTGGCCTTCAACATCCTGGCCGACAAAACCGAGTAAGTGTGCCGCCATTGAAGCTTCGGGATAATCGCGAATTCCTTCTGATTCAAAACCCAAACCATCAATCCCCAGGGCTTCAATTTCTTCTTTTTGAGCAATATTAAGCCGGTGTTTTAACGGCACCCAAACTAAATCTTTCCGGTTTAACCGATCTTCAATCGTCGCCGACACTGAAGCCACTTCTTCTTTCTCGGCAAACAGCGGCGTAATCAGCTCGGCAATTTCATGACCGTCCCGGTTAATTTTTGGCAAAGAAGCATAAAGCAAAAAGGCTTCGGAATTAGCCGCCAAAGGGAAACCGTCATGGCTGTAAATTTCACCTCTTTCAGCCGGTAATTCCATTGAAACAAAATGTTGATTGCGAGCTTGAGCTGAAAGTTGGCCAGAAGCAATCACCTGCCAGTAAAACAATTTGCTTAAAACCAGAATAAAGAAAATGAAAAAAATTGTCCCTAGTAACCGGCACCTGGTTTCCAAACTCATAAATTTATTTTAACTTATTGATTTTGCGCCAAGACAGGCGGCTCGGTTAAATCTAAAACTAAAGTCGTTTCTACCATTCCCAACTTTCGCCCTTTTTCTTCTATTTGACTTAAAGAAGCCTGTTTGGCTAATTCAGCCCGCAAAAGTCGGTTGCTTTTTTCCAAGGCAATCGCCCGCTCTTCAACTTCCCTCAACCGTTCACCGGCCGTCCCCAGCCGATGAGAAACAAACAATTGAAAACAAGCCAAAAAGACAACAGTTAAGGCGACAATTTTTAAAATGTTTTTTCGGATCATAGTTTTTCTCCTACCCGTAACCGGGCACTTCTTGACCGTGGGTTGTCAAAAACTTCCTGCTGGTTAGGTTTAATTGGCTTTTTAGTAATTATTGCCATTTGCTTTTCCAAAGTTTTTTCTTTAAAAAACTGTTTAACAATTCGGTCTTCACCTTGGTGGAAACTGATCACCACCAACCGGCCATTTTGATCAAGTAAGTCAAAAGCAGCTTCCAAGCCTTTTTGTAAATTATTAAGTTCGTCATTAACGGCTATCCGTAAAGCCTGAAAAACTTTAGTCGCCGGGTCTAAATGACCCTGTCTCGGTTTGGCTTGGCGGATAATTTCAGCCAATTCAACCGTTGTTCTGATTGGTTTTATTCGACGGGCGAGACAAATAGCTTGAGCAATGCGCCCAGCCAGCCGCTCCCCGCCCAGTTTAGTAAATAATTCATTTAACTCTCCTTTATTTAACCCATTAATTAAATCAGCCGCCGTTACCGTCAGTTCCGGATCCATCCTCATATCAAGCGGCGCTTCCCGGTTAAAAGAAAAACCGCGTTCGGGTGTGTCAAGCTGATAGCTCGATACACCTAAATCAAACAAAACCCCTTTTACTTTCTCAAACCCTTCTTGCCGGGCAATTTGCTTCAAATTAGCAAAATTGCCCCGGGCCAGGCGGCAGTAGAAATCTAATCCCCGCCGAAAGCTAGTGCATTCTGGCGGGACAGGGCAGGCAGAAGCAAGATATCTACCGGCCGCCTCTAACGCCTCAGGGTCGTGATCTAAACCTAAAATAATACCGTGTTCTTTAACAATAGCGGCTGCGTGTCCGCCGCCGCCAACCGTGGCATCAATATATTTTTCTCCCGGTTTAATATTCAAAAGTGCAATTGATTCCTTTAAGAGAACGCTTTTGTGTTCAAATTTCATTCGTTTACCCGACTGTTCGATTGGTTTAATTTTTCAGCAATCTCCCCTGCGTTTTCCTTTAAGTATTTTTGCCTCTCCTCCCAGGCCTTGGCATCCCAAATTTCCAAACGGTCGAACAAACCAACAAAAACCAATTCTTGCCCCAAAACGGCATAATTAATTAAAGCTTGCGGTAAAACAAATCGCCCTTGATTGTCTAAGTCAACTGGATAAGCATTCCCTAGCAAGAACCGGTCAGTATCTCTTAAAGAGCTGGAAAGAAAAGTCTTGTCCTTAATCTGGCTAACAATCCGCTCCCATTGTGGATAAGCAACTACCGCCAGACAGCCTTCATACCACTGAGCAACAACAATTTTCTTCCCTAAACTACGGCGAAATTTGGACGGGATTGCCGTCCTGTTCTTTTCGCCTAACCTACCAAAGTAATGCCCGATAATCATTGTCTTTATTCACCACTTTTCACCACTACTCACCATTCTGTATCAAAAAAAACTCCCTGTCAAGAGGATAATTAAAACCAAAAACTGGCTTTTTTGCTCCTATAGTAATAAAATACCGCCATCTTATTGTATCTGAACATTGACAAGGAGGTTGGCAAAATGAAGCCGAAAATATTCGTTTTGATTTCACTGTTTTTGCTATTGGTGTTTGTTGTGTTGCTGTACGGAATCGGCGGCCAGCCGATGGTGGCTGCGATGAAGCAGCTTACCACAGTCGTAAGCCGAGTTGGGGCAATGATTTTGGGCTGGATAGTGACCGTATTTGGGCCACTATATGTTGGAGCGGTAGCCCGAAATGCGATAAGCAAACTTGAGAATCGGTTTGGTTATGTAGTCTGGTGGCAAGAAATAATTCTTGCCGGCCTGACCACGGTTATTGCCCTGGTCGCCTGGATGGCATTATTGCCATTCATGGCGGACAGTTTTGAACTGTTCAGAAAATCATTAACCTGGCCAACCGGGACATATGACCATTGGAATGGATACTTCGAATCTCCACCAATCTGGTGGGGACTATGGTCAGGTTTCCTGGCCATGTTGGCGTACACAATAACGGCCGGAATGATTAAGGACGGCCGTTAACACACCGGGCCAAGTTTCTTCGTCTTCAATGACGAAACAAGAAACTTGGCCTTTTTTCTTGGCTAAATAAGCCTACCTTTTAGGTAAGTTAGCTTGAGACCTATATTCTTACTCAAGTAACAAATGTTTAATAGATTCCAATTCTCGTCCATACTCTATTTGATCATGGACAAAAGTTTGATAATCTTGTTCAGATGAAAAATTATTCAAAATCACCTCTTTATCACAAATTTCGAGTTCTTTTTGTTTGCCTAAATATTCCGGAAGCGAAGACCAACGATAATTATCCAGTTCGTATTCCTTAACTACAGAAGAAACAACCGGATTAAGATGAATATAACGAGAAGCATGTACTAACTGTTCTTCAGTTTCTATCCGTACCGCCTTGAAAACCCCCTCGAAAAGACGACCCCGTCGCTTGCACCTGGTATTGAAATAGCGAGTATAACTGTTTGTAAAGTTACTTAAAAATGTCGAAATCCCATTTTCCTGTTTTTGTTTTAAAAGAAAGTGAAAATGATTGGGCATAAAACAATAAGAAAGCACCTCAATTAATTTATTGTTATCTTTATGTAAATCAGCCAAAAAGTTTTCTTTTGCCTTTTTTGCTAAGACAAGAACTTTTGCTAAATTTAAATCAGATTTTTTAAAACGATAAAAGTCTAAAGTCCTCCACGCCCTAATAAAATCCCAATGATTCAAAAAAACAGGTCTTCGATCAAGGCCGCGATTAACAACATGATAAATTTCGTTTTCTGCCAGAACGGGATTGGCCATTACTTCAAGAATAAACCGGTTGTAATCAGGTGTCAAGCTAACTTACCTTGAAGGTGAGAGCAATCTCTTTTCGGGGTATTTTTTAACTAGTGTAATCGCCTGCTGAATATATTCCTTGTAATTTTCTGTTTCTTGAAACAACTGGTAAATTTCTTTGGCTAAATTAGCCAATTGCGGATAACTGCCGGTTTTAAAATTGTCTTCAATTGGTTGCTTAAAAAGTTGTTTGCCCAAATCAGGCCAAAGATTTTCCCGAACACCGCTGACTTTAAAAACAAGAATATGAGCGGTTATTTCCGCCAATGCCCACAAATGCCAATCAGAAACCGGTCTCTTATCTTTATAAATCTGATCAACTGTTTCAAAAAAATGAGTCAAGACCAGTTCGTAGCCGTTCATATGGTAGTTTGCTTCCGTTTTGCGCCGCCACCAAGTCGCTAAATTATTACTTTTACCCCAAGCCGCCTTAGCGTAAAAAGAGCTAACTAAAAAACGATATTCCCTGAAGTTCCAAGGCAAATCACCCATTACACCGGTGACCAACTCAAAAAACGGTTTCTGTTTTTTCTCCCAAATCTTTTGATAATTATCCCTAACCACCTTCATTTGAGCCAAATTTTTCCGGTAATAATCTTCCAGAAAGTAATTAAAAATTTCTTTTTGCTTCTCGGCTTTTTTTTCTTTTAAAATCACTTCAATCACCGATCTATCCAAATCTTTTCTTTGTTTAAGCCGATATTCCAACCCGGCCGGGTCAATATTTACCAACCGACGAAAAACAGACTCCAGGTCTTTCTGATAATCAATATAGAAAATTATTTTAGGCATCTCAAAAGCCTATTGGGCTGGGGCGGCCGTATCGTTAACGACCACATAGACACCGAGGACATTTGTTTCAGCGGTGGTGGATGTTGATTGTGAGTCTGTTTCCAGTTCCTGCCAACTTTCACCGTCCCAGGCTAAGATTGTTGAACCGGCGGCATCAAAACTAATTTCAGCCGTTTTAATACCGGTTAAATTGCCAAACACACCGTAAGGGCCGGCAACAACCTCACCGGTTTCTATTACTTCCGGCAAACCCAAAGTTGAAGCAACAATGAAAGTACCTTTGGCAAAGCCGCTGGCGGTGATTTCAAAAATTCCGTCGCTCGAGGCAAGTGTTTCTAGGTCCGAATAAAGCTGCCAATCAGAAATCAATTTTTTTGTCCCCTCTTCATCTTTAATTCTTAAAGTCAACTGACCGCCTTCAACATCTTTGTCATATTTACAAGTTCCACTGGAACAACTACCAAGCAGCAATGTCTTTTCAATTAATGGTTTGTCTGGCAGTTTAATTGTCCCAATCGCTCCGCGGGAAAAACCCTCAGAAAGATAAGTCAGTTCATATTCAACATTTTCCGCCTGGCCAAAATTAACTACCGTCATTTCTATTTCACGACCTTCATTAATCGGGCTTAAGGTTAAAAACGGTCTTTCTTCCAAGGGTACATCGGTTATCTCCAGCCTGGTTTTTTGAACCTCGCCACCTTCTGGAGCCAGTTCTTTCTTTGTTGGCGAAAGTAATAAAAAGGCACCGACGCCAAGGGCCAAAACAATAACAACAATAATGACTATTAGTAAATTTTTGTTCTTCATTTTTTAAACCCTCAAGCTATTTTGAATTTTTTTGATTACCGAGTCAAGTGGAATTCTTTCCTGCTTCATAGTATCCCGATCACGGATAGTGATAGTCTGATCTTCTAGGCTTTGAAAATCAACTGTTAAACAAAAAGGGGTGCCGATTTCATCCTGTCTTCGATAGCGTTTGCCGATGTTGCCAATGTCATCTAAAGTAACTTCAAAATCTGAAGCTAAATCTTGGTAAACCTTTTTGGCCAAGTCTACTAGTTCTTTTTTATTGGCCAGTAGTGGGAAAACTGCCGCTTTAACCGGCGCTACTTGCGGATGAAGTTTGAGAACGGTTCGCTTGTCTTTGCCTTCCCCTTCTTCGTGATAAGCATCAAGCAGTAAAAAAAGAAAGGTTCGATCAACTCCGCCGGAAGTTTCAATAATGTAAGGAATAAAGCTTTCTTCGGTTTGGGGATCACGATAACTTAAATCTTTGCCGGAATACTGGCTGTGACGAGACAAATCCCAATCTCCCCGCCAGTGAACCCCCTCCCATTCTTGCCAACCCCAAGGCGTTTTAAATTCAATGTCAAAAGCAATCTTGGCATAATGAGCCAGTTCATCCTGCTCGTGTTGCCGCAGTCTAATATTGGCTTTGTTGTTTATTAACCCTTCGTACCATTTTTGCCGTTCATCTTTCCAAAACTGATACCATTTTTCTGCATCCTTTGGGTTAACAAACCATTGCAAATCCCATTGTTCAAACTCCCGTTGACGGTAGAGAAACTGTTTCGGTGTTATCTCATTGCGGAAAGCTTTGCCAATTTGAATAATACCGAAAGGAATTTTTAAGTGTTTTGAGTCAAGAATGTTTTTGTAATTAAGGTAAATATTTTGACAAGCTTCACCACGCAAATAAACGGTTTTCTTTTCTCCCTCAATTACCCCTAAAGACGACTCCATTAACAGATTAAATTTCCTAGCATCGGTTAATTTTCCACCGCATTCAGGACATTTGTCATTCTTAATTTCATCGGCTCTGAATCTTTTTTTACATCCCTTGCAGTCAACTAATGGATCAGTAAATCCTTCTAAGTGGCCCGACGCTTCCCAGACCTTCGGATGGGTAATAATGGCGCCGTCAATACCGACGATATTTTCCTGGCTTTTTTTCATTGACCGCCACCATAACCGTTTAATATTGTTTTTCATTTCTACCCCCAACGGCCCATAATCATAAAAACCCTGCAACCCGCCATAAATTTCTGAATTAGGAAAAACAAAACCGCGTCTTTTGCAAAGAGCGGTTACTTTTTCCAATAGGTCATTTGCCATAGGCTTAATTGTAATTAAACAGCACCATTAAAACAACTGTTTAATAATCTTTGGCGTGTTGATTGGCCGTTCAATCACTTCTTCAATATAGTCGCGTAAACTACCCTTTTCTTGCTCGGGAACACCAAAACCCAGGTTGGTTAATAATTGCTTTTCAAAATCAGCCACTAAGGAGGTTAGGTTTTCACTCCTTAAACGAATAAAGCTGTCTTTAAGCAGGTTAAAAACCGGTCGGTTTTCCTGTTCTTCTGCGCTTAATTTGTCAACCAGCTCGGCAAAATAAAAAGCAACGCCGACTCGGGATAAACTGTTTCGCCAGTCGGAAAAATTATTAATCAAACTGGCTTCAGTTATTAGGTCCAGATTCTTGCCTTTAGCAAAAAAAAGCCGGCTTAAAGAAAAAAGCTCTAAACTTCCAGCTTTACGGCTTTTCAGCTTTCTAACTCCTTTGGCCAAACAGTGTAATTTACCAAAATGCTGGGAATAAACTGTCAACAATCGATCAGCTTCGCCAAAGGGGCGTTGTTTAATAATAAAACCTTCGGTGCGATAATTTCTGAACATTTAAAAAGTCAGCTGGCGATCGCCGTCAAGAGGGAAAACCGTTTCTTTACCCTGATAGAGAATAATGCTCTGGTGGTTTTTGGTCCCCGGTTGTTTTTGCATTAACAATTTGTACGGTTCACTAGCGTTAACTTTAAAAGGTAGTGTGTATTTAAAAATAACCTGGGCTTTGCCTTCCGGCCGCAATGGCGATTTGTCACCATAAAAAGCTTCAAAAACAGTTTTACCTAACTGCTCATCATCATAAGCGGTTGGCTCTATTTCCGAACCGTCGACTGAAATTAATTTACTCCCCTTGGGTACCAGCACCCGCAGCCAGTCACGATAAAGCCCATTAAGGCAAAGTTCACCGGCTTCTAAGTTGCAATTAGACGGTGGAGCGGGATTTTTGTAATCAATCGTTAAGGTCTTTGTCACCGTGCCATCGGAAGCAACCTCAATTTCCTGAGTAAAGGTTTCCTCAATAAACATGTTTGACTTGGCACCGGCAAAATTGCTGTCATTGATATAAAGATAGTCGCCGTCAAAATCTTTCACCCGGCCAGCGGCATTGATCGCCTCAATTGATTTTTGCAAATCTTCTTCAAAGAAATAAAAGAGTAAATGCTTTTCCTTTACCAAGTTCAAGAAAAGATTAAAAAATTCCGGCCATTTCTTTTTGGGCGAATTCATTACATTAAGTAAAATCGAATGCATCAGTGGCCCTAAAACTGCCTTCCTGGCTTCCCTGACTTCACCAACCGGCTTATCGGCAAAAAGTTCCAGTTCATAAAAAACCTGTGGACAGTCACAACGAGGGTCATCTTCGGCAGTAAAATTACCCCAGCCGGCTACCCCTATCGGACCTAAAATACGAAGTATCTCCACTAAGACATTAGTGTCAACGGCAATAATGCCATCAACATCACTGTCGGCAACTTTTTGATAATTTTCCCAAAAAGTATCCATTGAAACGGCAAAATCAGGTGATAAATTCATATCTCGCAAATGCCAGTAAAAAACATTTTTGTGATATTGCTTGATTGGCTCAGGGGCCGGTAAACGATTGCCAAATTTAGCATCCAGGCTGTAGATATCAAAAGAACCTAATGGTTTAAAATCTCCCTGACTGGCTTCCAAAATGGCATAAGCGGTTAGAAAGCCGCCGGTCGGCCGAAGCTCAGCATCGTTTTGAAACAACAGCAAATAACGCCGGGTGTCGGGCATCCCCATTAACGGTCGTAAAAAACCAACTAAAGGCCCGGCTTCTTTAACCAGCTGGGCAGTACTGTCAACGGTAGTGATTAATAATTCAACATTCTTTTTAATCTGGTAGCCAAAAAGTTCGTCCGGGTAACGGTCAACTTCAATCTGGTCAATTTCAGCTTGAGCCAAGTCAAGTTTTTGACTGATTGAATCAAGATTGGGCTGAATTTTCTCCAGCGTATTTAGGGCCATTTCCAAACGATCTTGTGCAGTTTTCGGCTCTTCGACCGCATCAGTGCCTTCTTCAGGTTCAAAACCCAAAATGTCGGCATATGGCTGAATCGACTCAACTCCTTCTTTCCCGGCCATTAACAAATGGTCAATGCCGTTAACTAAGTGTTGGCCATCACCATAATAACCGCCAACTACCGGCAAAATCTTGGTCCAGCTTAAAGACTGGTAATCTGCCTTAAACTGCATAAACAGATTTTGGGTTTTTTGAATTGAATCAAGTGTTGCCGGTAAATTCTGGTTTTCAAAACTAGCGGCAATATTGCCAGCTTCAGCCTGCAAAGCCAGGGCATCTTGTTTCAGTTTTAAACCCGGCCGGACAATAAAAAGACCGGCCAAACCAGTCAGTAAAAGCAGTAAAACAAAAATCGGCAAAACAATTTTTAACCCCTTGGGCAATCTGGTCCAAAAATTACCCTGTCTGCCGGCAGACAGGTCCTCTTTGGGTTTTTCCATAGAAGCAAAACCAGTCGATGACTGATCTTGAGGATTGTCTAAATTAATTTTAGTTTTTAAAAAATCGGCCATTGGTTAATTTATTTAATAAGCCCCCTTGCAGGAAAGCATCGCCCAAGGAGTCTTTAGAACAATGATAACATCTTCCAATATCGAATGCCGTTCAACATAAGCCGCGTCCATGGCGACTCTTTTGTCAAAATTAACCTCGCTTCTGCCTGCCACCTGCCAAAAACCGGTAATACCCGGTTTAACCGTCAGAATTTTCTTAACATGTTTACTAGTGTTAGGATACACCTGTTGTTGATGAACCAGTTCGTCCGAGTAATAAGCCCGCGGACCAACTAAACTCATCTCTCCTTTAATAATATTAAAGATTTGCGGCAATTCGTCAAGTGAATAATGCCGCAGAAAACGGCCGACCTTGGTTACTCTCGGATCTTCTTTTAATTTATAACTCCCCTGGCGATATTCTTCCAGCAGTTTTTTAAACTTCGGATCTTCCCGTAATAATTGATGGGCATTGGCAATCATTGAACGGAACTTAAACATCCTAAACAGTTTTTTATTTTTCCCGACCCTTTTTGGTGTATCGGCAAAAACCGGCCCTTTTGAATCAAGTTTAATCAAAATCGGCACAATGATAAAAACCGGCAGAAAAATAATCAATAAAATGATAGCCCCGGCAAGATCAATCGTTCGTTTGGCAAGATTGTATAGCATTTAAAGCTTCAAATGTTTCCTTAAAGGTAGTCGTCTTTCCTCTTCTCTTCTAAAAAATTAACCGCCGCTTTAACGGCCTGAGCTTTATCTTTTTTAGTTATTAATAAAGCGTCCCCGGTTTCGATTACAATTAAATCCTCAACCCCAACTAGCGCCACCAATTTATCTTTGATGTCGACTAAACAGTCATTGCTTTCAATATTTACCAGGCTCCCCTGGCCGCGTTTAAAAACCGCCATTCCGTTCTTATCTTTAACCGACATTTCCCAAACTTTTTGCCAATTGCCTAAATCGTTCCATTCAAAATCAGACGGGACTAAATACAAATTGTCCACTTTTTCAGCAATGGCACGGTCAATGGAAACCGGCGTTGCCGAGCGATAAATCTTTCCAATTTGCGCCTGTTCATTCTTGGCTCCCCAAGCTTGGTAGATCGCTTCACCGGCCTGGAAAAGAGCCGGGGCATGCTGTTTGCAAGCGGCTGTCAGTGCCTTGGCCGTCCAGGTATAGTAACCAACATTCCAATAAAAATTGCCAGCTTTAAGATATTTTTCAGCCGTTTCTAAATCCGGTTTTTCTTTAAATTTACTGGCTTTAAAAATTTTCTTCCCCTGAAAAACAAGTGGATCTTTTTCTGCCTGAATGTAGCCCAAACCGGTATGGGGAAAAGTTGGTTTGGTACCCGGTAAAACCAGGCAGTCATTCTGGTAAGCAAAATTAGCCGCCAACAACATGTTTTTAACAAATTGGTCTCTTTTTTCAATCAAGTGATCAGAATAGAGGTTAACCACCACCGCTTGTGGGTCATGTTGCCGGATTACCGCTGTCATTGCCACCATTGCCAGCGCTGTATCCCGTTTCTCCGGTTCGGCAAAAATATTTTTAAGCGGCAGATTGCTCATGCTGATTACTTCGTCAACATAATCTGCGTTAGTGATAACAAAAATTTTATCAATCGAGGTTAATTGCTTGGCGTTTTTAACTGATTCCAAAAAGGTCGGACTCTTACCAGCCAAGTCGATAAACTGCTTTGGTGTCTTTTTTCTTGACCGCGGCCACAAACGGGTGCCGCCGCCACCACAAAGAATCGAAACATAAAGATGTTGACTTAAATCTGTTTTTGTTTCCATACCTTTTTTATTGTTGCCAAAAACTGTTTTCGAAAAACTGCCGGCTGATATTTTAACGCATTCTGCCGACATTCTTCGGCCAAAAAACTTTTTTGTTCAAAAAGTTTAACCGCTTCAACTAAAGAATTAACGGTTTGGTGATTAAAAAACATTCCGGTTCGGCCTGCTTTAATTGTCTCTTTGGCTCCGCCGCGGCCGAAAGCTATTACTGGCGTCCCGCTGGCTTGAGCCTCCAGGCTCACCAAACCAAAATCCTCTTCCTGTGGCATTACCAGCGCCAGACTTTCTTGATAATAGGAAAAAAGCTTGTCGTCTGTCAAATTACCTAAAAATTCAATATTATTGCCGGCTATTTTTTTTAAGTATCTTTCCTGACTTCCGCTACCAACTATTTTCAACGGTAATTTCAATTGGTTAAAAGCCTTAATGGCCAGATCAACCCGTTTGTAAGGTACCAACCTGGAAACCAGTAAATAAAAGTCCTTCTTTTTTTTGACCAGTGGTCTTTCTAAAAAAAAGTCATTAACCGGCGGACAAACAACAACAGAATCCCTGCGATAATATTTTTTAACCCGCTTTTTAACTTCCTTTGAAATACTAATGTAGATGTCCGGTCTTTGAGCAGCCAACTGGTCCCACCTTTTAAGATAATAGACAAAAGGATAAGCCAAGCTTCGCCCTAGCAGACCGGGGAAATAATCACGGTAACCACTCCACAACCACCGGGTCGGAGTTAAGCAGTAGCAAAGATGAACTGTTTTTGGCCCGGTTATTATCCCCTTAGCATCGGCTGAAGTAACCGAAATAACCAAATCAAAATCATTAAAATTAAAACTCTCGAAAGCCAAGGGCATTAACATCGGATAAAGCTCGTGTTTTTGTCTGGCCAAAGGCAAATTGTTTAAAAAGCTGCTTTTAACTTGAAACACTTTTGCCCAAGACGCTTTTTGGGGATCGTAAACAGCGGTAAACAAAGGCGCTTGGGGAAAGATTTTTTTCAGTTCCAGTAACACCCGCTCTGCGCCACCCCATTTATTAACCCGATCGTAAACCAGCGCAACTTTCATGGCCTGTTTTTAAAAACGGCTTGATGGTAGGCCGCTAAAGTTTCACTGGCCATTTTTTGCCAATTATATTTTTTTAATTGTCGTGTCCCCTCGTCAATTAACTGCTTCCCTTTTTTACCGTCTTTCAAAACTAATCTGATTTTACTTGCCATGTCGTTGATATCTAAAGGATTGAAATAAATGGCTCCACCACCATAAATTTCCGGTAAACAGGAATTATTGGAAGCAATTACCACTGTTTGAGCGGCAAAGGCTTCCAGCCCAGGTAAACCAAAACCTTCTAGAAGCGAAGGAAAAACCAAAGCAACTGATTGGCGGTAGAGATAAAATAACTGTTCGTTATCCTGAAAACCGACTAAATTAACAAATCCATTTTTTGAAGTAATCAGATGACTAGCTGTTTTTTGCCTAAATCGATCAAAAAAGATATTCCTTGAGCCGGCAATTACTAATTGTAGATCAAATTCTTTGCGCAATTTTTTAACCGCCATTACTAATCGTTCAACATTTTTATGCGGATACAAATTACCGACATAAATTAAGTAAGGTTTTTTAATTTTTAAATCAGTTAATAATTTTTCCGCTTGTTTTTTATTAAATTTAAATTTATTAAACTCACTGGCTCCTTCGTAAGTAACAATAATTTTGGCCGCTGGAACGCCGTACTTGTCCGTCAGTCGTTTTCGCCACCACAAACTAGGAGTTAAAATAATACTGGCTCGCTTAATCGTTATTGCTGTTAACAATCGGTAAAGAAAATATTTCGGCCAATATAAGATTTCTGCTTTGGTGGTAGTTTGTTTACCCTTAAACTCATGTTTGATCAAATCGTGAATAGTGACAACAAAACGGCCGAAATAAAACAACGGCACATTAAAGTGAGGAAAATGAACGATGTCGGCTTTAAGAGAAAAAAGTTTTAACGGTAAAAACAGCTGCTCGGCAAGAGAATAATGGGGCAAATCAACTCTGACTTTCTTAAAATTAGGATTAGTAAAATGAACAGTTTTAAAATATTTATCTCTTAAAAGAATCCAGTAGTGGTTGTCTTGATCGGTCTTTTCTAGATAAGAAATTAAGTTAAGAACATAACGGCCGATACCGGCATGTTCCAGACCATACATTCTGCCGTCAATAACAATCTTCATTTTATTTTCTTAACCCGGATAAATTCTAAAAGCTTAATTGCACTCAAAACTAGATAACTAATCAGCCGGCCATATTTTTGGCAATAATGTTTTCGATAAAACAGGCGCATCGCTTCGGTTGAAGCTCGGGCTGATCTTAATTTAGTTTCCCGACTGGCCTGGCTATTTTGGGCACTATGTTTTTTAATCCCCGAAGCCATTCCTTTCAAGTGAGTAATTTTTACTTGCGGTAAAAAATAAACCTGCCAGCCTTTTTGTTTTAGCCGATAACAAAAATCCAGATCCTCGCCGTACCAAAAATAATCTTCATCCAGCCAGTTTAATTGCTTGCCCGCCTTAGTCCGAATCAGCAGAAAAGCACCACTGGCGGCATCGATTAAATGGCTTTTAGTCTTATCGAGATGGCCGAGCAGATAACCGGCAAACAACCGGCTATTCGGAAATAGTTTTATCAAGCCGGAAAAATAACAAAAAGCGTTCCATGGAGTCGGAAAACCGCGGTGGCAGGCTTCATCCAGCTGACCACTGGCCAATTCAACCCGGCAGGTTAAAGCTCCTGCTGCCGTCTTGCTTTTAATAAACTTTAAACAAGCTGACAGTGTTTCTTGGTGACAAACAGTATCGGGATTAAGCAGTAGTGTAAATTCTGTTGTTACTTTTACCAAGGCCCGATTATTACCTTTGGCAAAACCTAAATTGGCTCTGTTTTCGACTATCTTGACTTGAGGATAT
>CAZZNI010000015.1:0-11065 GCA_964655765.1 uncultured Gammaproteobacteria bacterium
ATTATGATAATTACACCGCTGCCGCCGATAAAATGTTAATTCTTGAAACCTTGTCAGTCAGACAAGATCCGCAGTAGGAAAAGCAATGAAAAATAAGATCGTAAAACTGTCCATTATTATTAGCTTGTTTTTCTTTGTTGTTTCTGTTTTACCCAAACAAGCTTGGGCAGCTAATTTCGGCCTTGATCCTTCGTCTCGGCAGATAGAAAAGGGCCAGCAAATTAATATTAATGTTAATTTGGACACTAGCGGCAGACAGGTTAATGTCAGCGAGGCGATTTTAAGTTTTAATGAATCGGTTTTGGAATTTAAGGGTGCTAGTTTTGGCAGCATTTTCCCGTTCAATACTCATAGCGTTACTGGTAACTTGGTATTTATTTCTTCCAGTTTTAATGACGGTACTTCTTATTTTCAAGGCAGTTCGCAGTGGGCGACTTTAACTTTTGAAGCTAAAAGCACTGGCCAGTCGGTAATACAATTTACCTCTCGCAGTGTTATCGGAGAAATCGGCACTTTAGAAAATATTTTCAGTGTTGGTAATGCACCGACGGCAACTATTACCGTGGTTGATCCCGGTAGCGGAGGAGATGAAGACAGTAATGATGACAATGATAACGATACTCCTGCCAGCGCGCCAACTTGTGATAAACCGGCTCCCGGCAACCCCGGTAATTTAAGAGCCGCTACTGGCCCTAAAGTCGGCCAGGTAGCTTTGACTTGGGACAAGGGTAATGGGGCGACTCACTATTCGGTACTGTATGGAGTTTCTGCCGGTACTTATATTTACGGAGCGACCAATGTTGGCAATACCAGCCAATATGTTGTCAGTGCCCTTACGCCAGGCAGACTTTATTATTTCACTGTTTTAGCTTGGAATGACTGTGCTTCCAGTGGTTACTCTAATGAAGCCAGTGCCAGGGGTTATTATGTTGCCGCCGCCGCCGGAACAAAAGTAACGGCTACTCCGACACCATTGCCGGTTGAAGAAGAAGAGCCGGCTGAAGGTTTTGAGCCAATTGGCCAGATTTTACCCAGTGTTGACGAAGACTTATCGGCAATTGCCGCTTCACCAACCCCGACTCCGGCGTATGAGACCGAAGTGATAGCTGAGGATGAAAGCGGTGGTTTGGGCGGTTGGATTAAAGGTAATTTGGCTTATGTTTTAGGCGGCTTGGCAGTGCTTATCTTTATTATCGCTTTACTGGTTTTGTTTTTGCCCGGATCATCTTCTGATTCGGAGGATGATTGGCCTTCCGAATCGGAGGGCAGGGTTGATGATGGTGAAAACCCGCAACCGATGGACAACACCCCTTCAATGCAAGAAAATGAGTCCCAGACAGGCGCTAGTGAAGGCGCTGACCAAGCCGATCAACAGCCGCCGTCGATTCCAATTACCCCGCCGCCTCCACCCTTGCCAACTGAATAAGAGTAGAGTAGAATACAAAAATAAGAAAATTTATGAGCCGTATTTCACCAAAAAAGAAAGCTACTAGTATTAGGATTAAACAAGGTAAGGCCGCCAAGCTGGCTCGTTACCGTCGTGATTATATTAAAGCCGGTAGTAAGCAAGAGAAAGATAAACTTTGGTCAAAGATTCAGAAATTGTCACCGTTTTTCCTCAGGGCTGAATTTGAAGCGACTTTAACCCATAAAGAGTAATTTTAGTGAACTCTAAGAAATTTCTCAAAAGAAAGGAAAATTTTGTTTGTTTAGTTTGTGATAGCCATGTTGTTGGCGACGGTTTTACCAACCATTGTCCGAATTGCCTTTTTTCCCTTCATGTTGACATTTTTCCCGGAGACAGAAAAGCTGTTTGCAAAGGTTTAATGGAACCAATTGGTTTAATCAGGAAAAGCGGTCGGGAAAAAATTGTTTATCGATGTCTTAAGTGCGGTGCGCAAAAATTAAATCGTCCTTCTAAAAGCGACAATAGGGAATTGTTGATAAAATTATCTACTCAAGCAGTTTTAACCAAACCATAAAACCCCTAAGGCTTAATAATCGGTGGAAAGTAATAGTTTGCCGTTGAACCGGTGAAATAATTTGCTTATCTTTTTCAAGCCAGTATTCAAGCTGAATTGACTGTTTTTCAGCTGGGCCGTTTAACTCAAGGTTGACCTGGCCGTTTTGAAGCGGCTCAATCACCGGCAGCGGTGAGGTTTTAATTTTAAGTTCCGGCACAGTTTTAAATTTAAATAAAAACTTGTCGTTTTGATTAATAATTGATTGACCGGTGTTTTTAATTTTTAAGATAAACTCATAATTTGATTCGATAATTAAATCAGACGGAATCTGGCCGATAATTTCTGCTTGATGATCTTGACATGGACTGCCCGATATTTTTGGCAAGTTTTGGACCTGGTAATAGTGGGGATAAAAGTCAGTTGTCCCTAGGACTTGCCAGGAAAAGTTGGTAAACGGCTCGCTTTGATAGTTAAGTAAAAAGGGAGTAACGGCAATAATCCGTTGGTCAGACCAGGCTGTTTTAAAAGCAATCTGGTAATAGCTGTTTAAGTTTTCTTCGGTTAGGTTTTGCTGATTCCAGCCGGTTTCGGTGATAAAAACCGGCAAGGTTTTATTAACACCGAGTTGTTTTAACAAGCTTAGTTCCCAGTCAAAAGTTTTAATTGTTCCTCGGCCTTGGTTGGTAGCTGGGCCTTGAAAATTTGGCTGTGGATAAGAGTGGGAAGTCCAGCCGTCAATATAATTAAAGACATCGGGCCGGCTGGAAAGCATTCGGTTGAGAAAAACAACCTCATCCATGGTGATGGTTGATTGGTTGCTGGCTGAAGCGTCCAAGCCTGCCGGTAAAATAAAAAATTGGTCACTGCTATTTTTTAATTTTTTTGAATATTCAACCAAAATTTCAGCGTATTCTTCCGGATTAATTTCCTGCCCCCATTCTTTACTGTGGTTTGGTTCATTAAACAGCACGACATAACGATTTTGTGTCGGCCAGGGCAATTGGTTTAAAAATTCGGCCCAGACAGGCGCTTGGTTTAATTCTGGTTTTTTCCAGTGGTTGTTTTCTGCTTTAGTTGCCAATCGGATAATCGGAATTAATTTAAGCCGGTTAAGCTGGCGAAAAACAGCTTGCCAGCGGTCGAGTTGTCTTTCGTCTTCGGTAATAACCATGGTGACATAGCCCCATTGGCCACCATTACTGTTAACTAATTTGGCGGCGTTGTCTAAATCAGCTTCGGAAATAATATGAATGCCAAAACGGTTATTAGGCTGGCTATTTGGTTCATAAACAGCCACCACTCGTCCGGCTAAGGAGAAAGTGAAAAAATAAAAGACAAAAAGAAAGGAGAGGTAAATTTTTGACATTATTCTACTTTCTCTTTGTTTCGTAAACCTCATTCTTGTTTTTTTCATACTCTCGTTTGAAATTATACAAAATCGCTTTTGCTAGTGCACTGGATAGGACTGTTGGTACGGCATTACCTATTTGTAGATTTCTGTCGCTGCGGGATCCATAGAATTGATATGAATCGGGAAAACACTGAATTCGTGCTCCTTCGCGTGTTGTGAGTGGGCGTGGAGCTTTCGGGTGTATGCACCGAGAGGATGATGGTGTACTCAAATTGCGAGTGATAGTTGTTGACGGCCTGTTCCACCAAAGGCGGCAATAAGTATTTTTAAAACCCGATACCGGCCGTAATTTTTTCGGTAAATTTTCCGGTGTTCCGCCATCGGGCAGAAGCTCCATTATTTTCACTAATCTGGCGTTGTTGTTGGGAGCGTTGTGGTCCATTAATTTTTTTGGTGCGCTTTTGCGCATTTTCTTTTGAAATTCATTTTGCGGATCGGATGCATAATCAAAACTTTCCTCGCCGGATTTGATGAAAGGTAAGTCGCTTATTGCTTCTTCAAGTGTAAGATAAGATTGTAATTTGTTACCAAATAAATCGAGGCCTTCTTCCATATCAAAATGTGTCTGTGGTGGATATTGAAAAGTAGTTTTTAATTTTGAACCGATAATTATGACCCTCTCTCTTATTTGTGGTGCACCAAAATCAGCCGCATTGAGAAGTTTGTATTGTACTTTATAGCCCAATGATTCAAAAAGAGAAATTATCGTTTCTAGCAATTTCCCGTTTTGCATAGACAGTAAACCTTTGACATTCTCAAAAAGAAAAAACTTTGGGTTAAATTCCTTTAGCACTCGGTAATATTCCTGAAAGAGTTTTCCGCGTGGGTCGTTAATTAGTCTTTTTCCAACCGTTGAATAAGTCTGACAAGGTGGGCCGCCAACAACAATATCTATTTCTGATGCTTTAATATTTAAATCTTTTTCTATTTTCTTCGCACCAAATTTTTTTATGTCTTCAACATAAATTTTTACATTAGGGTGATTTAATGAGTATGCCTTTGCCATTTTGGGTAAAATTTCGTTGGCGGCCACGATTTTGAAATTTTTATCGCTGGCAAAACCGTAGCTTAATCCGCCCACTCCGCAGAATAAATCTATGACTTTTAATTTCTTGGGCATAAAATTAATCAAAAATAATTTTGTTATATTTGATTGGCGGCTCTGTGATTTTCCAAACAAAATGATTTTGATCTATATTAAAAACTGTTTGTCCTTCCATTTGCTGTCGTGTGATCCAGTTTACATCGTTATTTTTTATTTCATCCAGTTTTAAAAAAGCAACTTGTCCATTGTAAAGATCAATGTGAAGTGCCAGTGAGCGGGTGTTTTCATCGCGAAAAATTCTTTTAGCCTCTAGAACTTTATGCTGTTTGATATCGTTTATTCCAGTAAAACCAGATTGCATTTCAATCCTTATTTTTTTTCTGGCTGTTAAATTAATTTCCAAATCAGCTTTTGGCGTTCTTTTGAATGTTTTTATCTTTCGTAAATCATCATCACCAATAAAATTGATTTTCGTGGTATCAATTCCAAAAATGATTCCCAGTGCTTTCAAGAAGAAATTTGAAATTACATATCCACGCATCCAAGAAAAATAAACTTGTTCCGGGCGTCTCCCTTGATTGTTCAAGATTGGCAAGATTTCGTTTGCTTGCATGATGTTAAAAGTTTTATTTATGTATTCTTCTTTAAAAGCGTTTAGATTATCAATTTTTATATCTTTTGCGACAACAATATTAACTCGATCAACTATGTCGTAAAGCCTATGGTTGAGTAATTTAATGTAATTAAGGTCGATAGCCGGGGCGATATCTTTCGATCCAAAGAAATTTTTAACATCGGATTGATTTCCAAAGCCGAGTTTTTGTCGATATTGCTTAAAATATTCCGTGGTAATGGCAGTGTTTTGTGGCATATGTCTGTATTTATTCTTGAGCCGTCTGTCGGATTCGAACCGACGACCTGCGGTTTACAAAACCGCTGCTCTAACCAACTGAGCTAAGACGGCAGGTTAACTTTATTATTATATTACAAATTGCTATGCTGTGGGAATCTATGGAGAATAAAAGCGAAAAACAGTTAATTAAAGGGGTTTTACATCAAGATAGTCAAAGTTTAAAGCGGTTTCGTCAAAATTTTGCCGGCAAATTAGAATCATTCGTGTCTTTAAAAATTGCCGATAGTCGGGATGTTGAAGAGGTGGTTCAGGATACACTGATGGACGCGATTATTTGCCTGCCACGGTTTTCTTTTAAAAGCTCGCTTTCAACCTGGATTATAGCAATTGCGAGGCACAATATTGCCGATTTTTATCGCAAAAGGAAGATTAAAACGGTTGTTTTTTCACTACTGCCGGGTTTAGAAAAAATTACCAGTCGGGCACTAGGGCCGGAAACAGCGTTTGAAGAACTAGAACTGAAAAGGCTACTGCTGGCGGTGTTAGGCGATCTTTCCGAGGGATATCGGCAAATTTTACGACTAAAGTATGTAGAAGGCTTAAAAGTTAAAGAGATTGCCGGAATTCACCAAAAGTCAGTTAAAGCGGCTGAAATGAAGTTAAGGCGAGCAAGATTAGCTTTTAGACAAGGTTGGTTAAATGAAAAAGAAAATTACCATACTGGTCAATTTGACTCTAAGGGAGACCTATCTTTTTTGGCGCAACGGTTTGGGGTTGATTTGGCACCCCTATTTGACGCTGCGAAGGATATTGCTTGAGAGAGATTTTTCGCAAGCGTTTTTATTGTTAGTGGCACCAGTTTCCAGTGCCATCGTCTCTTTAGGCTTCTTAGTCTTAATTAAATTCATTTTTAACCCAGGCGGCCGCTTGGGTTTTGTTTGGACCAGGTTAATTTTATTTGTCGGCATTTTTTACCTGATTATTTTTGCCTATCTTTTCTTTTGGATTGCTTATTTGCTTTGGTTAGAAAGAAAGGTGAAGAAGAGTGGTTGAAATTTCCACACCAGGAACATGGCGTTTAAACGCCCAGCGATATCGCTTAGTGGGGGAACAATGTCTTAATCTTGACCCTCAAACAGGGAAAATTTGTAAAACTTTCATTTTCCCGCCACGGGATATTTGCCCAGTTTGTAAAGGCGAAGTGATAATTGATTCTCAAAACGGAGTAATTTTTGGTAATTGAACAACCCGCCAAGAAGGCAAGCCGCTTAACTTTTTCCTGAATCATTTTCCAGGGGGGTGATCTGTTCCCGTCTCCACGGAGGTCGGGAAACTTTCGATCTCCCTTTTTACACTTTGAGGAAAGTGTTAGAAACGTCTTTTCCTCGCTTGGCAGGCTATAAATAATTTAGCAAAAAAGTTGGCCGAAAGTCAATAGGGCAGGAACAGGTTAATCAGGAAATTAATCGGCGGAACGATGATCTGCATTAGCAGTGAGCCGCCGAAAACAGGCAGTAACAGCAATAATAAAATTATTAAACCGTATTGGCCAAGAAACTGGTCAAATTGCTGGGCAGTTTCTTTTGGTAGAATGCCGACCAATATTTTGCCGCCGTCGAGCGGGTGAAGCGGCAATAAGTTGAAAACTGCTAAACCAATGTTGAGAATAATGAAGGGTGACAACAACCCTAATAGCAAAAAAGGGCTGGCTAAATTAGTTTGGAGAAGCAGTTTTAAGATTAAGGCGAAAACAGCTGCCGTTAGTAAGCTTGAAGCCGGTCCGGCCAAGGCGATTAAGGCTTGATCTTTTCGAGGGTCTTTAAGGTTAAAAGGATCGATTCTAACCGGTTTGCCCCAGCCAAAGCGGAAAAACAAGATCATTAATGTTCCGATCGGATCGAGATGGGCAATTGGGTTAAGAGTAAGTCTGCCTTCCAGTTTTGGGGTAGGGTCACCAAGTTTATCGGCCACAAGCGCGTGGGCAAATTCATGAACAGCAATGGCGGTTAGCAGTGCCATTGCCCAGATTAAAAAAAGTGTTGGGTTGGAAAAAAGATATTCAATCATCTTAGTCTTTCAATTCAGGCTGACTTTTGTTATATTATACAGCATGGCATATCGTTGTGATCGATGCAATAAAGGTAAATTAGTTGGCCGTTCTCATCGGCACCACCGTGGTGTGGCCGGTGGACAATGGAAGCAAAAAGCGCAAACAACTATTAAGGTTAGTAAGCCCAATCTTCACCGTTTCAACGGTGTTTTAAATGGTGTTAAGGGCTCTTACCGCTTGTGCACCAAATGTTTGCGAACGGTTAAAAAACAGGCCCATACCCCTCCAGCAGCTGCTTAAACGAGACTTTTTTCTTTCCTTCCAGTTGAACCTCGTCAAGGATTAACTGTTTATTGTCCAAGTGGGCTTGTAAAATTTTTAGCCTTTTTGGTTGGTTTTTAACCATAATCTCAGTCCAAATTCCCGGCCAAGGGCTGAAAGCTTGAAGTTTTCGGATTGTTGCCGTTGGTAAGCTGAATAATTGCCGGTTGGGGATAAAGCCACTTTGACGGTCGAGTTTTTCGGTGTAGGTGGCTTTCTGGTGGTTTTGTTCTTTTAATTTCCTTTTCCCGTTTAGATAATCGGGCAGGAGCATGATTAGGGCAGTGGCGCCGAGTTTAAACAGCCGGTGGTAAAGTTGACCAGCAGTTTCAGCCGCTTTAATGGTAATTTCTTTTTGCCAGACAATCGGACCGTGATCAATTTGTTCGTCCATTTTCATAATAGTAATGCCGGTTTTCGTTTTTCCTTCAAGCAGGGCAGTTTGTACCGGGCTGGGGCCGCGGTATTGCGGGAGTAGTGACGGGTGAAGATTTAAAATGCCGAAAGGGAATTGGTTGAGTGTTTTTTGGGGGATAATTTTGCCATAAGAGGCCAGAATTCCCACCGGGGCGTCTCGGTCAGTAATTGTTAACCAGTCGGTTTGTTTTAATTTGTCTAAAACAATTTTTGAGTATTGGTCAGAGCCAAAGAAAGCGGCTTTAATCTTTGTCATTCCAGGTTGATTTCAACTAATTCCTGTTGTCCATTTTGCCGCTCAAGTTTAAAAAGCTGGTTTTTTTGCTCAATCACCCGATCTATGAAAAGAACGCCGTTTAAATGATCAAATTCATGCAGGACGACCCTGGCTAAAAACCCGGTTAATTTTTCCTCTTTTGTCCGGCCGGCGATATCTTGATATTTAATCTTAATTGTTTCAGCCCTTTTGACCACACCCCATAAATCAGGGACTGATAAACAGCCTTCCAGGTCTTGTTTTTTATCGCTGCCGGTAATTGTTTTTTTACTTGCCCAGGTTATCTTTGGGTTAACAATGATTTCAACTGGCTTGCCCTTTTCTTTTAACAAAACAAACATTTGTTTTTTGACGCCAATTTGGATTGCCGCCAGACCGACGCCAGCCATTTGTTTTTCGGCCATAGCCATCGTCTCAACCAGGTCGTTGGCTAGTTGTTTGGTTTTTTTGCCAAACGACCGGATTGGCTGTGATTTTTCTCTTAACAACTGATTGGGAACAGTAATGATTTTTTTAGCCGCCATTTATAAGAATTATTATAACAGCCGGTTGACTAAATAGTTTGGTTTGTTTTAAATTGACAGCCTGTTTTACAATTGTTGACAGGTTTTATGTCAAACGAATTTGATTTTTGGCCTAACGGAGATGATTTTGAATCTGAAGACAGCTCGTACCGATGGCTGGTTCCTTTTGGTGGCAGTCGAGACAGTCGGGAACAATTAAAACAATTTTTGGTTAAAGATGATGTTGACGGTATTATGGCTCGGCGTTTTTGGGAGGGAAAAAGCTATTTTGACCCGGCCAGGAGGCAGCTACGAGTTGATGATAAACAAGCCGATTTGTTTGCCTATCCGGGTTTGCCGCCGCGGCCGAAAGACGGCGAGGGCGCACCGCTGATTTACTTGCCGGGATCTTTTGATCTTTATCCAGCCGACAGATTAACCCTTTTGAAGGTTGCTACTGATATTAGGAATATGAGCTTGGCTTATCTTGAAGTTGAATGTTTACAAGCCTGCGGACATTCTTTGGTTTATTTAAAAAACAAAACACCGCATTATCCTGGTTTTGAAGATCCAGCCTTAACCGCTGCTTTTGGAGTTGATCTTCAAATGGACCGTCCGGTAGTGTCTAAGAGGGTTGGCAAGATGGTTGTTCGGTTTTTTGCCACTTACTGGTCATGTTTACCGATTGGTGGTCTTTATTTTTCTGAAGTGCAGCGAGATTTATCGTCGAAACATTATCTTTGCCTATTTAGCCGTGAAGCACAAGAACAATTATTGTCGAATGAACAGGCATCCAAGTAGAACAGTTGTTTTTACTTAAGCTTCTCCAGGGCCGGTTGGAAGTTTGGGTCGATGTTTTCGATGATGAATTCCAGTTCTCGTTTTGCTTCGGTAGTTTTTCCTTCTTCTTCCAGTGCTAGACTAAGAGCGTAGCGGGCTAAAATGTAGTCAGGCTTTAGTTGGACAGTTTCTGTTAGTGTTGTCACTGCTGATTCAAACTGCTTGGTTTGCAGGTAAATTAACCCGAGGTTGTAACTTATCTTTGGATCAGTTGGAGCTAATTTTGCCGCTTGTTTTAAAGCATCGATGGTGTTTTGGGTTAATTGGGGATCCAGCTTGGCAAAACTGTAAAGAATCTTAATCCGGTTTTTCCAAAAATTAAGATGAAACGGGCTAAGAGTGATTGCTTGATCAGACAGAGCAATCGCCTGGCTGGCCAGTTGACGGGCTTGCGGTTCGTCCTGTTCGATAATTGATAACGATAAACCAGCTAAAATTTGCGATAGGGCGTCGAGGTAAACTGGTTCTTTTCGAAACGAAATTGCTTGCTCAAGTGTTTCTTTGGCTTGAGGGTAATCGCCTTGATTGTGGAGTTTGTTGCTGGTGGTAAAGAGAATGTCGGCTTGCCAAAAATAAACCAAACCGGACAGACAGTAAAAACAAAAAGCGGCTATTAGCCCCAACAGAAAGACTTGTATAGTGGTTAGTTTTCTGGCTGTTTTTTCCAATTTCGTTTTTTCTCTTTTAGTCAAATTTAAAACTAGAGCCGGGATAAGAAAGAAAAATAGGTTAGAAACAACAACCGAAAAGCCAAAAAAATGAGCCAGATTAATTGCGCCAAAAGCGCTCAAGCCGGCGATAAAAACGGTTGATCTTTTAATATTTTTAAAACAGAAAAAAGCAAAACTGGCAATCAGACCAAGGTAAGCCGCCAAACCGAAACTGCCGCTGGTGGCGGCATAATTAAGGAATTCGTTGTGAGCTTTGTTATAAAGAAAATCCCATTCGGAAGTTAGGTTGTGTTGCTGGGGGCGTGTCCAGTAATAAGAATAGGCGAAAGTTTCTGGACCAGTGCCAAGAACAGGGTATTTTTTCCAAAGATCGATTGCTCCTCGCCAGACGATTTTTCTAATTTCGCCCGATTCGGTGCCGCCCTGAGAACCAACAAGGGTGGTTGTTTGTGGCTGGTCATGGTTGATGTTTTCTTCTGCGGTTGACCCGCTTAGAGTTGGAAGAGAAGAGATCGGAGTGCCGAAGAAAAAGGTGATTAGAACCAGTGGGATTAAAACCGAAACAAAAGGGAGAAGGAATTTTGTTTTGAAGTTTTTCTTAAGATTTGAAATCAATAAAAGCGGCCAAAACAAAGCGAAACTTAAAACCAATCCCAGGAAACCGGATCGTGAACCAGTAAAAAGCAAGGTAATATAAAAAAGACAAAAGAGGA
>CAZZNI010000016.1:0-10444 GCA_964655765.1 uncultured Gammaproteobacteria bacterium
AGATGAATTGGCTCAGCTTGAAATGAAATATAACATGATTACCACCAGCGGCTTGCCGGTCTATCTGATTGACTACAAGAAGAATTCAACTGCCCAGCTGAAAATACTACGGGAAATTTTAACCGAAATGAAAGAAGCGATTGCAATTAGGGATGTTAATGCTTTACTGGCCGCTTTGGAAAAACTCGGCCTTGAAGTTTATAGCAGTTCCAACAGTTCAACAACCGAATGGACAACCTTTTGGCAGGATAATGAAACAATTCGGCAAACTGACAGTTTGAAAAAGGATTGGCAGGAATTGGAGCGATCTTCTAAAACCCTCATCTAACCCAAGAATCAGTCGGATATTTTTATTCTAAGTCCTATAGTGCTAAAATTTGCAACAACATGGCTGAGTTCTTCCGTTCCCTTAAAGATGTTGAAACGGTTCTCGAAACTAGTCGAAACCGATCAGTGGTAATTGCTAGCCCGGCCTTTTTGGCCGGTTTTGCTTTGGTTCCTGGTGAAGAAATACCAGAGGAAATAGAAAGAATGATTGACGACAATTTATTGGTTTCTTTGTGGGAGGAATATTTTGATATTTACGACACAATTGTCCGCGCCAGAGGAGAAGATCACATTGTGGTGGTGGAAAATGAGCTAAAATTGCCACAAATTCTACCTAACAATCAAATTGAAAGCCAACCATTGCCAATTCCGGAACAATTTATTTCTAAGCAACAGGCCGTCAATTGGCTGGAAAGCTTTTATTGCTATTGGCCTCGAAACGCCTATCTGGAAGTTGATGGCCAAATCTTTTTTTTCCCAGAAGCCTGGAGAGGTATAGATGGTTTGGTGTCGCTTTCATATCTGGGTGATGGCGGTCGGGTTTTGGCCAAACAAGATGCTATTATTGTCACGCCAACAATTTGGAATCTCGCCGGAAACGACTTAGACAAAATGCGGGCAAGGGGCTTTAAGGTAGCCGTTATTCCCACCGTTAATCCAGTTAAACAAAAATTTAATTTTTGCCAAAGAGATATTGATGGCCATTCGCAATTAATAGAGGGTAGTAATGATCAGTTGCATTTGTTGGTTGCTCGGTCTTTTTTCAACCAAGGTCGTTATCAGGGCCAAGATACACAAAAAGTGATTGAATCAAGTTGTCGAGAAACAGATGTTAACCTGGTTGTTATTGACGATCGACGGTTACCGCCGTTGTCGCTTAATTTACTGCAACTAGACAACCAAGCGGTTGTTTTTACCGGACCAGCCGATTCCACTTTAGGAAAAGTATTAAAAGAAATAGTTGGTAAGGATAAAATATTTCCAACACAACAACCAATTCGCTTAATTCCGCAAAAAAGTAAAGGGGGGATAGGTTGCCTGACTAATCTTTTACCAGAACAATTAAAAGCGGCGATGTGAGCCCGGAAGGGATCGAACCTTCGACACCCTGCTTAAAAGGCAGGTGCTCTACCACTGAGCTACGGGCCCCAAAAATATATTTCGTTTTTAAAAGTTCGTAATTTAATCAGCCCCATCACCCTGCTTAAAAGCCCTCCGAATCGGAGGGTCTACCACTGACCTGCCTGCCGGCAGGCAGGGCTACGGGCCCGAGCTAATACAGTAGGGAATTATAACAAAGAACTAGGTATTTTTAAAGTTAATTATAGAATTTTTTCCAGATATTGCTTAACTTCAAGTTGTTGTTTAATGTTATTTTCCAATTCCAGCGCTAGCACAAAAGGCAAAATTGGCCGATATTTTTTAAGATAATCAAATTGACTCAAGCTGGTAAAAAAATGATTGTCATGAGTCAGTCGGTTAGAAATCGGGCTTAAATATGGTTTTGCGGTAATCGCGCCAATGTGAGCCCAGCCGACTTTAGTTCTTTTAATTAATTTATTAATTTCCAGATACACCCTCAGCCTTAAAAGCCGATCATTTTCCAAATGAGCAAAATCAAGACAAAGACCGGCGTATTTTTTTAATTCTTCTTCTTGAATAAGAGTAAAGGAGTTTTCAATGTAAATTTGGTCACGGCAAAAAGAAAGATCAAGATTAAAAGGATATAAAGAGCCTTGTGGGTGAATATTGAGGTAATCAACTTGATAAGTTTTAATTAACCAGTTAATTTCTTTTTTCTGCATATCGTTTCGCAGGTGTAGGCAGGCAATTTTTTTAACTGAACTTGTCTTTAATTGTTGATAAAAAGCTTGCCGCTCAGTTGCACTCAAACCGGTTGGGAAAAAACTAATGGTGGTTAATTTTAATTGGTTAACCTCTTTTAGTTTTTCAAAAGCGCCGTTTTTACTGATAGAAGTAATAGATGGGTAAATAATCATCGCCATGTTAGCAACAACTTTAACCATGCTATACTGGTTAAGTGAAAAAGGGAAGTAAAATTAAAAAGGTTGACGACATTTTAATTTTAGGTATTGATCCGGGGCTGGCGGAAACAGGTTTTGGGGTTATTTCTTGCCGGCAAAAACAGATTGATAATATTAGTTTTGGCTGTTTTAAAACCACCAATAAAAGCACTTCGCCGCAAAGACTGAAAGAAATTTTCCTGCTAACCCAGTCAGTTTTAGACAAACATCAGCCACAAATACTAGTTATGGAAAGTCTTTTTTTTGCCGTTAATGTCCGGTCTGCCTCTGCTGTTGGTCAGGCCATTGGTGTCATTAAGCTGGCGGCGGCAATTAACGGCATTGATGTTTTAGAATATCCGCCGCTAAAAATAAAAATGAAATTAGTTGGTAAGGGCAGAGCTAAAAAACCGGAAGTTCAAGAAGAAGTCAGAAAAAGATTGAGAATGGATAAAATCCCTCGGCCTAATCATGCCGCTGATGCTTTGGCGGCGGCTTTATGTCATTGGTTGGAAATAAATGGCCAGTAAGATAAAATAAAAAAGATTACTATTAAGGAAAGGGGGTGAAGTAATGGCAGATACAAAAATTGGTCAAATTACCCACTTTTTTGACAAAATCAGTGTAGCAGTTATTGAACTACTGGCTGATTTAAGCGTTGGTGACAAAATTAAGATTACCGGCTCAAATGAATTTGAACAGACGGTTTCGTCAATGCAAGTTGATCACGATCAAATTGAAAAGGCCAACAAAGGTGATACGGTCGGTCTAAAACTTGACAGTCCGGCCAAATCCGGTGACGAAATTTATAAAATATAACGGCAATGATAATTCTTCATGGCGACGACAGTTTAAGCAGCCGTAACCGACTGCGAGAATTGAAGGCTGGTTTTTCTCAAAAAAACAACAGTCAGATACTTAGTTTTAAGGCCGGTGATTTGGCCTTATCAGAATTAGTTCAACTTTTAACCGGCAATAGTCTTTTTAACGATGATCAATTAATCATTATCGAAAAGCTGTTTAGTGGTTTAAAAAATAAAAACAAGCAAGCGATAATCGATTTTCTTAAAAATAAACAACCGGATAATCTTATTGTTTGGGAAGATAAGCAAGTTGATGGCCGTAAATTAGCTGCCTTTAAAGTAAAGGTTGAAAATTTTAAAATAAAAAATTCTTTATTCGCCTTTCTTGATTGTTTATCACCGCAAAGACAAAAAGAAAAAATAACTCTTTTCCATCAAGCTTTGGAAAATTCACCGATAGAATTAATTTTTTTTCTGCTGGCCAGAAGAGTGGCTGAATTAATTGTCGCCAAAGATGATAACGGTAAAAAACTTGGCCCGATGGCACCCTGGCAGAAAAATAAAATAATCGCTCAAGCTAAAACTTTCTCGTTAAAACAATTAATTTGGCTGTACCGGCAATTACTGTTAATTGAAAGTTCGCAAAAAACCGGCAAGACCAAGTTAAAGCTAGACTGGCAGCTCGATCTTTTGTTAAGCTCTTTTTAGAGAAAATTGATGAGAGATAAACTTTTTGGCACCAATGGTATCAGGGGGGAAGCCGATAGTTTTTTTACCCCGAAATTTTGCCAAGCAATTGGCGCTACTTTCAGCGCTTTTTTAAAAAGTAAAGGTAAAAACCCGTCTGATCAGTCGGCAGAAAACACGATTGCCGTTGCCATGGACCCCCGGCCCAGCAGTCAATCTATCAAAGATAATTTAATTAAGGGTTTAGGACCGGAATGGCAAATAACCGATCAAGGAATTGTTCCAACCCCTTGCCTAACTTATTTTGTCAAGCAACAGAATTTGGCCGGAGGAGTTATGATTACCGGCAGCCATATTGAAGAACAACTGAATGGTCTAAAATTTTTCTTCGCCGGCGAAGAAATTACTAAGGACGATGAACGGGAAATAGAAAAACTTTTTTTCAGTCAATTTAATAACCAAACCATTAAGGCCGATAGTTTGCCAAAAATCAGCCAATCTGATCAGGCAAGAAAACTTTATCAAACAATGTTACTTAGACTAGCTAGTAGTGACTTGAGCCGTTTTAAAGTTATTGTTGACGCCGGTAATGGCACACAAAGCCAAATTATGCCGGAAGTTCTAACTAAATTGGGGCTAAAAGTAATTAAAATAAACTGTAATTTAGGCCAGAAAATGCTAACTCGTGACACCGAAAAACAGGGCAGTTTTACTAAATTATTAGAGGCTGTTAAAACCAACCAGGTTGATTTAGGCTTAACTTACGATTCCGACGGTGATCGGGTCGCTTTTATCACTGACAAGGGCGAATTTTTACCTGGTGAGGTTAGCGCTAGTCTGATTGCTTTATCAGAACCGGGAGATTCTATTATTGTACCGATAAACGCCTCTTCAGTGGTAGAAAGCTTAGGTAAGAAAGTAATCAGGACTAAGGTCGGTGCTACCTATGTTGCCCAGGTGATGAAAGAGAGGCAAATTAATTTTGGTTTTGAGGCTAACGGTGGAACAATTTCTGCCGAATTTCATTACGGCCGTGACGGCGGCATTACTACAATGAAACTGCTTAATCTGTTAAATCATCAAAATCAAAGCCTGTCACAGCTTGCCGGTAGTTTGCCTCGCTTTTTTATCATTAAAGACAAAATTGATTGCCCTTCCGCCTTAAATAATGTTATTCTTAAAAAGGCAAGAGAAAGATACCAACAACAGCGCATCGAAGAACTTGATGGGCTTAAGATTTGGTTCAACAAAGAAGACTGGCTGCTTTTTCGGCCGTCTGGCAACGCTCCAGAATTCAGAGTCTTTGCCGAAAGCAGAAATCAACAAGAAGCTCAAAAACTTGTTAGTGAAGGACTAGATTTAGTAAAAGAAGTAATCAATGAACACAATTAAAACTTATCAAATAAAAGTTGAAAAGCCTTGGGGCTGGGAGATTATTTTTACACCTCAACAAGCGCCGGCGACCGGGAAAATACTTCACCTAGAGGCAGGAAAAAGGTTTTCTTACCAGTATCACGACATCAAGGAAGAAACACTTTGTTTGCTTAAAGGTAGAGCGAAAATAATTTTAAACGACCAGGAATACGAAATGGAATTGTTGAAAGGCTACCATATCGCTCCGGGAACTAAACACCGCTGTCAAGCTATCAGTGATGCTGACATCATGGAAACTTCAACCCCGGAAAAAGGCAAAACTATCCGGCTTCAAGACGACTACAACCGCAACGACGAAACTGAAGAAATGAGACAGAAAGAAAGGTCTGTTTAATGAATAATCTGCCCTCAAAAACTAAAAACCTCTATTGGTTTAAGGATGTTGATAAAGGGGACATTCCGCTTGTCGGCGGTAAGGCTGCTAATTTAGGAGAAATGATCCAGGCCGGTTTTCCTGTTCCAGACGGCTTTTGCGTTTCTGCCGCCGCCTATTTTAATTTCTTGGAAGAAAATCAGCTGAAGAGTAAAATTGACCGCGAGTTAAGGCTGGTTGATGAAAATGATCCTCGTTCTTTTAGCCAAGTTTCGGCAAAAATCCAGGAGATAATCAAAAATGGCAAAATGGACCGAGCGCTAGCAAAAGAAATTATGCTGGCTTACTTGAAACTGGGCAGCCATTTTAGAAAAGCTCTGGTAGCGGTTCGTTCGTCTGCAACCGCCGAAGATTTACCTGACGCTTCTTTCGCCGGTCAACAGGCAACTTTTCTCAATGTTTCTGGCGAGGCTAACCTATTAAAAAGAGTTCAGGATTGTTGGGCTTCGTTGTTTGAAGCCAGGGCAATTTTTTACCGTCAACAAAAAAACTTTGATCATTTTAAGGTCGGGATTGCCGTTCCGGTGCAAATAATGATCCCGTCAGAAGTTTCCGGAGTAATGTTTACCGCCGATCCAGTCACTTCACAAAAAAATAAAATTATTATTGAAGCAATTTGGGGTTTGGGAGAATACATTGTCCAAGGTGTTGTTTCTCCTGATTATTACGCTGTTAACCGGCAAACACTAGAAATAACTAAAAAAGAAATCGCCGCCCAAGATGTTCAATTGGTTAAAGCCAAGATTGAAAACAAAGAAATAAAAGTCCCTGGTAACAAAAAGAACCGGCGGAAATTAACTGATAAGCAAATAGTTGAGATCGCTCAAATCGGTAAAAAAATACACCAGCATTATTTTTTCCCCCAAGACATTGAATGGGCTCTTTTTAAAAACAAATTTTATGTTATCCAGTCACGACCGATCACCACCATGGAGTCCAATGAAAAAAAACACCTAGCAGCGACAACCGGCAAGCAAACTGACAGGAAACCAATCCTTAACGGTTTACCGGCCAGCCCGGGAATAGCCGCCGGTTTAGTCCGGATAATTTTAAACGCCAAAGACATTAACCAGGTTAAAACTGATGATGTTTTGGTAACCACAATGACTACACCCGATTTTGTCCCGGCGATGAAAAAAGTTAATGCCATCATTACCGATAAAGGCGGCCAAACTTCTCATGCGGCTATTGTTAGCCGAGAATTAGGCGTACCTTGTATTGTTGGCGCTAAAACCGCTACTACAACGCTAAAAAACAACCAGATGGTAACTGTCAACGGCAGTAAGGGTGAAATTTATTCCGGCGGTTTGGGAGAAAAAGAAAGATCACGGATAATTGAAGCTATTTCAGTTAAAAAAAGAGCTCAAACAGAAGTTAAAACCGCCACTAAAATTTATGTTAATTTAGCCGAACCGGAATTGGCTGATACGGTTGCCAAAAAACAAGTTGACGGCGTTGGTTTATTGCGGGCTGAATTTATGATTGCTCAAATCGGCATCCATCCGCGCAAAATGATTGCCGATAAAAAACAAAAACTGTTTATTGAAAAGTTAACCGAAGGAATTGAAACTTTTTGCCGCAGTTTTGCCCCTCGACCGGTTGTCTACCGAACTAATGATTTTAAAACCAATGAATACCGCAATCTGAGCGGCGGCAAACAATATGAACCGGAGGAAGAAAACCCCTTAATCGGTTTTAGGGGTGCTGCTCGTTATCTAGCCCGGCCGGAAGTTTTTGAAATGGAACTGGCGGCAATTAAGAAAGTTCGAGAAAAATATAAAAACCTAAGAGTAATGCTGCCTTTTGTCCGAACCCCGGAGGAATTTGCTCGGGTTAAAAAGATAGTCACTGCTTCCGGTTTAAGCCGATCACCATCGTTTAAATTGTGGTTAATGGTAGAAATTCCCAGTAATGTTATTCTGCTGGAAGATTTTATTAAGGCCGGTGCTGAAGGAGTCTCGATCGGTTCGAATGATTTAACAATGTTGACGCTAGGGGTTGACCGGGATAACCAAGATTTGGCTCAAACTTTTGACGAGAGAAACCCGGCGGTTTTGTGGGCTTTGGAAAAAACCATTAAAACCTGTAAAAAACATAAAATCACCAGTTCAATCTGCGGCCAGGCACCGTCAGTTTTTAGTCAATTAACAGAAAAACTGGTTGAATGGGGTATTACCAGCATTTCCGTTAATCCCGATGTTATTGAAACCACCCGTCAAATTGTGGCAGCGGCAGAAAATAAACTAACCGACAAGAAGAAATGATTCCTAAAATTGCCAGTTTACGAGCCAGAGAAATACTTGATTCAAGAGCAGTCCCAACTGTTGAAGCAACAGTTATCCTCGATGATGGTGTGACAGCCCAAGCTTCCGTCCCTTCTGGTGCCTCTGTTGGTCAATACGAAGCCCTGGAACTTCGTGATGGTGATATTAACCGTTTTGACGGCAAAGGGGTCCTTAAAGCGATTGATAACATTGAAAACAAAATTGCCCCCAAATTAAAACATTTCCCGATCCGGCCTCAGTTGGAAATAGACAGACTACTGATTGAAATGGACGGCAGCAACAACAAGAGTAATCTCGGTGCTAACGCTATTTTAGCAGTATCAATCGCTTGTTGTAAGGCAGCCGCTTTAAGTAAACAAGTGCCACTCTACCGTCACATTGCCGATCTTTATGGCAAGGCTGAAGACCAACAATTAAAATTACCAACACCAATTTTTAATTTGATAAATGGCGGTAAACACGGTGCCGGTAATCTTGATTTTCAAGAATTCCACATCATTCCGTCCGGCAATAAAACCTTCTTTGACAGCTTAAGAATGGCGGCAGAAATTTATCAAGCCACCAAAAAAGTTCTGACCCAGTACCAGGCGATTCACAGTGTTGGCGATGAAGGCGGTTTTGCTCCTAATTTATTTACCAACCTTGATGCTCTAGAAACCCTAAAAAAAGCGATTGAAAAAACTAATTACCGTCTTTGGCATGATGTTTTCTTAGGCCTTGATGTTGCTCCTGACTGTTTTTACCAATCAGGTAAATACAAAATCAAAGACAAAACCAACCCCTTAACTGCTACTGAATTAATTGAATACTATGTTCAACTAAACGAAGAGTACCGCCTATTAAGCCTAGAAGACCCTTTATTTGAGGACGACTGGACGGCCTGGGCGAATTTAACTGAACGACTTAATAATGTCATGATTGTCGGTGACGACTTACTAGCTACCAATAAACAACGCCTTCAGGAGGCGATTGATAAAAAGGCCTGCAACGCTATTTTAGTTAAACCTAACCAGATCGGTACCATTGCTGAAACAATCGAAGTGATCAAGATTGCCAAACAAGCCAACTGGAAAACAATCGTCTCTCATCGCAGCGGTGAAACCTGTGATAGCTTCATCGCCGACTTTGCTGTTGGTGTCGGAGCCGATTACACTAAATTTGGCGCTCCAGCCAGAGGAGAAAGAGTGGTAAAATACAATCGTCTGGCGGAGATAGAGAGCCAAATTTAAAATGAAAAAGAAAGTAATCCTAATCGTTCTCGATGGCTGGGGAATTGCTCCTGACAGCGCCGGTAACGCCATTACCCGGGCTTCAACTACTAATTTTAATCGTTTTTGGGCTGCTTACCCGCACACTCAACTACAAGCGTCAGGTGAAGCAGTTGGTTTGCCCAAAGGAGAAGACGGCAACTCAGAAACCGGCCACTTAAATTTAGGAGCAGGCCAAATTGTTTTCCAGGACTTACCTCGCATCGATTTGTCAATCGCCGACGGTAATTTTTTTAAAAAACCGGCCTTTTTAAAAGCTTGTGACCATTGCAAAAAAAACAACAGTCGATTACACCTAATCGGCTTGATTGGCAGTGGCGGTGTTCACTCCAGTCTGGAACACTTATTTGCTTTACTCCAACTGGCCAAACAGCAACAGGTAAACCAACTTTTTTTGCATCTTTTTACTGACGGCAGGGATTCACCGCCCACCTCAGCTACCGCCTATATTAGCCAGATTGACCAAACAATCAAAAATTTTTCACTAGGGAAAATTGCCAGTCTTTGCGGCCGCTACTTTGCCATGGACAGGGATTTACGCTGGGAGCGAACCCAAAAAGCTTATGATTTGTTAACACTGGGGAAAGGCGATAGTTTCCCTGATGCTCAAAGTGCAATTAAAGCCTCTTATCAAAGCGGTAAAACTGATGAATTTATCGAACCAACTATTATTGATCCCGACGGAGTAGTTAAAGATAAAGATGCGGTAATTTTCTTTAATTTTAGAATCGACCGGCCACGACAGCTGACTAAGGCCTTCGTTTTAAACGACTTTGAAAACCATCAAAGCAAAAAACCAGCCTTTGATCCTTACGCCGAAAAATATGGCTTGAAGATTTATGAAAAACCGGCCGGAAGCACTAGTTTCAAAAGAGAAAAAATAATTAAAGATTTGTGTTTTGTCACCATGACTGAATACGAAAAAAATCTGCCAACCGAAATCGCTTTTGGCCCCCAAGAAGTCAAGATGCCGCTTGGGAGGGTGATTGCAGAAAACGGTCTTCGCCAATTTCATCTGGCAGAAACGGAAAAAGAACGCTTTGTTACTTATTATTTCAACGGCCAAAGAGAGACACCTTTCCCCGGTGAAGAATGGCAGGAAATACCCAGCCCGAAAGTAGCTACTTACGATCTTCAACCGGAAATGTCAGCTTTTCAAGTTAAAGACGCTATCATTAAAAAAATGAAGTCTGATCAATATGATTTCCTGTTGGTTAATTTTGCCAACCCGGATATGGTTGGT
>CAZZNI010000017.1:0-10151 GCA_964655765.1 uncultured Gammaproteobacteria bacterium
AAAGCCCGAAGAGGGTTAGTCCGAAAATAAAAAATTTTTCGGTAAAAGTGCGAAAAAGACAATATATCTTCCCATATTCTTCTTTTGCTCTATAAGTAGAAGAAAATCTTACCACAACCGTATTTAAAGTCACGGCAACTACACCTAAAATATAGAGCACCGAAATAAGAGAAATTAAAACTCCGTAATCAGCCGGACCCAACAATCGGCCCAAGAGCAAGTGATAAAAATAGTTTCCAACATTGGCAATATTGGAACCAATAAAAAGAATCAAGCTGCCTCTTAAAAGATCGCTGTTTCGATAACGAGAAAAAAATGTTTTAACCTTAATCAAAATATGCCTCTTTTGTAATCCAATAATAAATAAATAATTTTGCGGGTTTTTAGCTTATCCAGTATCCCCTAATAAAAAGCATCGTGCAAACTAGGCCTAAAATTAAGCCGGCCAAAATAAAGAGCCATTTTAAAAATTTAATTCTTTCTAAGTAGTAAGCCAAGATCAAAAAGCCGGGGAAAATAGGCAAAACATAACGGGGAATCGAAGACAAAGTACCAGTCAAAGTTGGTAGTAATAATAAACCAAAACCGAAAACCAAGTAAGACAGTCTTATTCTCTTACTAACCCAACCAATTATAAGTAGGGCAAAAAACAAAATAAATGAAGCAAGTTCTAAAACAGCAATAAAGTATGGGTGCCCTAAAGGCACGGTTAAAAATATTTTTAAATAGCGCCAAAAAACCTGATACAACAAAACTAGATTGCTACCACTTCGATGCGCCCCAAAAAGCGGCTGAACATGGAAAAAATAAAATGGATCACCGACTGACCGCCACAAATAAAACATGTAAATCGACAAACCAAACGGAATAAGCAGTAGCGGTAAAAGATCTTTTATTTTAACCTGACCTTTTTTTAATCTGGCTTGTTCAACTGCTTCAACCACCAAAGCTGGCAGTAAGAAAATACCAGCCAATCTAGTAGCACTGGCAAAACCACCCAAAACCCCCGCCCACAGCCAGCTCTTTTTTCTAGCAGCATAAAACGAAGCCAAGCTTAAACTTAAAAATAAACTCTCGGTGTAAAAACTGCCAAAATAAAACGAGGTCGGGAAAAACAGTAATAAAATCAGTGCTAGTTTAACGACCGGCTTTTTAAAATCAAGCCGAGCCAGGTGATAAAAAAGATAAAGAGAGATAAAAAAACAAAGATGGGTAATAATTAATCCTGAAAAAAGCAAACCGCCCAAGAAATTAGCACTAACCCGAACCAGTAGAGGGAAAAAGGGGAAGAAGGCCTGTTGAAATTGGCTGTAGCCGGTTTTAGCAATTTGCCAATAATGAACCCCGTCAAAATTGGCCCAGCCCCAAAACAACGGTAATCTTAAATAGAGGTAATTTTCCTCATTGGCCCCCTCACTGCCGCCCAAAAAAGGCGAACCAACTGGCAGAAAAAGAATTCCTAGCAGCCCAAAAACGGTTATTAAAAGCCGCCAGGTAAAAAAAGCGATTAGTAAAAACTCCAATGTTCCTAATCGGCTCAGTTGATGAAGCAATTTTTTAATCATTGATTTCTAAAAGTTTTTTATAAACGGCGGCTGTTTGACTGGCTGTCTTAGCCCAAGAAAAACGGTCAACTTGTTTAAAACCCTCATTGACCAGTTTACTTCTTTGGTCTTTATTTTCAAGCCGGCCGGTTAAAGCTTCGGCAATTTGCTGTGGTTTTTCCGGATCAACAATAATCGCCGCCTTCCCTGCCACTTCCGGTAAACTACCGGAGCTGCTAGTAATAACTGGACAACCGCAGCCAAAAGCCTCTAAAACCGGCAGACCAAAACCTTCATCAAAAGACGGAAAGCAAAAACAGTAAGCTAAATTGTAAAGCGCAACCAGATCCTCGCCGGGAACAAAACCTAACGGTAAAATCCTAAAACCATCATCTTTTGCACCGAATTGTTTAATTTGCTGCTGCAGCCAAACCAGGTTTTTGCTTTCGGGATGATTTTTATTAAAACTATTACTGACAATACTTTTGCCCACCATTACCAACGGCAAATTACTAAGACGACAAGCCTCAACCGTAGCGGGAATATTTTTATTCCAATTAACATCACCGACATACAAAACAAACCTTTCCGGCAAATGATACTTTTCTCTCACTGTTTTAAGTTGTTTTTTGTCTTTAATCACTTTAAATTCATCACCAGCCGCCAACATTATCGAATAAATTTTTTCTTCATCGAAGTTAATCAATCGAGCAATTTCTTTGCGCCAAAACAGACTGTCGGTTATTATGGAAGAGGCTTTTTTAAGCCGGTTTTTTTGAATCAACCATTTTAAACCGCCTCTAATTCCGGCAGGAAAATGATTGGGGTGTTTAATCGGAATTAAATCATGGACGGTAACAACAAACGGAGAAGGAATCTTTTTTGATAAAGTCAAAAAGAAAGGCGAAAAATAGGGAAAGTGAATGAGGTCAAACTTTTTTTCCAGCAAATCCTGACTATTCTTGATAAATTTAATATCAAAATCAAGTTTTTTTTGAATTGTCTTTAAAGCTTGTTGTAAATTTCTGGTGTAAGAACCAACACCACGAAAACGATCCTGGGAATAAAGCGGTGAAACATCAACGGCAACTGTTTTTTTCATTTCTTTTTAGCAACTACGCCAATAGAAAAATTTAAATATAAGCTTAATTTTTTCTTTTCAAGCCACTGCCAGAGCAAGGTGTACCAGTTACCAAGTTTTAAATTTCTTATTTGATGGAGTTTGCCAAAGTAGCCCCAACCATAACTGTCGACAACACTAAAACCAGCCTGAGTTATCAATTTTTTAAGCCCGTACGGAGTAAACTGTCTTTCCCAACCGGCAAACCACTTGCCCCGCAGCATCGCTAGGTGTTTCTTGATCGTATAAGTAGTAAAGGTTTGCGGCACATCAACCAGTAGAATCCCGCCCTTTTTAAGCACTCGGTGCTGTTCTTTTAATAATATCAATGGCTGTTTAAAGTGTTCTAAAAATCCCTGATGAAAAACAATATCAAAATGGTCATCGCCAAAAGGCATTTTCTTAGCGTCAGCCTTAACCAATTTCACTTCTAACTTCTTTTTTCCCGCTGCCTTGCCAATAACATCCAAGGCTTTCTGGCTGAAATCCAAAATAGTTACTTGAGCACCTTTTTGGGCAAGGTAAAAACTGTCACCGCCCATGCCACCACCCACTTCCAAAATTCTTTTGCCCTTAAGACTGCCAATTGCTCTTTCTAAACTATCAACCAATTCCCGGTGAACTGCCTCCGGCTGGTGTGAAGAAGAAGTCCAGTATTTATCCCAAGTTTTTTCATCTGATTTTGTCATTTTTTCTTTAAACCTAATTCATAGTAAAAAACCAAAGCCATTATTTCCTGTATCGCCGAAAAAGCGGCAAAAACAAAGCCGGCAAAACCATCCTTAAAACCAAGATGACGGAAATAAAGTTTGAAAAAAGTCAGCTTTGGTTGCCAGAGTAATTGATTAAACAAAACCGGCAAGGGAATTTTTCCCTTGTGAGGCTTTTTCTCAAACAACTTTTCGGCCCTCTCTTTTGAATAACGGATGGCCTTGTTGAGATAATCAGTAAAGGCCGCAAAAGGGTAATGGAGCAAATCACTTTTCAAGAAACCTACCCTGCCTTCCACGACCGCTTGTTCGTGAACACTTTTACAAGGCAACTTACCCTTACTGTTTCTATAAAGCCGCAAAGTATAGTCCGGGTACTGTCCACCTTTTTCCAAAAAATTACCTAAAAAGAAATTTTTTCTTGGCAGCCAAAAACCGTTGGCTTCAGTCGACGGTAATGTTTGAAGGATTTCTTCTTTAAGTTCAATTGATACTTGCTCGTCAGCGTCAAGCTGTAAAACCCACTCGCACTTACAAGCATCAATTGCCTTTTGTTTATTAAGATGAAACATCGGCGGGTTAGAAGTTTTGATTACTCTGGCTTTGTATTTTTGAGCAATCTCAACAGTCTTGTCGGTTGAGCCGCCGTCAACAACAACAATCTCGTCCACCCAATCTTTAACCGAATCAAGGCAGGCGGACAAGTTTTTTTCTTCATTAAAAACCGCCAAAGCAACCGAAAGGTGAATTTTTTTTGTCATTTTCTTTTCTTATTATATCCTACGGCAATCGCCGCAACGATTACAAGCAAGACAAAACTGCTCAAAGAAACAATTTCTGCCAGGCGGCGTAATTTAGTATTTTTAAAAACCACTTCCAGTTGGTATTCCCCTGGCTCCAAATCAAAAGTCATCAGCCCCCGATATCGAGGATCCTGGAATTCAAGATTAACCGGCTTACCGTTGGCAAAAATCTGCCAATTGGGGAAATAAAGCGTGTTTTCCACCAAGCGGCTTTTTTCTTCAACTTTAAGCCGGTAAGAATGGTAGGTGCTGTTTCGTTTAAGTTCCTCAATCTCCACTTTACCGTCAATCACTTCCAAATTATCGCCTCTTTGTTCCTCCATTCTCCGAATCGACCAAATCGGCGCGCTTTCACCGGTGTCATTGGTAGTCGTGAAAGTCGCCTTTTCATAGTAAGATTCAGGTTTTAATAAATAATCCTTCGGCTGCCAGTAAGAGAAGTTAAATCCAAGCAGGACAACAACCGATAAAAGTAAAACAATTGTCTTTTGTTTTTCTCTTAAGAAAGAAATCAAAAAAGCGACAAAAACAGCCGGAGCAAAAAGTGCTAGTGATAAAAAACGCCAGCCAAACTGGAATTTCTGTAACAAAGGAAGCTGCAAATAAATGTTTTTAGAAACCGGTAAAACAAAAAACAGGCCGACAAAAAAACTGCCCAAAACAATCAGCGCCCAATAAAAAAGCCTTGACTTTTCCTTCCGTAAAATGACCAAAACTAAAGGTGAGAGCAAAATAACCAACCATTGCACTATTCCTAACTGGACAGTAAAAGAACCGTTTCCGCCGTAATTCCAGGGCGAGTAAAGCAAACGACCAAAGGGTTCCAAGCCGGTGATATTATTGTTGGTAACAATTTCCCGTAAAGTATATTTCCCTTCAAGCAAAGCCGGCAACCAGTAAAAAGCACTAGTTAAAAAACCAAAAAGAATCATTAGGCCTAAACCTAAAAGGCGAGTCAAGCATTGCTTTTCATTGCTAAAGTAAAACAGCAAAAATAAAAAATAGGCAAAAACTAATGGTAAAAACATCAAGCTTAAAAGATTGTGCGACATAATTAAAAACGCTATACTGATACTGCCAAATAACAAAAAAATACCGTTTTGTTTTTTGGCAAACCGCAGGCCAAAATATAAAATTAATGGTAACCAAACGAAAGCCATACACTCCCCAATCGCTCCCCTGACGAAAAGATCAACGAAACGATAAGGAGCAAAGGTATAAACCAATGCTCCAACAAAAGCAGCTCTCGAACCCAAAAACTCCTTTAGCCATAAGTACATAAACAAACCAGAAGCAACAAAGGAAAAGGCAAAAACTGCCTTAGTGCTGTCAACCAGTGACAAACCAAAATAATGAAAAAAGGAGCCAAGGTAAGATGAAAATGGATAAAAGAAAAGCAACACCGGGTGGCCATAACCCAAATTAAGATATTGCCCCCAACGAGGAACAAGATTGCCCTCCATTAACGAATCATAAAAACTGCCAATCCGAACCACATGGTCCAACCCATCATGAGTTAATGGTAGTCCCGGCTTTAATAAAGCCAGCAGGGGCAAAAACAGTAACAGTGCTAAAGCCGGCAATAATAGTTTCCAATCGCTTAATTGTTTTATCATTTTTCAAAAATAATGATTTCTTCCTCTCCTCCGAGAGAAGAAAACACCTGACCATTTCTATTCTTAAATTGCGAGTAATCACCAATCATTAAAACATTTTCTGCCGACAAACTAAATTCTTCCAGTTCTTTTGGTGAAATAAAAGAAAATTTGCCAATTTGATGAGACTCGGCAAAGCCGCCGGAAACTGTTCCCCCTAAGGCCTGGTATTGCACCGGATCATATTGACTAAAAAAGAGAAAAAACATGTAAGATTGAAACAAAGCCCCTTGGTTAGAAAAAATAACTTTGTCATAATTTTTCTCATTTTCTAAAACATAACTAATTGCCGAGTTTAAAGAATATTGAAACGAAGAAGACTGCGTTTTGGGAAAAACAATGAAATAGTTGGCAAAAAGAAGCAAACAGGAAGAAACAATTATTCCCGCCAGCCCCCACCTTAAAAACCGCCACAGCTTAAAAACCGCCAACCAGATAATTCCCAGAGCGGTTAAAATTTGCGGCCCAGGAACAGCGTTAAAAAGCCTCATCGCATGAGGAAAATCAGTAGTAACACTGGCCGATAATGGTGAAAGAAAAATTAAGCTCAATAAAAACCACTTGGTCCTTTTAAGTGGCTTATGTTTAAAAAGAAAAATTAACCCCAAAATCATCAGTGGCAGTTCCCATAAATAAAACAGGCCCAAACCGGGGACTTTATGGGCTTCCATGCCACTATTAAAAAACAGCCAGGAAGGCCAAAGATGGGAAATATAAGCCTCGGCAATTTTAGTTAGCATAATTACCCGCCGATTATGGAGTATCATCATTAAGTAGTCATTATTCTGCCGATCAATAATTAACTGGTTAGCGCTTTCCTGAAGCAGGCCACTATTTTGGCTAAAAATACTGGTGCCCTCAAAACGCAATAAAGCCTGTGGCGATAGCGAGGCGGTAATAATCGGCACTATTAGTAAAGCACCAAAACCGGCTGCCAGTAAAACCGTTTTCCATTTTGCCCTTAACTCTTTAAAGTAAATCAGTCCTAAGCTCAAAAGCAGTAACGGACCAAAAACTTTTTGACTCTGATAAGTGTAAAAAGAAAGAGCAAAAAATATTGCCGATATAAAAATTAAAAAAGCTTTTTTGTTTTGATTTAAAAATTTAAAGAAAAACAGCAAGCCAAAAACAGTAAAAGCCACTTGCGGATTAACTTCATGGCCAAGTCTAGATAAATAAACATGCCAGGGAGAAATGGCTAAAATCAAACTCGACCAGAAAGCAATTCGGTTTCGAAATCTTTCTTTTTTAAAAATTGCCAGCGCCAAAAAATAAGTGGCGACAACAGTTAAAACTGAAAGTATTACTGATGACAGGCGAACCGACAAAACATTAAGCCCAAAAAGTTTTACAAAAGGCACTACTAAATAAACATAAAGGGCCGGCCGCCAGTCATCATAGGCCCGAAGCAATAAGGGAAATTTATTACCGTATTCATCACCACCAGTTTTTGAAATTGAAAAGGTATTCCAGCCAATTGAAACTTCATCCAGCGACGGGCTAGGCGGTACTTTATCCAGCCAAAAAAAACGAAAAAAAATTGCCAGGACAAAAATAAACAAAACCGGCCAATATTTTTTCATCGCTTTTCCCCTATCCAAATCGCTTCACTTCCATCTAAGAAGTTAATCTTTTCAATGATTTCTGCTCCACCGCCAAAATCTTCAGGCCGGCCGACATAAAGAATACTGCCCCCGCTTTCTTCATTTTGCCAATCAATAGGCCGAAAACTATATTTATCAAAACCACGGTGATTTTCAGCAAAGCCACCGGAAACCGTCCCGCCTAAGGCCTGATATTTTGCCGGCGGGTATTTAGTGTAAAAGAGAAAAAACATATAAGATTGGTCCAGGTGCGGCTGATTAGAAACAACAATTTGCTCATAATCAGCTTTTAGGTTTTCCGCTTTTTCAACCGCCTGTTTATAACCGTACTGCCAATATTGAGAATAGAAATAATTTTGCTGGACAAAGTATTGGTTTAAAAAGTAGGCAAAATTAAAAATGGCAAAACCAGCCAGCGCTATTATCAGTCCTCTTTTGACCAACAGTTTTTGCTTTTCTAAAAAACCGAAAAATGACAGCAAGCCCAAGGCAGTGAAAATCTGCAATACCGGCAAAAAGCGCATTGTCCGAACCGCATGAGGCACACCGGTGGTAAAAGCAGCCGGCAACGGCGCTATTAAAAACCAAGCCAAAATTATAAGTTTGCTCTTTAAGTTAATTTCCTTCTTAAAAACCAGGCTGTAAATCCCCCAAAGCAAAAAGGGTAGTTCCCACAGATACATCAGCCCCATTCCTGGTGCATGGTGGCGCGGCTGGTCACCGGTTAAAAACAGCCAGTTTAAATTAAAGTGCGACAGGTAGCCACCAACAAAAGCCTTGGCGTACTCAAGGCGGCGATTGTCTAAAACTAATCCTAAATAGTCGCCTTTTTGCCGATCTACCTCAAGCCTTTTAACCGTTGGCCCTAAAAACTGAGTCTGGTCAGCACTAATACTGGTTCCCTTGGCCCGCAAAAAAATCTCCGGGGTGGTAAAGGTTGAATAAGCAAAAGGAATTAACAAAAGACCACCAATCAGCACGGCGCCAACTAAATATTTCTTCGGCAATCTAATCAACTGTTTTAAGAAGATAATAATTAAACTTAAAAACAACAATGGAGTAAAAACTTTTTCAGCCTGATAAACATAAATATTTATTGCCGCCAAAGCGGCGCTAACCGGCAGCCAAATGGGCTTTTTTAAACCTTTTAAGAAAAGCCAAACCAAAAGAATATTAAAAAAGACGCCGATATTCGACTCGAAAGATATTCGCGAGAATTGTAAATGCCAGGGAGAAATCGCTAACAAAAAGGCCGCCAGTAAAGCCAAAGTCTCTTTCTGTTTTAAAGCGGTAAAAACCTCTTTAACCAGCAGATAAATTAACCAAATTGCCAACGATCCCAAGAAAGCGGCCACAAAACGAACGGCAAAAACATTTAAACCAAAAAGTCTTACCGGCAGTATTGCCAGATAAGAATAAAGCGCCGGCTTATAATCATCAAACGAGCGCAAAATCAACGGCCAACGAGCACCGTATTCATCCATACCAGTTTGGTAAAGGCTGTGGGCGTTATAGCCCAGAGCAACTTCATCCCAATTAGGTGATGGCGGCACTAACCCCAGCCGATAAAAACGCAAACCAGCTGCCAGCAATAAGATAAAAACAAGGATAATTTTTTTATTAATCTTAAAGCTCATAAGCGGTTAAAACTTTTTCGCCACTAAGTAAATAAAAATCTTTTAAAATATTGGCTGAATCAGGTACTTCATTGCTTAAGTTAATATACAAAGCCCTGCCTGTAGTCCTGTCGTCATTAAAATCATCAACAAAATAATATTTATCCACCGATTCAACCGTAACAAATCCAAGTGCTTCTCGTTCCACCACTGCCTTTTGTCTAAACCAGTCAGGATCTTTTTTCAAATAAAACAAAAAATAAATATAAGGCCGGCCAAGTTCATTAGTAAAATAAATCCGATCATATTCATCGCTGTTGTGATTAATAAAGTCAATTGCCTGCCGATAACCGTACTGCCACTCGCCGGAAAACTCTCGACTGTAATGGGTTAAATAAAAATGGGCAAAATAAATAAAATTAAAAAGATAAAGTGACAAAGCCAAAACGACAAAAGCTTTTTTGAACAACTTTTTCTTTAGCCAGTTATAACAACCGACAATTCCAAAAGCGGTAAAAATCTGAAAAGTCGGTAAAACTGTTTCAATTCTTAATGCGTGTGGAGTTTCTCTGGCAGTGGCAGCTGGGATAACTCCTAAAAGCAACCAGCCCAAAAGCAGCCAAAATATTTCCGGCTTCGTTTTTAAAAGCAATAAAAAACCAAAAATTAAAAAAGGCATTGATACCAAATAAAGCTGGCCGGTAGTTTGAGTTGAAAATTTTGGGTTACCATCACCGCTGATAAACAAAAAAGCCGGATCAAAGTGGTCAAAATAATGATTTAAAAAACTTCTGACATAACCGATACGACGATTGTGGATAATTTTTGACCACCAGGCACCTTGGTCATTGGCAATCTGTTGATTAGCAATTTCAACAATGCCAACATCGGCAAAAATATTAACCTCGGCAAAACGGAGCCTTGACTGCGGCGTAGTCAAGAAAATCAGTGTTGGCAGTAAACAAGCAAAGCTTAAAACCGCTCCCAGTAAAACAGACCGTCTTTTTTGCCAAATTTCTTTTCTAAAATAAACTAGCAACACTAAAACAAACAATGGCACAAAAACCCTGGCGGTGTTAAAAGTCATCAAGGAAAAAAC
>CAZZNI010000018.1:0-8956 GCA_964655765.1 uncultured Gammaproteobacteria bacterium
TTTCTTAATTACCTGCCTCTTGATCAAAAAACAGGCCCCCGAAACCCAGTCAACCCGTCGCTCAAAAAACGGCGACTTTTTTAAAAACCGGTTGCCGGTAAAAAGCCAAATAAAAACAACCGGCAATCTCAAAAACGGCATTACCGAAGGTTGATAACTACCATTTCCATTAAGTAATCTCGGGCCGGCGATTCCGCAATTGACTTTAGTTTTGGCCACCTCAATTAATTTTAAAAAGGCGTTTTCGTTGATCTTGGTATCCGAATTCAGTAGTAAAATAAAATCACCGTTTGATTTTTTTATACCGAGGTTATTTCCTCCGGCAAAACCGAGATTTTTACTACTGGCAATGACTTTAACCTGAGGAAAATTTTTCTTTAACATTGCCAGAGAGTTATCGGCCGAAGCATTATCAACAACAATAACTTCGAAGGCAATATTTTGAGTGTATTTAAAAACCGACTCCAAGCAAGTCTTTAAAAGCTCAGCAGTATTATAGTTAACAATGATAATGGAAAGATGAACCATTAAAGGTGATTACTGAAACAAACGGCTGCGGCCTAAACGATAATTGAACTCTTTTAGCTTCCTGTCGCTGATCTTTTTTGCCGGCACTCCGCCGACGATTTCATTTTCCCCGACATCTTTAGTAACTACCGCTCCGGCGGCAACCACCGCTCCTTTGCCGATTTTTACCCCCGGTAAGATAATCGCCCTTGGGCCGATAAAACAATAATCACCAATCTCTACCGGCTGTTCAATCGCCTTAAACTGCGGATCATTAATATCGTGTTCCGAGTTATAAATTAATACCTGGGAGGCAATGTCGGTGTGATCACCGATTTTAAGACCACTCCGGCCATCAAGAAAAGCTTGCTCACCAACTAATGTATCTTTGCCAATACTGATGTTTTTCGGTTCAAAAAAACGGCCGCCGATATGGATTTTTGAACCACTGCCGATTTTTAACCCGGCCAAAAGATAAACTGTTTTGCGAAAAGTCCAAAAGGGACAATGGCCAGATAAATTAACAATAAAAATTTTAAAATCAAGCCACCAGTTATAAAAACGGTTAAAGGCTTTTTTAAAAGCGGCAAACAAAGTCAGTTTGTTACCGTGCTTGTCGGTAAAACCGATTCCCTTACTACCAAATTTGATATTTTCACCGTAAGGAATCATATGTTTTTTCTAAAGTTTCTAGGGTAATCTTAGCACAATTGGCCCAGTTAAACTTACCGGCCTGAGCAAAACCTTTCTTTACCAAAACCTTTTTATCTTTTAGTGCTTTTTCTATTCCCCTGGCAATATCCTCATCACTATCAGGCCTAACGATTATCCCAGCCTTGCCGGCAATTTCCGGCAAACTACCGGCGTTTGACACCACTACCGGAGTACCAACGGCCTGAGCCTCAACTACCGGGATACCGAAACCCTCCCAAAAAGACGGTAAAACAAAACAAGCCGCCCCTTTGAGTAGTCCGGGGATATCTTTTTTATCAACAAAATCGGTAAAAATGATCTTTTCTGTTAGTTTGAGTTTTTTAACCAGCTGGAAAATCTGCTTAAACAGCCAACCCTTTTTACCAGCTATTACTAATTTATATCCAGAGTTGTGGCGGTCGAATAAACTAAAGGCTCGAATCAACCCTTCAATGTTTTTGCTTGGTTTAAGTGTGCTTAAAAACAGCAGGTAACGGCCGGTAATTTGATATTTGTTTTTCACTCTTTTTACTTCCTTGTCGCCAATGAGGGCATGAAAATCTTGCCGGTCAATACCAGGATGAGTAACGGTAATCTTATCGGCCGGCAAATGGTAAGTCTTGATAAGATCGTCTTTAGTAAATTGAGAAATGGCAAAAATGTGAGCCGCTCTTGTTAACGAAAACATTGTCCAATATTTGAGTTTCAAAAAAGTCATTCGGGTAAACTGATTGGCAAAACGCAAAAAGCCCAAATCCATAATTGAGATAATCAGCGGCCGAAAAGTAACCAGCGGCGCATAATGGCCGGGATTAAAAATTAAATCAATCTCTTTTCTTAACTTAAAAAGAGCCAGTGGCAAACCGAAGAAGTTCCACAATTTCCCCGGACCGGCAACACGGTAAGACCAGTTTTTCCTCTCAATCGGCATGTCAGGCAAAGGCTGGCTTGGCAAAAAAATTAAATATTGGTTTTTGGTATCAAGCCGGTACAAGGCCTTTATTAATTCATAAGCATACTGGTTAGAACCAACCCGCTGGGCAACATTGGCTTCATAGCCGATTAAAGCTATCTTCATGATGACGCCTTTCGATAAACTGACAAAACCTGCCGGGCAGTTTTATCCCAGGAAAATTTTTCAGCTTGTTTAAGGCCTTTTTCGATAAGGGCTTTCCTTTGACTGGCACTAAAGCGAATAACTTTTTCCATTCCCTTGATAATACTGTCAATTTTTTCCGGGTCAACCAAAATAGCCCCACTGCCAGCAACCTCCTTCAAGCTGCCACGGTTTGAGGTTATCACTGGACACCTGGCTTGATAAGCCTCCAACACCGGCAGACCAAAGCCCTCGTAAAAAGAAGGGTAAACAAAACCAACCGCCCCGCTATAAAGTGCCGGTAGATCTTCATCAGGCACAAAGCCAAGCAAATGGATTCTTGATTTTAAATCTGTTTCTATCTTCAAGTCTTCACCCCAACCATATTTACCGGCAATTACCAGATCAATCCGCTGGTTTTTACTGGCAAGGTTAGCAAAGGCAGCCAGTGTCCCTTTGAGATTTTTTCTCGGTTCCCTACTGCCAACTGACAAAAAATAGTCTCTGTTTAATTTATATTTCTTCTTAACCTGGTTAATCTTTGCCGGTAATTGAACGGTAAAATTATCCTTGGCAGCCAGGTAAACAACCTCAATTTTTGAAGCAGGAATTTTTAAAATCTTAACTAGATCGTTTTTGGTGTCAATTGAATCGGCCATAATAAGGGTGCTTTCTTTTTTAACCAGTTCAAAGCGGCGTTTTTGATTCTTAACAATGTCATGACCACCCCTCTTAGTAAAACTATCGGGGTATTTATAAACAATCAGGTCGTGAACGGTTGTTACTTTAGGAGCGTGACTTGGCGGCTCCAGCCAGTCTGAAGTATGGATTACATCAACCGAGCCAATCAGGCTTTCCAGCCTAACCTTATGCAACTGATTCCAGGTTTTTTCCAACAGCAACGGCGGAAAAGGAAAAAGTTTTAAGGTGGTGTTTTTTTTATCTTTTAAAGAGGCGTAAAAATCTTTAATTATCCCCTGCTGGCGTAAAGAGCTGGCGAAAAGAATATAGTGGTTTTGCTTGTCAATTTTCAACAAATTCTCGACTAACTTAGTCGTGTAAGTAGCAATGCCACTACCCTGGAAAACAATCTGTGAAATATCAATGGCAATTTTCATTTACCTAATTTTAACCGATATAAAGCAATCAGGGCACTGGCAAGAAAAAAGCAGGAGGCATACCAGATTAATCTTTCGGCGGTAAAAAAAATGTGGAACTGAAACAGAGGGGCGGCAAGCAGCAAACAAAGCAAGCCCAAAACAGCCGAAAGCTTAAAACTCTTCAAACCCAAGTGGGGTAAAAAAATAATTAAAAAGAAAATGTCTTGAATTTTCATAGTACTAAAGGCTATTATAGAAACAAATGTTCCATTTGACAAAGATTAGCATTGGAAATCTCATTTCAAAATTACTAAAACCTAAAATTCATCTTTTACTATTGTTCTTTTCACTACTGCTGGCAATCGCACTTAGAGCCCAAGAAACATTGTCTAAAAACTACCTTTTTTTGATTGATCAAGGTAGAGACATGTTGGGAGTTAAGGGGATTGTCTTTGATCATCACTTAACCCTGATAGGGCCGTACACAAGCTTAGGCGGCGTGTTTCAGGGTCCAATTTATTACTACCTACTATCAATCTTTACTTTTCTCTCGAAAGGAGATCCCTGGACCAGCGTATTATGTATGCTTTTAATTAGCATTGCCACGCTTTTGGTTGTTTATGTTTTTATGTCAAAATTTTTCGGGAAAACGACTGCCTTAATCACTCTCTTTTTGTTTTGCATCTCTCCCGAAGCAGTTGCGGCAGCTACATACAGCTGGAATCCTCATCCAATGTGGCTAATCATAACAACCTACATTTTTTTAACCTATTTAACAATCTCAAAATCACCAAAATATCATCTTTTTCTCTGGCCAGTGCTTGCATTATCGTTTCATTTTCAAGCCGCATTGGGCGTTTTCTTGTCGTTGGGAACATTTTTGTATTTTATTATCTTTGAAAGGAAAAATTTAATTAGCAAGAATTTCTTCCTTGGATTGCTTTTTGGATTGGTCTTCTTTTTACCGCAAATTATTTTTGATCTCAGACATAATTTTCTGATGAGCAGCTCAGTTGTAGACGCTATCCTGGGCAACGACAGAGGACTCTTTTTTGGAAAAGAAGGCACAACTTTCAATCGAATTTCAGACCACTTAAGCGCCTTTTACAGCAATTACCTTACTTCTTTTCATTATGGGAATTTGTTTAAGAAAACATCCCAAATTGTACTTTACATGACAGGGTTCATTCTGGTTTTCTCTAGGTTTAATAAAATTTTCAACAAAAATGAAAAGAGATTCATAAACTTACTGTTAACTTTGATTTTTTTTATTTTTGGAGCAACTCTACTATACCCATTTCCAATTCGCTACTGGCACCTCACAGGCTTTCAGTCTTTTTATTTGCTTTTAGTTGGTGTTGTTTTTGGTAGAACAGTCAATTATAAAATTGGCAAAACATTGCTGTTAGTTTTTGCAATCATTTCACTTATCTACTCATACCAAAGACTTGATTATATTTATCTTAATCCACCAAACGACGGCGGTTTAGCCAAAATAAAAGGCAAGATTGCCGCCCTAGACTACATTTATTTAGACGCTAAAGATCAAGAGTTTAATCTACTTGTGTTTACTCCTCCTGTAAACACTGACGCATATGACTATCTTGTTTGGTGGTATGGACAAAAAAAATACGGCTTTCTGCCAACCAAAGAAAAAAAGGGCTTGACTTATTTATTGATGGAGCCAGACCCATCCAAACCTTGGTCATATAACGGTTGGCTAGAAACAGTTATTGTTAACGGTGATGTAATCAAAACAGTGAATCTTCCTTCTGGATTAATTATCCAAAAAAGAATTTTTTAAAAAACATGTCATTTTTGACAAGGATAATTAACAAAAAAACTTTCTTGCTACCATTTCTACTGATAGTAGTTTCTTTATTCTGCAGCCACAAACTATTCACTCCCGCTTTTTACACTTCTCATGACGGTGAAGGGCATGTAATTAGAATGATTGAATTTGACGAAGCCTTGAAAGAAGGCCAATTTCCAGTCCGAATCGCCAAAAGAATAAATTATGGCTTGGGTTATCCGTTTTTTAATTTTAACTATCCTTTCATTTATTACCTTGGAGAAGCAATCCACTTACTTGGCTTCTCTTTTGTCAGTTCTTTTAAAGCAATAATGGTTCTTTCTATCTTAATAGGAGGATTGTCAATTTTTTACTTTACAATCAAAAAATTTGGCAACTTAGCCGCTTTTATCACTGCCCTAGCTTTTACTCTCGCGCCTTATAAATTCTTAAATCTTTATGTCAGGGGTAATGTGGCTGAAAGTTTTGGCTTGGCCCTAGTACCAGTTTTATTTTTAACAATCGATCTAGTTTTAAGGCGCAAGAGGTTTTCTTCTCTTTTTTTAACTTTAAGCTTAAGCTTGTTAATCTTGTCCCATAACATATCGGCGTTAATCGCCATCCCCTTTGCTTTTGCCTACCTGATTGTGAGATTAAAATGGAGCAGACATCGGATCACAAAAGAGATCCTAATTACTTATTTTTTGTCTTTAAGTTGGAGTTTATTTATTACCGCTTTCTTTTGGCTCCCTGTTTTAATTGAAGCTAGACTAACCAAATTAAGTGAAGCAATTAATCAATATCAATTTTTCTTTCCGTCTCTCAAAGAAATCCTTTATTCCCCTTGGGGGTTTGGTCCATTCAAACAAGGAACATTCCCCGGAGAAATGTCGCCCCAAATTGGATTGGCCCACTTATTAATATTCGTGCTGGTAATTATTTTGCTTACCAGAAAAATCCTTTTCAAAAAAAAGTCTTCCCTTCAAGACAGGGAGGGATTATTTTTTGTTTTATCAGCAATTGTTTTTCTTTTTGTCAGTTTGGCTATCTCTAAATTTCTCTGGGACAATTGTCCTCCTTTACAACTAGTTCAACTTCCCTGGCGGTTCGTTGGCTTTATAATTTTTTGCAGTTCTATGTCGGCCGGTTATCTTATAAACCAGATAAAAAAACTTCCGATTAAACTAACCGTTACTCTTTTTTTGACGATATTATTTTTTTACTCCAACAGGAATCATATTAAAGTCAATATGTACACCGAATTTAAAAATCCTTTTGAAACAAATCCCACTTACAGTTTAAGCACCACTTCCCATGACGAGCACATGCCAAAAGACGCACCAAGAATTCACTCGGTTCCTAATCCAAATGGTAACTTAATTCCCGAAACAGCCGGTACCAGTAAACGAATAACCTGGAAGTCAAACTACCATCTTTTCGAAATTGATTTAAAAGAAGCCGCTGTTTTTAGAGATAATACTTCTATCTTCCCCGGCTGGCAAGCAAGAATAGACGGACAAACAACCCCTTTAATCCAAGACCCATATTATCGTTTAAGTGTTAACATTCCGGCCGGAAAGCACCAAGCAGAATTCCTCTTTAGAGAAACAACGTATCGACAGATTGCTAATTTTGCCACACTGGGAGGAATTCTTTTACTTATTCTTTCGGCCTTTTCCACAATTTTTACGCCAAAATCCAAAAAATAAAATTCCCACCGAAGCCAATAATGTCAGCAAGGAAACAATTCCTCCCCAATAAAGATATTTCTGCGGCTGGTACACAACTGTCACTTCTAAATCTTCCGCTGTATCAATGGCAAAACTGTTTAATATTTGGTTATATGGACTTGAGCTAATTGTTTGGCCGTTAACTCTTACCTGCCAAAGCGGATCAAAAGTTTCCGAAAAGACCAATGTTGCTGGCTTGGTAACATTGCCAAGAGAAACTTCATAACTGGTCGGGTTAATCTGCCGCCAACTAACAGTCGCTTCACTTTCTCCGTCAAAGTAAAAATGATCTTCTGCGCCATTAACTTTATAAACAGCCAGGCCGTCTGTCACCGTTACTTTTTCCAGCCAGTTTATTTGATCTATAAATTGTTCTACTTCCTGGCGCTGCTGGGGATTATATTTATAAGTGTCAATGAAAATTTCCCCGAACGGATCAAGAGGAACAATCAAATAACCAACGGCCATTTTTTTCAATAAGTCTTCAGTTTCAGGCTGTAATAGAAAAGACATCTCCCTAACATAACAACGGTCATTAACAGGGCAATCTTTGCCCCAGTCACCGGGTAAAGCAACTTCGTTTTGACAAACATCAGCTAAACAATAGTTGGGGCCGAAGAAATTCTCACTATCTATTGCCGGATGATTGTTAGAATAAAAACCAAATCGTTGTCTCTTGGGCAACCACAATGTCCGGGAAAAACTTTCATCGCTAATCAAAAATTCTTTTAGCTCAAGATATTGCTGTGGTATTTGCCTTACCTTAAAAGTTCCATCTAACTGGCCCGTCCAAGCCGGTTTTATGGAAAGCAGAAGTAAAAAAACAAAAACAATAACCGGCACAAAAGAAATTTTTCTTAGTTTTTGCAGGCAAAAAGGAATTAAAAATAAAAAGGACAATGCCGTTAAAAAATAAAACTTAACCGGATCACGGAAAGTGTTAAAAAAGGGTAAATGATCATAAAAAAAACGGTAGACAAAACCAAAAGGTGGATTAACTCCTTTGGCTAAAAAAGCCCCCAATAAACCAAGTAAGATAAAAAAGATAACTTTCTTTGTTTCCTGTTTTTTCTTTAGATCAATAAAAAGCAATGAAGAAAAAGCAACCAAGGGTAAAATTAAAAACAGCGGGTTGAAAAAATAGGTCTTGCCAAAAATGTTTTCCGGCCAGTTGGGATGAAGCAAAGACAGGCTGTTGGAAAATTGCGACAGGCTTAAAAAAGACAGCCAGTCAGTTTTAACCAAAGCAGGTTCAAATGGCTGCTTCCTGATTAAAAGAAGCGGTAGAATCCAAAAAAAATGAATTAAACCGGCCAAGAAAAGCGGCAAGGTTAAACTTTTAAGCAATCGCTTAATCTCAAATTTGAAATTAACCAAGTAATAAAAAAAGCTGATAATTAAAACAAGTAGAAAAAACCGTGGTTCAAAAGAAAATTGCAAGGCAAAAACAAGACCGGTTAAAACAATAAATTTTGCATTAGGAACTTCTACTGCTTTAATAAAGCTAAGTAAGCTGAAAGGCAGCAGGCCATAACTTAAAGCGATAGAAATTTGTCCACCACCGATAATCATTAAAATATAGCTGTTCAAAAGATAAAAACCAGCACCAAGAATATCGAAAGGTTTTTTTATCTCTAGTTTCTTGAGTAGAAAAAACGCGGAAAAGAAAGTTAAAAATAGAAAAGGAAAATACCAGCAAAGTCGTTCAATCAACCACCAGGGCAGATCAAAAACACTCAAAAACACAAGCGGTAACTTGAGATAGAAAAAACTATTTAAAACTAAAGTCGTACCGCCCAAGCTACCGCTCGACCATAAAAATGGCACAAAGGCAAACTCTTTAATTTGCTCAAGAAAATAAAAACCCGCATCGCCAAAACTAATTGATGATGGAGACAAAAACCAATTCCGGGAAACCAGTAAAATTAAAGCCAGGATCAAGAACCGTAGAAATCTCATCATTTTTGACTATTTTCATTATAATTGAAAAGTTTTAATAAAAGATAAACTACTATAAAAATAAAAGAATAAGAAATGG
>CAZZNI010000019.1:0-8920 GCA_964655765.1 uncultured Gammaproteobacteria bacterium
AGGAAGGCGGGGATGTCGAATTCATCTTCAACTTCAAAGTCTTCCGGTAATTGATCCTGATATTGTTTCAGTTTGTCTTTAGCCTTTTGGGCTTCTTCTTGTCTTTCTTCTTCTGTTTCTTCTTTTACTTCTACTGGCGGCGGAGGCGGAGTGGTTGGTTTGGGCTGAGTAAAGTCAGAGACAATCCCCTGTGGTCTAAAATAGGCTGAATTGGCAGTAGGAATTCCCCCTAGCCTATTTTGGTCAAAGCCAGTAGAAATAACGGTAATTTTAACTTGATCTTTGAGGTTCTGATCAATAGTCGCGCCAAAGATAATATTGGCATCAGTATCGGCCTCTTTGGCAATAATTTTAGCCGCTTCATCAACCTCACTCATGGTTAAATCAGTGCCGCCGACAATGTTAAACAATATCCCTCTCGCACCGTTAATAGAAACATCAATCAACGGTGACTCTATTGCTGATTTCGCAGCAATTACCGCTCTATTCTCTCCCTGGCCAGAACCAATCCCCAGCATGGCTGAACCGGCGTCCTGCATAATTGTTTTAACATCAGCAAAATCACGGTTAATTAAACCAGGAACAGTAATAATGTCGGAAATCCCTTGAACTCCCTGAGCCAAAACTCCATCAACAATCTTAAACGCTTCTATTAGCGTCATTTTCTGATCAACCACTTCCATGATTTTCTGATTAGGAACAACTATCAAAGTGTCAACATTTTCTCTCAATCTTTCTAAGCCTTCTTCAGCCGCCACCATCCGCCGACTGCCCTCAAAAGCAAATGGCTTGGTCACAACCGCAATGGTTAAAATCTCCAATTCTTTGGCCAGATCAGCCAAAACCGGCAAAGCGCCAGTACCGGTTCCGCCACCCAAACCGGCTGATAAAAAAATCATATCGCTATCGGATAAATATTCTTTTAATTTTTCTTTTGATTCTTCGGCTGCTAATTGGCCGATTTCCGGATCCCCACCAGCTCCCAAACCTTTAGTTAATTTCTCACCGATTTGAACCTTGGTGGTAGCTTTATTAGCATGAAGCGCCTGGGCATCGGTGTTAACAGCGACAAACTCAACTCCTTTAATTTGGTAATCGTCAATCATGGCGTTAACCACATTACCACCGCCACCGCCGATACCGATAACCTTTATTCTGGCAAAACTTTTACTATCAGGTTTAACTAATGCCATAAGTCTTAAAAACCTTAACGGGGGACAGTTTACTTAAGGTAAAAATGATTTTACTAGATTAACAACCCTGTCGGCAACTCCACCAACCGGTAGACTGGAAAATCGCTTAGAAAAACGACCCAAACTCAAACCGCTGTTCTCTTTGTGGTCGCTTTTTAAACCGTAAAAGGCCAAGCCAACACTAGTGGCAAACTCAGGTGAGTTAACCTCTTCAACCAAACCGGTCACCCCTTCCGGAAAACCAATCCGCACCGGCAAATTTAAAATTCTTTTGGCACAATCAACCGCACCAACAGTTAAAGCGCCACCACCAGTTAGAACCACTCCAGCCGGCACCACTCCTTGACAACGACTCTTTTTGATCTCTTCCCCTATCAAAGTGAAAATCTCGTTTAAACGCGGTCTAATAATCCCTTCAGTTAATGTTTTCTTAGACACAGTTCTCGGTCCTTCCAAGATACCAATTTTCCTCAAATCCAGTTCATCTTTTTTCTTCTTTGGCTTACCTTCCCCACTGCTGGGAAAAGTTATTTTCTTGGCTTTTTTCGACAAAGCAATTTTAAGTTTTTCGGCCGCCGTCAAAGAAATTCTAGCGCCGATTGCCAGATCATCAGTGACTTTGTTAGCCCCAACCGGAATAACGCTTAAATAATAAGGTGAACCTTCAACAAAAATAGCCACATCGGTAGTGCCGCCGCCGATATCAACCAATACTACCCCCAATTCTTTTTCTGTTTCCGTTAAAACTGCCTGGGCCGAGGCTAAGCTAGAAACAACCAAATCCTGAATATCAGCACCAACTTCAGTCACGCAACGGCTTAAATTTTTAATCGCAGTTGAGGCTCCGCTGACAATGTGGGTTTCCACTTCCAGCCGGACACCCGACATGCCGATCGGATCCTTAATTCCTTCTTGGCCGTCAACGGTAAAACCTCGTGGGACAACATGGATTATTTCTCGAGTTGAAGGCAAAGAGACTGCCCTGGCCGCATCTATCACCCGCTCAACATCCTGACCAACAATTTCCTCATTTGGCTGAGCTACCGCCACAATCCCTTTAGAGTTTTGCGAGGTTAATAACGGTCCACTCAAAGACACTAATGCCCGGCTTAAATTATAACCGGCCATTCTTTCCGCCGCCTCAACCGAAGCGACGATTGATCCCATCGCTTCTTCTATGTTTACCACCTGGCCTTTTTTAATTCCCCGGGAAGGACTAACTGCCACACCGATAACTTTGGGCCGATTATCATCCGCCCCGATCGTTGCAATTAAAGTTGTCACCCGGGAAGAACCAACATCAATACCGGCAATCAATTGCTGCCTACTCATAAAAAGTCACTATCGGTTTTTCAAAACGTAAATCGATTTTGTCAAAAACCTTACCTTCCATTTTAGCTCGATTCAAAATTAATTGTAAAGAGTTAACTTGATAATTTAACTCGCTGTCAAAAGAAAAAAAGATCTCGGTTGATAAATTTTTTAGCTTCACCTGCAAAAACCGATCGTTTAAAGTCGCCGTTTCTACCGGTTGCCCTAAAAAAGCTAAATTTTTAATAATCACCAAGCTGGCCTTAACTTCTTTTTGGGGGAAATTGTCGCCCTTTTTTAAACCAAGAAGCGGCCAATTGGAATTAATAACCGGAAAGTCCTGGCAATCCTGGTCAATCTTTAAAACATAGCCGTTTTCATTAAGCCAATAAAATTGGTCTGCCTTTAAAACGGCAATAACTTTCCCCAGCTGAAAATCAAAAACAAAACTAAAATTCCAAAAATTTCTCTTAAACTTCGCCGTATCGTACTGACTGAAACTATCGGCCAGTACGGTATTGATTTCTTTTTTAGGTAAAAACAGACTTTTCCCTAAAAAATGCTGCTGCAGGGCCGCTGTGGTCAAAGAATCACAGTCAGACTCTTGCAAACGGCAACTAATATTTTTAACCACTAAAACCCGAGTTAAAACAAAAAAAACCAAAACGGAGAAAAAAATTAATCCGACCAGTAGTAACCACTTAAACCAGTTTTTCCGCTTCCGCAAAGATTTTCTTGGCAGCATCCTTTTTAACTTTCCTTTTTAATAACTGACCGTTGCTCTTATATTGAGCCAGATTTTTCATCATCAAATCGGTTTCTTCAATTAAGTTTTTAGCGTTTAAATCTTCCTGTTTAATAACTGACGCCACACCAAAACCCTTAAACATTTTAGCGTTTTCCAGTTGCTCTTTGTTTTTTAACCACGGGATAGGGATCAATAACATTGGTTTACCAAGAATGGCCAATTCGGTCAAAGTGTTAGCACCAGCCCGAGAGATAATTAAATCAGCCTGATTTAAAATCGTTCCCCATTCCTGGCCGAAGAAATATTTTTTTAATAAATAACGCTTTTTGAGTAACAGCGGCAGGCGATTTTTTTTCCGGTTTAATTGGGTAAAGTCATCATTGTTGTCCGGATGACCGGCTTGATGAACCAGGTTATATTTTTTCAGTAAAGGCACCAAGGCTTTTTTAACCGTCTGATTAATAATGTGCGAGCCTTGGTTACCGCCGGTAACCACTACCAAGGGTTTTTTCTTATCAAGTTTTAGATCTATCAGCCGGGCATCATTTTTCCGAACCAGTTCTTTCAAAATTGGGTTGCCGGTTAAAACAGTTTTTTCAACCGGAAAACGCCAGGATAAATTCGGCCAGGAAATGGCAATTTTCTTAGCAAAAATGGCATTAATTCTCGTCCCTAAGCCAACCACTGAAGTTTGTTCATGAGTAATGGCCGGAATCCCCAACAACCAGCCGGCAAACACCACCGGTACACTTAAATAGCCACCAAAGGAAATGATGATTTGCGGTTTAATTTTAATCAAATAAAAAACAGCCTGTAAAAACCCCCAAGGTAATAACAACGCTCTGGTTAAAGAAGCTACAGCCAGATTAGTCTCCCATCGGCCAGCATCAAGCGGTAGAAAAACACCACCTTCCTTCGGAACCAACTGGGCCTCTAAAGAAGGACTCTTGTCACTACCGGAAGCAAAACGGCGGCCGAAAAAAAAGACCTGCCAGTGTTTGTGTTTAACAAATTCTTTCAGAACCGATAAGGCCGGCGTTAAGTGACCGCCGGTTAGAACAACTTTTTTTGTCTCTGCTCTTCTGCCTCGTGACATCAACCATTATTATACTATCTTTTAACCAGTTGACGGGAAGAAATGTTAAAAAGTACTCCCATGCTAGCTAAACTTAAAACCAAGGAAGAACCGCCGTAAGAAATAAACGGTAACGGCACACCGGTTAACGGCAATAACGCCACCATTGCCCCGAAATTAACCAGAGCTTGTAAAACCACTGAAACTGTTAAACCGGTTGCCAGCAATCGGCCGAAATTATCTTCAGCATTTAGAGCAATTTTCATTCCCCGCCAAAGCAAAACCAAAAACAAGCTAACCAATAAACCGGCACCAATAAAACCAACCTCCTCACCAATAATGGCAAAAATTGAATCAGTGCTAACCATCGGCAAATATTCATATTTTTGCCGGCTTTTACCCAAACCTAAACCAAAAATTCCGCCGGAGCCAATCGCCAGCAAGGCTTGGCGCAGATGATAAGAGGCGCCCAGTGGATCCCGCGTCGGATCAAGAAAAGTTAATAATCTTTCCCGCCGATAAGGAGAAAAGAAAACAAACAAAGCCGAACCGAATGAGCCGAAAATCGACAAACCGATTAACACCAGCATCGGCGCTCCGGAAATAAAATAAACAGAAAAACCAACCGTTAGAATAATTAAGGTTGTTCCCAAATCAGGTTCCAGCATGATCAAAACTACCAGCAAGCCCATTAGGCTTAAAAAAACTGGCAAACTTTGCTTTTTCGAAAAAAAGGAAGCCAGGTAAAGAGTTAGAGAAAACTTAGCCAGTTCAGTCGGCTGGAATCTTAATGGGCCTAAAAACAGCCAACGACGGGCACCAAAAACCTCATTGCCCAAACCGGGAATCAACACTAAAACCAAAGACAATAAAGTAAACAACAGCAGCGGTATAGCCAATTTTTTTAAATGACGATAATCAAAGACGGCAAAAAACGCCAAAGCCAGCAAGCCCAACAGCGCCCAAACCGTTTGATGGCGCAAATAATAAAACTTATCACCAAAATCACGGTATGACTCAACCACCGAAGCGTTGCCAACCATTACAACGCCGAAAATAGTCAGTAAAACCACTAGCCCCAATAACAGGAAATCAGCTCGAGGTATGGCTTTTTTAAGCTTCATGGTAAAAAAGAAAGAAAGGTTTTAAATCATCGCCAGCCAGAGACCAAAAAGGGCCAGCATAATCCCCGCCAGCCAAGCCCGAATGACAATCTTAGGCTCTTCCCAGCCCCGATATTGCAAAAGCAAGTGTAAAGGAGCGGCGGTAATTAAGTTTTTCTTAAACCGTTTTTTCCAGAAAATTTGCAAAAAACTGCTGGTTACTTCGGCAATAAACAAACCGCCAATAACCACCAAAACCATAATTTTGCCCAAAATTAAACCAATCACCGCCAGTGTTGCCCCAAAAGAAAGGGCACCAACATCTCCCAGCCAAATCCGAGCCGGATAAGTATTAAAGTATAAAAAAGCCATTAATGCCCCCAACCACAAGGCAATAAAGATAGAAATAGATGTATCTAGTATTTGATTGGAAATAATCCAAAAAGCAAACAGGCAAATCATTAGCAGGCCGCAGGATAAGCCATCCAGGCCGTCAGTGATATTGAAAGCGTTGGCAAAAGCAACAACGACAAAAGCAGAAAAAGGAATGTACCAAATTCCTAAACTGATGGTGCCGACAAAGGGAATGTGAACAAAATTAATCCCCAAGTTAAAGTAAAGCAGTAAGGCAACAACAAAAGCCAAAATCCACTGCAAAATAAACTTGTGGCGCATCTTAAGACCAAAAAATCCCGACTTCTCAAAACCGAAAAATTTTAAAATATCATCATAAAGACCAAGCAAGCCAAAGCTGATAAAGGCAAAAAAGATAACATTTAATTCCTGGGTGATTGAAAAGACTGAGGTAATTTCAACGCCAAAATAAGAAATTAATGGATAAAAAAGAGCGTAAAGAAGTGAAACAACGGCAATAATCAGCAGCCCTCCACCAACCGGTGTTCCAATCTTGTGCTTGTGAAGTTCGTCGAACAGATTGGCGTGTTCTCCCAGGCAATCCTTAGTAATCTGTTTCCGACGATAAAACTTAAACTTATAAAGTAGGTTAATAAAAGGAACAGTAATAATACTGGAAATAACGAAAGAAAAAAGCAGCAATCCTAGATATAAAATCATGTTGGTTTGTTTGCCATTATAGCTTAACAAACCTTCGGCTAATAACGCAATTGTTTTTAACTTGCTTGCTTTTTAAGGTAAAATGTAGCGTAATAAATAATGGCTAGAAACGAACTATCACAAATCTTCCACCAAACAATTGGTAGTGGAGTTAGCGAAATTAAACAAGCTTTGTTTGCAGGGAAGCTAACACAAACAGCAGAAAATGAGACAAATAAATTAATGTTGGCCCCAGTTTATGTTGATCAATTAGCCGGAGCTGATCGAAAAACAATCTCTTCTTTTTACGGACCAATAACCGACAAAAAAGCCGCCAAAAGATTTGGAGCAGCCAATCTTGAAGAATTCAGTTTTTGGGCTTGGCGTTCTTGCGGAATTGTGGCTTTACAAATGATTTTGCAAACAGAAATTCCTCGGTTGAGAGAAAAAACAACGATGGATTTTATTCAGGAAGGGTTGGCTTTAAACGGCTATAATTATGTTAATGATGTCGGCTGGTATCATCATGCTTTAGCCCAATTAGCACGGCAATATGGTTTGGCAGCAAAAACAAAAAAATTTGTTCCGCTCTCACAAATTGCTTGGGAAATAAACAAAGGTAATTATGTTTTGATTTCTGTCATTAGTCAACATGGCGGGCATTTTCTGCTTGGTTTTCAATCTCATTTAGATGAAAAGGGCCAATTAACCGGCTTAACAGTCCACGATCCAAACAATTATCAAAAAACAGGCGAAGGACAATTTATAACCAGTGATCAATTAAATAAAATATCTACTAAAAGAATTATTTCTATTTCATTTTTAAAAAAGCAAAATGGCTGAACGCAAGCAACCGTTGAGTTTAATCGACCAACTTAAGGAAACAGAACGACAAAAAATCTCAGCGGCGACAGCCGTTGAGAGACAATGGTGGATACAGCACATAATCACGGACACCAACCAGGCAATGAAAGAAGGGATTTTAACTATTGTTCCAAATCAAGGAGAAAATTACCGTCTTATCGGTTTAATCAGCAACGGCCAAGAACCTAATTTAGCACGGCCTGAAGTTGTTCAATTACTAAACCTGATTCAATCACGATGGCAAACGACAACTAGAAAGGCACAGTTAGACACCAGTGATATTTTTCTGTCAGTAACTTCTCTCTACCGCGATCAAGATTTACAAACAAAACTACAACAGCAAACTAGCCTAGCAACTACCGAAGCCAGTTCTCACCAGGCCGGAGCGGCGATTGATTTTGACCCGAATGGTTATTATCAAGGGACGGAATTAAGGCCAATTAACCACAAAAGCAAAGATTTTAATCCTGCCCTTAATCAAGCCCTTAAGCAAGTTTTAAGAGAATTAAAAAAGGAAGGTGTTTGTAATTTTGTTATCGAAAAAAACTTTCGGACCTCCACCGATACTGTAACCAATCAAATCGAAGAATACGAAGCCTGTTATCATGTATGTGTACGCCCTGAAGCGTTTTAAGATTTATGCAAATAGTCGTTGAAGATATTTTACTTAACTATCAAATACTGGGCAGTAAGAATCAGAAGGTCATTCTGATTCTTCATGGTTGGGAGCGTAATCTCCAAGAATGGTTGCCATTGGCTCAATTATTAAGTGTTAAACACCGGATTATCTTGGTTGATTTGCCCGGTTTCGGCAATAGTAGTTTACCTAAAAGTACTTTCGATACAAATGATTCTGCCAAATATGTGGAATTGCTTTTAAATAAACTTAATATTAAAAAGGAGGTTACAATCATTGGCCATTCTTTCGGTGGTAAAGTAGCCGTAATTCTTGCCTGGCGAGACAAAATTAAAATTAAAAAACTAATTTTAATCGCCCCTTCAGGACTCCCGGCTTCTTTTAAAACTAAATCATTGCGGATATTGGTTAAGGTTTTTAAAAACAGCTTCGGCCTCTTTTTACCGAAACCTATCTTGACGGTATTAACCAATCTGTGCGCTTCACCGGATTACAAACAGGCAGGGGAACTTGGAGACAGTTTTAAACGAATAGTTGGCCAAAACATTGTCAAGCAACTAAGCGAACTTCGCCTGCCGATTACCTTGATCTGGGGAAGCCAGGATTTAATCCTGCCTGTTAACCAGATAAATAGTTACAAAAAATTTATCCCTCATGCCAGAACAAAAATTATCTGGGGTTCCGGCCATGATCCTCATTTAGAAAAAGCAAAATTATTAAAAGAAGTTATCAGCGAAATGTTATGAAATTAATTGAAAAACTTTTTCCGTTTAAACTACACCTCACTATCCTCCAACTCGAAGGCTATAATCTAAGCCGTTTTTTAAGTTGGTATTTTAAAAACCTGACTGTCAGAAAATTATCTACAAAAAAGGGGCTTAAAATCACCGAGAAAATTAAATTATTAATCGTCCTTGCCTGCGGATACTGGTTGAT
>CAZZNI010000020.1:0-8796 GCA_964655765.1 uncultured Gammaproteobacteria bacterium
CTTTTTATTTTAAAAGCCATCCTTTTGATATTTAATATAAATATATTTTTAAATAATAACCTTGTCAATAACAATGTTTCCAGAATTTAAAACCATCAGTAAAAACAGCCTAATACAATCAATGGGAAGAGCGGTAAGTTTGTGTGTGGGTTTATTTAGTGTTGGGGTTTTAACTAGATATTTGGGTGAAGAAGGGTACGGGAAATATATCATTGCTTTTTCATATTTTTCGGTTTTTATGATTTTGGCTGATCTTGGGCTTCAAATAACAATGGTAAAAGAGTTAATAAAAAATCAATCTCGTGTTTTGGGAACTTACTTGATGATCAAGATGATTTTGGCCATTACTTCATTTTTAATAGCGAGCCTAGCTCTTTTGCTATTTCCGTATAGTAATTCTCTTAAAATTACAGTTTTAATCGGCACACTTGCATCAACTGTAGGGGTTTTTAATAATTTTGGTTTTGTCTTTTTACAATCACAATTAAAAATTTTCTTATCGACGCTAATAGATTTATCAATAAAAATTTTAATTTTCGGGTTAATCATTTTTTTTACTCACAATAATTTAAGTCTTAACTTAATAGTATTAGCCACTTTAATGGGAAATGTTCTAAACACCATTTTATTTTTAATCATAATAAAAACCACAACCACCTTTAAATTGTCTTTTGAAAAAAAACTGTATCTCAATCTCTTGCGTGATAGTGTGCCAATCGCAATTACTATTTTTTTTACTTCATTATTTTTTAAAATAGATACTTTAATTTTATCTATTTTCCGTTCCAATCAAGAAATTGGTTTATATGGGTTTTCTTACAAAGTTATAGAAAACCTTCTTATGTTTTGGGGTTTTTTTATGGTATCTACATATCCCATTATGTCTAAGATATATAATAAAAACAAAATTCAATTTGAAAATTTTTGGTTAAAAATTTTATGTGTTTCTTTGATGTTTTCAACCGGAGTAATGATATTCGCTTTTTCCTCTTCTTCTCTTATTAATTTAATATTAGGTGGGAATAATTTTCCCGAGAGCGTGTCTTTAATAAAAATTCTTTCGTTTTCGGTTCCCTTTTTTGTGGTGAATAATCTTTTTTTTCACAAATATGTAATTAAAAAGAGAAATAATCTCATACTACTAGTTACATTCATTGCTTTAAGCGTACACATAATGTGTTGTTTTTTATTTACACCCAAATTTAGTTTTTGGGCATCATCGTGGAGCATTGTTTTTAGTCAATTTTTAATGATGTGCTTATATTATTTTTTTGATCACAATCGTATTTTTAAGAGGGAATACAGATGAACAAGCAAAAACATCTTCTTCAAGAAGAAGAAATTCATGATCTATTCGCAACGACAAATGGAAGAAATTATAAAAAAGATTTTATTTGGATAGCGGCGGAGAGAATCTTTTTTAAAAAGTATATTAATCAAAATGAATCTTGGAAGTGGTTAGACTTGGGTTGTGGACCAGCCTGGAATATAAAAATTAATTTTTTGCCCCTAATGAAAAAGACTGATAATTATGTGGGGATTGATATTTCAAAGGAAATGTTGAAAATTGCTAGAAAAAATATTCCCAATGGTGTTTTTCTTAAGGAAACAATGACTAGTTTAAAAATTAATGATAAATTTGATTACATTTCTTTTTTTGGTTCTTTACACCATTCTCCGAATCCGCATTTTACATTAAAAAATATTGTGCGATTTTTGAAACCTGATGGCTATCTATTTTTAAGAGAGCCTTCTAATAAAGCTTTTGTTAAAGGAAATGGTTTAACCTTGGATGAAGAAGGCCTTGATCTTGTAGATTTACGAAATAATTTAAAAAAACTTGGTTTTTATATAGTGAGTTTTAACACAATAAACAGCAAAAATTTTAATACTATTAGGAGATTGTTGCAAAGAGCTCATTTATCTTTTTGGGAGAAATTTATTGAAAGTTGGATTTTAAAAACTAAAATAGAATTTTTTTTACAAAAAATATTACCCAGTAAGATTACAGATAATTTTGGCTTAGATTTTCTGATTGTGGCGAGGAGGGTTAAGGAAACTAAAAACAAAAAAAAGATCAGTAAGAAAAAGAATAGCAAATGATAAAAATATTATTCATTAGAAGTTCGGTTGGTTTTGGTGGGGCCGAAGTTTACAATCTTAATCTTTTACAGGGAGTTAAAAATTTAAACCTTAACTGGCAGGCTTCTTTTGTTATTAACAATAAACTGTTTTACCAAAAACTCAAAAATTTGGGGATTAAAACAATTTGCCTAAATATTAAGATCGAGGAGCTGGGCAGTAAGAAAAGTTTTTTGCGTTTTCTGTTTACCTCACCACGGTTTTTCTTTAAATATTTTCAAGGCTTTTTTTTATTAAGAAATAATTTTGACTTTGTCTGTCTTCAATCAGGCACTGAGAAAATAATGTTGACTTTCTGGCTTAAAGTTTTTGGCAAGAAAGTTATTTGGCTGGAACACGGGCCGGTTTTTGCTTTTAAGAAATTTTGGTTGGTTAACTTTCTTTGCCTATTAAACAGTCGTTTAGTTGATTCAATTATTACCGTTTCTCATCAAGCCCGAAAAGACTTAATTGATGGCGGAGTAAATAAGGGAAAGATTTTTACCGTTAAGACTGGTATTGATGCTGTTAAATTTTCGCCACTTAAAATGGAGGATAAAAAAGCTGCTCGACAGTTTTTGGGATTTTTGGAAAAAGATTTTGTTGTCGGTTATGCCGGGTCAGTTTGCTTTGAAAAGGGAATTAAAAAATTCATTACCGTTGCTCAATTACTATTAGACAAAAATAGAGATTTTAAATTTATTATTTGCGGAGATGGTCCGCAATTAACTTGGGCTAAAAAACAAGTTGAAAAAATAAACTGCGCTGATAGTTTTGTCTTTACCGGCTTTGTCGATAACATTAAAAAATCTTTAGGAGTGATTGATTTATTTTTCTTTCCCACTGATCATCTTGAGGGGCTATCTTTAACCTTAATGGAAGCGATGGCTTTAGAAAAAGCGGTTTTAGTAAAAGATATTGGCGGCAACAGAGAACTTATAATTGATGGTAAAAGTGGCTATCTTTTTAAAAATGAAACTGTCGGTGATTTAGCTAATTTAATCGTTAAAATTAAAAATGATAAAAAAGCAACAACGGTAATTGGTCGATTAGCCAGAAAGCGAATTGTTGATTATTTTAATCTAGAAAATTGGCTTAATAATTTGGATAAAAAGTTAACCATGGAGTGTAAATGAAAATTTTAGTGTCAATTGTAGTTCCTACTTATAATCGGGGCCGCTCTTTGTGTGATACTCTTAATTGCCTGATCAATCAAGATTACCGGTTTTATGAAATTATCGTAGTTGATCAATCTGATCGGATATTTCTTTCCAAGCAGGCGTTTTTTAAACAACACAAAAACCGCTTTAAGTTAATTAAATTAAAGCAGGCTAATTTACCAAGAGCACGAAATTACGGTGTTAAGGCGGCCAGAGGTGAAGTTATTATTTTTTGTGATGATGATATTTTATGTGGCCCTAAGTTTGTTGCCAACCATGTCGTCAATTATCAGGATAAAACAATTGGAGCAGTTGCCGGCCGGGTAGTTGAAAAGAATAAAGCAGTTTTATCAGTTAAAACTGTTGGCCGGATAACCAGTTGGGGAACAGTTGGTGGCGGTTTTTCTTCTGAAAAAAAACAACAAGTTGGTAATTTGTTTGGTTGTAATTTTTCAGTTAAAAAGGAACTCATTTTTGCCGTTGGCGGCTTTGATGAAAACTTTACTGGCAATGCTTTACGCGAAGAAAGTGATTTTGCCCTTCGTTTGGTTAAAGCCGGTAGTAAAATTATTTTTGACCCTAAAAGTGAAGTAACCCATCTCCATACTCTGGTTAAATCCGGCGGTTGTCGAAAAACAGGCAATCGTTTGCGGTGGTATCGAGATTTTTTTCAAAATGAGAGCTATTTTTTTCTCAAGCATTTTAGTTTAGTTTTTCTACCACTTTTTTATCTTATCCGTTGGCAATATTTTTTCCGTTCTATGTTTGGTTTTGGCCGTGAAGTTAGTTTAAAAAGTTTATCGACTCCCTGGTTGGGGATTTATTTGGGGTTTAAAAGTTTTTTAAAGAAAAATGATAATCGGGATTGATGCCGGTTGTTTAGTAGTTAACAGTGAAGAGCAAAAGAGCGGTCTTTATCGGCTGGCGGTTAATTTTTTAAAGTCAGCCAGGGAACTTAATAAAAAGAATCAATACTGGCTTTTTTCCTTTGCTCCAATAGAAGAAAAATTATTAAAAGACCTGGGAGATAATTTTAAAAATATCGTTGCCAGGCCTAAAACTGGCTGGCTCTATTTTGGTCTGTCGATTTACCTTTTTTTTAACCGGGTTGATGTTTTTTTATCCTTAAGCCAATCATTGCCACTATTATCATTTTGCCCCAAAACAACAGTTTTTCATGATCTTGCCTTTGAGAAATTTCCCCATCTTTATTCAGATCGAGATGAAAAAAGACTAAGACGAATCAGTCGGCCGGCAGCCCGGAAAGCTGATTTAATTTTTGCTGTTTCTTCGGCAACCAAAAAAGATCTTGTTAGATTTTACGGTGTTGATCGAAACAAGATAATGGTAGTTTACGAAGCGGCCGGTGAACAATTTATACCGCAAACTAAAAAACAAATAAGTTTGGTTAGAAAAAAATATCACTTGAGTGGTGATTATTTTCTGTTTGTTGGTTCACTAAAGCCAACTAAAAATTTGGCCAATATTGTTAAAGCTTTTACCAGACAGGCAGTAGCAAATGATCAATTGGTCTTAGTTGGCGCTGGAAAATTTAAAACTGCCAGTCGTCGGATTAAAAAACTCGGCTTTGTTAAAGATATTGATTTACCGGCGCTTTACAGCGGGGCCATTGGTTTAATTGCCCCGTCGGTTTACGAAGGCTTTGGTTTGCCCTGGTTGGAGGCGATGTCTTGCCGTTGTCCGGTGATTGCCAGTAATACCGGTAGCGGTCCTGAAGTAGTCGGTAAGACTGATTTGCTGGTTAATCCTGACGATGTCGATCAAATTGCTGTTGCTATTGGCCGTCTGAAAAATAAACAGTTTAGAGAAAAAATGGCCGAGCAATCTTTAAAGCAGGCTAAAAAATTTCACTGGCAGAAATTCAGTCAAACAATTCTTGACCGATTGGAGGCGATTAAAAGCTTATGAAAGTTTTTGCCATTGTTGTTAGTTTTAATGGTGGTGGTGATGTTATTAAATGTTTAAAAGCATTGAAAACTGCCGGGATTAAAACGGTGGTGGTTGATAACGCCTCGACCGACGGTTCAGTTGAGGAAATAAAAAAATTTAACAGCCTGGAGAAAATTATCGTTAATCGCTGTAATCTTGGTTTTGCCAAAGGTAACAATCAGGGGATTAAGTTTGCCTTATTACAAGGTGCTGATTTAATCTTACTGGTTAATCAAGATGTTTTTGTAAATAAAAATACCTTGCCGTCTTTAATTAAAGCATTTGACTGGGATAAAAATTTAGGGTTAGTTGCGCCGGTAATCAATCACCCCGGTCAGCGGTTTTGTTGGTATGATTTTGGTGGCCAGATAAACCCTTTAACAAAACAAGCGCGCCATATTAACAGCCGTTTTTTTAAAAAGACTGATAGCCTTATCGACAGAGAATTTGTTTCTGCCTGCTGTGTTTTAATCAGTCGCCAGGTTTTTAAGACAATCGGTTTTTTTGATCAGAGCTTCTTTCTCTATTTTGAAGATGTTGATTTTTGTCATCGGGCAATAGCTGGTGGTTTTACTGTTAAGGTTAGTCAATCAAGTTCGGTTTTTCATAAAACCAGCAGTTCGTTGGGGGAAAACAGTCCATCGGTCATTTATTATAATTTTCGCAATCACCTTTTTTTTGTTAAAAAACATTTTCCTTTTTACCAGCTAATAATAAGCTTGCTCTTTAACTTACTAAGAATTGGTAAATTTCTTATTAAAGAGAGGGAAAATCTTCAACCGGCTTTACGGGCAACGGTTGATTTTATTTGTCGACGAACTGGTAAAATAAGACAATGAAATCAAAATTAATTACTGCCATTGTTTTAACTAAAAACGAGCAAGAAAGTATCATTGGTTGTTTAAAATCGCTTAACTGGGTGAACGAGATTATTGTTGTTGATGATAATTCCACCGATAAAACTGTTAAGTTGTGCCGCCAGTTTGGGGCGAAAGTTTTTAACCGGCCGCTCAATAACGATTTTTCCGCCCAGCGGAATTTTGCTCTTGATCAGGCCAGTTGTGACTGGCTTTTATTTGTTGACGCTGATGAACGAGTTTCACCGGCTTTGAAAAAAGAAATTTTATCGTCGGTTGAGCAAAACCGCTTTAATGGCTTTTTAATTAAACGGGATGATTTTTTTTGGGGGAAAAAGGTTAATTGGGGAGAAGTAAAAAACATCTGGTTGCTTCGCTTGGCTAAAAGAAATTGCGGTCGCTGGATCCGGCCGGTTCACGAAATTTGGGAAATTAATGGACCGGTTGGGCGTTTAACTGGTCGTTTGTGGCATTATCCGGCAAACAGTTTAAGCCAGCGGCTTAAAAAAATTAATTATTATTCTGGACTGCATGCTGAAAGTTTGCGCCGGGAAGGGAAGACCAGTTTTGGTTTTAAAATAATTCTTTGGCCGTTGTTAAAGTTTATTAATAATTATTTGTTAAAATTTGGTTTTCTTGACGGCAGTCGCGGTTTGATTATTAATTTATTAATGAGCCTCCATTCGTTTTTATCGCAGGGAAAATTATGGTTACTGACAAGGAGAAAATGAGACGATCTGTTCTTGCGGCTTTTATGTTTCTGGCTTTAATTATTTTCCCTTTTGGTCAGTTGGCAGTTTTACCTTTGCCAATCTTGTTACCGGCTCGTCTGCTTCTGCTTGATTTATTCATCGGCCTTTTTATTTTTATTTTTATTTTTTTTCAGCTTATTGGCAAAAACAAGCTTAAGATTAACGGCCTTTTTTTACCCGGATTATTTTTTTTAGGATTGGCATTATTGTCGCTGTTGGTTAACTTACCTTCACTTGGTTTTAATCAGGGTTTAATCGCCGGTTTTTATTTGTTTCGACTGACGGCTTATCTGCTTTTCTGGCTGGCGCTAATTAACCAAAAACTTTTTTCTTCAAACGATCTTATTTGTCACTTAAAAACAATCGGTTTTTTTGTTTGTGTTTTTGGTTTAATTCAATATTTCTTTTGGCCTGACTTAACAGCCTTAAAATATTTAAACTGGGATGATCATTATTTTCGTTTAACTGGATTATTTTTAGATCCTAATTTTGCTGGCATTTTATTAGTTCTTACTTTTATTCTTTTTTATTTTGATAAAGATAAATGGTTTGTGAACCGAACGCTTAGTTTGCCGTTACTGGCTTTATCAATCGCACTGACTTATTCCCGCTCTGCTTTTATAAGTCTGTTTGCCGTTGGACTACTGGCGATGCTTTATTATCGGAAAATAAAGTTTTTTTTAATCGTAGTCTTGTTTTTAGCCGTAGCAATTTTATTTCTACCTCGCTCTTCCGGCGGTGAGGGGGTAAATTTAGCCCGAACCAGCACCGTTAATGCTAGACTGGAAACGGTCAAAGAAGCGGTTCAATTATTTAAAACTCGGCCATTTTTGGGAATTGGTTTTAATGCTTATCGATATCAGCGCAGTGAGCAATCTTTAAAAGAAGTTACCAACCGAGCTGGCGGAACTACTGATAACAGTTTTTTATTTGTTTTGGCAACTACCGGCCTGTTTGGCTTAATTGCTTTTGTTTTTTTTAGCGGCAAAATTTTTGTCTTTTCTTTGAAACAAAGAAAAATAACCTTGTCCTTAAGTCTGGTAGCTCTGGCGGTTAATGGTCTTTTTATTAATTCGCTTTTTTATCCGTGGGTATTGTTTTGGCTGGTGGTTTTGCTGGTTGTCTATGGTGAATAGACAACGGTGAGCCTTTTTTCTGTTTTATTGCCGGCTTTATCTTCAACGCTTAAGCTGACTTCGTTGTCACCCTCTTTGAGGCTGATTGGATATTCGAAGTTGCCTTCCCGGTCGATGATAACTAATCTTTCGTTAATTACCAAAGTTGCTTCAGTTTCAGTTTTACCGGTTAAGACGATTTTTTCTTCATGAACAGAAGCCTTGTCAGTTTCCGGGTAGGTAAGTTCTAGTTCCGGTGGTTCATCATCAAGGGTAATTTGCAAAGCTTTGGAGTTAGAGCTTTGATTGCCTGCCTGGTCTTTGGCAATTGCTTCAATCTGATTATCACCATCGGTTAGGTTGATTTCTGTTTTAAACAAACCTTCGTTATCGGCAACGATTTCCTGTTCCAGTGAACCGTTAAGGGAAATTAACACCGCCGAGCCGGGCTCAGCATAGCCGGCCAGGGCAATTTGGCTACTGCTGGTGGCTTCAAAACTGGTGGTAAAGATAGGTGGTGACGGAGGAACTTTATCCTGAGTTTCAACCGGCAGTGACGAAGAGCGAACATCGCCTAAAAATACCGCCAGTCTTATTAGTAGGGGAATGCCGAAAAAAAGTACCCCTAAAGCCAGCAAAAAAGTTAACAAGCCATAAAAAAAGGCTAATTTAATGTTTTTCGACTCTTGTTTACGGGCCAAACGAGAAAACTTGCGTTTCATAAACTATGTGTAAACTGCTGTTATTTTAGTAGGAGACATTGATAAAAACAAGAATCAATTATGTTTTTCTTACTCAACGGAGCCGAAGGTGGGAATCGAACCCACGACCCATGGTTTAC
>CAZZNI010000021.1:0-7911 GCA_964655765.1 uncultured Gammaproteobacteria bacterium
TAAAACTCCAAAAAATGAAAAATATGCAAAGACTAGGATAAAGTTGCCATAGCCAATCTCCCCTAAATATCGAGTTATTAATCCTATATTTAATAACCCCAAAGCCAGGGAGAAAAATTTTGATATAGTCTGTGCCCCAAAATTTACACTAATTCTTCGGAGGTACTGTTTCATGGTTATTAGTATTTTAACGAAACTATTGACATATAACAAAAAAATCTCCTACTATTAATTTAGTTTGAAATGTTAAGAAAAATTACTATTGTAGTTTTTGTTACTCTTTCCTCTTTATTCTTATACATTTCAAATACACAAGCCTCTTGGACGATTCATGACAATAATCCTATTTTAAGAGGCAGTCCTGATAGTTGGGATTCCAGGGATGTTCAAAATGGCAAAATTATTAAAGAAAATAGTTCATTGTCTATGTGGTATTCAGGCAATGATAGTTCTGGTTGGAAAATAGGATTAGCCTCCTCAGAAAACGGAACGGATTGGGCGAAACATAATGGGCCAATATTAGTGAATGCTGAATTATGGGGAAAAGAAGTCAATGACCCGGTTTTAATAAAAGAAAACGGTAATTATAAAATTTGGTTTTCATTATTGGGAGACGGTAATCTAGGATCCGGGGCGGATAGATTTAGAGTTGGATATGGCACTTCACCTGATGGCATTAACTGGGATCTTTATGATGGTTGGGTTTTGACGGGAACATCCGGAAACTGGGATTCAGGCGGTATTGCCCGCGGCCTGTCTGTTATGAAACAGGAAGACACTTACAAAATGTGGTATGCCGGAGTTAACGAAGCAGCAATGGGTTCTGCTGAAGAAAAATGGCAAATTGGCTATGCCACTTCCCCTGACGGTATCATTTGGACCAAACACCCCGATAACCCGGTCATTACTCCGGTTGAAGACTGGGAACTTAATTCTGTTTCTTATCCTCATGTAATTTTTGAAGGTGGCTTTTATCATATGTGGTACGCCGCTACCAACATTGATTTACCGGTGCAAATAATTTATGCCTATTCAGAAGACGGCATCAACTGGATTAAACCGGCAGACAAAAATCCAGCTTTAACTACCGGCGAACATGGTTATTTTGATTCCAATAATGTCGCTTCGCCCTTTGTCATTAAAGATGACGATTTACTGCGAATGTGGTACAGCGGCTATGACGGTAGCCGCTGGAGTATCGGCTATGCTGAAGAAGAAGCGGCCTTGCCAACTCCTAGCCCAACTCCTTCACCAATACCAACTCCGATCCCCTCCGAACCGACAGACAAAATTATTTTTCTGCCTGGTCTGGGCGCTAGTTGGAATCATACCGGAATGTTGTTCGGAATGGATAAACCTTCCTCTGAATGGCAAATGACTCCAGGGGTAAAAATTTATGACGGCTTGTTTAAGACACTAGAATCAGCCGGTTACAGCCGGGAAGAAGATCAAAACTTGTTTGTTTTTAACTACAACTGGACTCAACCAATTAGTAAAACCGTTCTTGAGCTAAAACATTTTATTAATCAAATCAATTTGAAAACAGGTGAAAAAATCGACCTTGTCGGCCACAGCATGGGCGGAGTTGTTGCTCGCAGCTGCGCTCAACTAAATCCGGAGTTACCGATTGACCAAGTAGTTACACTAGGCTCACCTCATCAAGGAGTTCCCCACCTATATTTCGCCTGGGAAGGCGGCCAGGCCGGCAACAGCATGCGTGGTTGGCCATTATGGCAGAGAGTCGGCATCGGCTTAATCTTAATGTTGCGCCGTGACAAATTCGAATCACCGGTAGAAACAGTTCAAAAAGTTGCTCCCGGAATAAAAGATCTACTGCCAACTTTTGATTATCTTAAAAAAGAAAACGGCACGGTTAAAAATATTTCCACCATGAATGAACGAAACAACTGGCTGGAAAATCTTAACAACGCTCTTCCCGACTCACTGCTTGAGAAACTTTATCCTTTCGCCGCCGTTACCAACCCACCCGAGTCAACTTTACACTGGATTGAAGTTAAGCCAGCCAACTGGTTTGAAAAATTACTCGGTTTGTGGATTGACGGCCGGCCAACCGGCATTGAAGAATACCAACCAGGCGACAATACTGTCTTAAAAGAAAGCGCCCAAATAGTTGGCAGCAATATTGTTGATATTAACGGCATCGACCATGTCGATTTGGTTACCGATAAAAATTCAATTGACAGAATTTGCCAAACACTAGGCTTAAATCCAACGGAAATTACCGGCGGTGAAAAACAAGTTGAACCGTCTTTGTTATTTTTACTCGGTTCACCAGCTCAAATGGAAGTCGTTACCCCAACTGGCGAAAAGCTCCATAATGACAGTAATTTCATTTTAATTGAACAACCGGATGATGGCGATTATCAAATTAATTTACTCGGCACCGGCAACGGTCAATACAATCTTTACTCACTGTTTATCGGATCGGAAGAATCAAGTTGGCAACAAATCAGTGGCTTAATAAATTCGGGCCAAGAAAAGAATCACCAAAGCCGTTTGGGAAATAATCACATTTCAATCATCGACACTAACGGCCAGCAATACCAAGACAGCGCTAACGCTAAATTGCTCCAACTAGAAAAAGAGATTAATAATTTAATTTTTAAACCGGGGTTAAAATTCCCGCTCAAGTACTTAATCAATAACACCAAGTGGTTGATCCGAAAAAATAAAATGGAGAGGGCGATGATCAACTTATTTCAAGCCCACTATCTGTTGAGTTATTGGCAGGCAAAAGGCCTAGAGACGGCAGAAACTACCGTTTTTCTGCGCCATCGCACCCTGTCAGTGGTTGACGACTTGCTGGCAACTGCCGATAATCAAGCTTATCTTAAAACAAAGCTGGCGGCAGAAAGAAGATTGACCCAGAAATACTTAAACCTAACCGGGAAAAGTCTGGCTGTCTCAACCAGAAAACAATCAATTCACGCAGCAATATATCAACAAGCAAAAGAAAGTTTTGAAAAAGGAAAACAAACAGCCAATTTAACCGCCCATCTTCACCTCTTAAGCTCAAGAATACTTAGCCAGCAAAGCATTGCCCTGCTGTACTAAAACTATTTTTTCTTATCCAATTTATCCAAGCCTAAACCCTTAACAAAAAGATAGATTACCAAGGCAATAACGGCAAAATCAATTAAAACTGACAAAAAATGACCATACTGAATTTCAATCGGTCCGATAATTAAAACTGCTGTCTCAAAACCCTTAGCCAAACCAAGGATAACCCCCAAAAACGGATTAATAATGTCATTGACTAAAGCAGTGACTACTTTGGAAACTGAACCGCCCAAGATAAAACCAACCGCTAAACCAACTACGCCTTGTTGACGAACAAATTCTAAAAAACCTTTCATTTTTTTATTTTACCTCCTTTCTTGGGAACATTTTTTTAAACAATTTTAGCAATCGAGAACGAACCTGATCTTTCTTCCGATAAACAAAATATAGCCCGAATAAAAAAACAGTTAAAACCAGTAAAAACTTAACAATGTTTTCAATACTGGCAAAAAGATCATTAAATTGCGATATACCATAATAACCAATAACAGCAAAAAACAAACTTCTAACCCAAACACCCATAAAAGTGGCTCCAATGTAGGTTTTTAGATTAAGTTTTATTAGGCCAGAAATAACCGCGACAGGGGTTCCAGGGAAAACAGGAACCGCTCTGAGAAAGAAAACCAGAAAATCGTCTTTCCAGGTCTTGTCGAAACGCTTACCGATGGCTTCTACCTCTTTGTGGCTCACGCCAAAAAACTTACCAAACTTGAGCAGAAAAATATCCTCCAATTTATCAGCAAGACAATAAATAACCAAGGAACCGATTGTTTTGCTCACAGCTACAAGCAGTACAAGAAATAGTGTGTATGAAAAAGAGTGCCCTTGTTTGAAAGCAAGAGAACCAGCCGAAACCATAATAAGCGGCGAAGGGATAAAAGCAATTAGCTCTTCAACAAAACCACCAAAAAAAACATATAATTCAAGAGGGATTTGGACAGACAAGTTTTCAACAATTAATACAACTTCGCTGAATAGCAACACGATAATAAATTATACAGGAATCAATAAAAACAAAAAGTCGCAATCCTACTGAGCCAAGTTAACCCAGATGTACCAAAAAGTGGGCTCGAGAGGATTCGAACCTCTGACCTCTCCGATGTGAACGGAGCGCTCTACCACTGAGCCACGAGCCCATACAAAACAGTCTTCTTTCGTATTCTAATAAAATTGCTCTTGTTTAACAACTTTTATTGGAGTTATAATGACTTTCAGTTTATGCAAATCTTTCGTAAAGTCGGCTCACTACTTCTTGATGCAATCGAAGTCACTGTCATTGCTTTGGCGATGTTTGTAGTAATGTATTTATTTTTATTCCAACCTCATCAAGTCCGGGGTAATTCGATGTACCCCAATTTACATGACAACGATTATTTACTAACCGATAAAATCACCTACCAGCTTCGTGAACCAAAACGCGGCGAGGTAGTTATTTTTCGCGCTCCAAAAAATGAAGAATATGACTACATAAAGCGAGTTATCGGTTTACCAGGCGATACCGTTCGGGTCAGTGATGGACAAATCTTTGTTAACGGTCAACTAATGGTTGAAGATTACCTGCCAATTGACACCACCACTTACGGCGGACAATTTTGGGGCGAGGGTCAATCCATCCCCGTTCCTGAAGGCCAATATTTCGTTGTCGGTGATAATCGTTCTCACAGTTCTGATTCAAGAGAATGGGGGCCGGTGCCAAAAGGCAACATCATCGGTAAAGCTTGGCTGCGCTACTGGCCGCCAGAGCAAATTGACCTTATCCCTAAGGTTGATTATTAGTCTTTTCAACCTTAATTTCTTTTTTACCGGTTAAGGCTCGATAAACCGACATAAATTTTTCTTCGGTTGTTTCAATGTTACCTTTAAAATTCAGATAAATTCTGGTTTCTGCTCGAGAACGGCTAATTTTAACCTTAATATTATTTTCCTCACCGAATGACTGTTGAATATCTCGAATCGCTTGGTCTAATTCTTCGGAAACAAGATTAATGTTCAGCTCTTTTTTACTCCCCATCTTAACTTTCATTCTTCTGGCCAAATCTTCCGCCCTTCTGACCGAACCGGACTCTCGCAGTAAGATTTTATAAGCGTCAATTAAAAGTTGTTGATCTCTAATTGCACTCAAAGCCCTGGCGTGACCTTCGGTAATTAAACCGCTAATCAAACCATCTTTTAGAGCGTCAGGTAATTCAAGTAATCTTAGTGAATTGGAAACATAAGCCCGGCTTTTGCCGACTCGTTCGGCAATATCATTGCCATTTAAGCCAAACTCGTCAATTAGCCGCTGGAAAGCCCTAGCCCGATCAATAGCATTTAAATCCTCCCGTTGAACATTTTCAATAATTGCCATCTCCAGCATTCCTCTTGGGCTGGTTTCTTTAACAACTACCGGCACTGTTTGCAAACCTAAAATTTTAGCCGCTCGCCAACGCCGTTCACCGGCAATAATCTGATAGCCGGCCGGAGTTTTGGCAACAATCAACGGTTCTAAAATGCCATGCTGACGGATAGAATCAACTAGATCAGAAACTGATTCAGGAGAAATGTTACCACGAGGCTGAAGCGGGTTAGGCTGCAGATTATCAATATCAAATTCTGTTGCTTGCATTTTAAGCTATGCTAATAAATCTTTTCCCTAATTTCTGGCTGAAAAGAATAGTACCGTCTTTTAGGGCAAAAAGAGTGTGGTCCTTACCCATACCAACACCTAGGCCAGGATGGAACTTAGTCCCCTTCTGGCGAACGATAATATTACCCTTGGCCACTTCCTGACCACCGTAAAGTTTAATTCCCAGCCGTTTACCCGGCCGCGGACTTTTTTGTCTGGTTTTACCGCCGGCTTTTGTTTTTGACATAAATTAATTTAGATAATAATTAAAAATTTTCACAAAGTCAATTGATTTTTTTCATGAAGAAAAATCCTTAAACGGCAATTTTTTCAACACTGACTTTCATCTGAATCGGTCGGAAGCCGATTGTTCGCCGATAACGAGACTTGGCTTTATAAGTTGCCACCCGGACTTTCTTCCCTTTGTTTTCCTCTAAAACTTTCAAGGTTACCGTTATCCCTTTAACAAAAGGCTGGCCGATTTTAATTTTTTTCTCATCGGAAAAAAGTAAAACCTGGTCGGTTTCGAAGCTATCGCCGACCTTAAGGGCTTTGTCGTCCTTCTTAATCCGATCAACCAGCAACTGTTGTTTTTCAGTTACTAGGTATTGTGACTTGCCAATTTTAACCACCACTGATTTCATAGAGCGTATTTTACCTTATTTTCCCTTCTAAATCTAGACAGATTGTTAACAATCCCCAAGGCTGCTAACACCGTGATCATTGAACTGCCGCCAAAAGAAACTAACGGCAAAGTTATTCCAGTGACTGGCAGTAAGGCCAGATTCATGCCAATGTTAATAAAACACTGCCAAAAAATCAAAGCAAACACACCGATAATTACCAAATAAGCAAAATTACTATCTGCCTGTCTGGCTAATCTTATCAGTTGAAAACAAAGAAAACAAAGCAAAGCCAAAGTTAAAAATGAACCAACAAAGCCTAGTTCTTCTGACAGAGAAGCGAAAATAAAGTCAGTGTGCGCCTCTGGTAAAAATCGCAAGTGGGATTGCGGACCATGACCCAAGCCATAACCAAATAAACCGCCGGAACCAACCGCCACCACCGATTGGATAACATTATAACCGCCACCTAACGGATCACGATTCGGTTCTAAAAAAACAGTAATCCTTTGTTTTTGGTAAGGTTGTAACAAATGCCAGCCAACCGGCAAAGTTACTAACACTAATAAAGCACCTAAAACAAAAAACCGCCAATTCAAACCGGCGGTAAAAACCAAACTTAACCAAAGAAAAAAAATAATTAAAGCACTGCCTAAATCAGGCTGAAATAATACTAACGCCAAGCCGGGCAGTAAAAATAAGGCGCTGATTAAAAACTGCGGCAACTCAATCCGGTCAAATTGGCTGAAATAACCAGCCAAAAAGATAATTAATCCAAGTTTAACTAATTCCGATGGCTGAAAAGCGGTAAAACCCAAATCAAGCCAGCGAACTGCTCCCCGGCTGCTAACTCCTAAGAAAAAAGTCAACAATAACAACAACAGTGGCAGTAAATAAAAAATCCAGGAGAAGCGTTTTAAAGCCGGCCAGTCGATCAGGCTGGCAATACTAAAAACTATTAAGCCTAAAATTAATGAAATTAAGTGACTGGAAAAAACCTCTCGATTTAAACTGCTGATAACCAAAAGTGATAAACAAACCAGGGCTGTTACCGGCAACAAAAGCAGCCAATTAAAAGAAATTATTTTTAACATTTTCTAGTCTTAAAAGAAGTTTAGTCAATCGATTTAATCGCCAGTTCTTTACCGTTGGTTAATTTGGCGGCTAAAGTCTGTTTTTTCAACCAATCAAGCAGTTGAGTATTTTTAGTTGGCAGCGGGGCTATTATGTCAATTGATTGATCCAAACGGCAATTTTTTTCTTTTCTCAATTCCTGAATCTGGCGAGCCAACTCTCTAACTTCGCCTTCTTCGATTAAAGTCTTATCAAGCTTCGTTTCTATTTCTACCGTCAAATCTTTATCATCGAAAACAAAAGTGACATTTTTGACATTAAGTTCTTGCTTGATCAAGCCGATCATTTCTTCTGATAGGTTAGTGTTTGCTGGTACATTAGTTTTAACCGTCAGCAAGCTCAACGGTTGGCGGACTTTGATTTTAGCCGCTTTGCGTAGACTATGGCCTTGATCGCAAATAGTTCTTACTTGTTCCATATGTCCAAGCAGGTAGCGCTTCTTATTCCCAAAGCCGATAACCTGAGGCC
>CAZZNI010000022.1:0-7033 GCA_964655765.1 uncultured Gammaproteobacteria bacterium
AGCACATTGGTAAAAAGTTTTTCCAGTGGTAGAATGGGTAGAGAAAAATGTACCCGATCTTATTCAGCTTTGGGCCAGTTACCATTTACGCTTTTGGATTTTTTATCGGTTTGGCTTTTTTTCTTTTCAGTTTTATTGCCTTCAGGCGGTTAAAAGAACTGGGGTTGAAAGAGGAATCAATTTTTGATTTATTGATTTTAAGCTCAATCGCCGGCAGTTTGGGAATTTGGCTGTTGCTGGCCTTGGAGAGCTTCGCCTTTAAAACAACTTCTTTTTGGGCCGGTTTAACACCTTTTCTGCTGACGGCTTTTTATTTCGGCAAAAAAAATAAATGGGATTTTTGGGCCGTTTTTGATGAATTAGCCTTTGCCATTTGCCCGTTTGCGATCCTTTTTTATCTTGGTCTTTTTCTTGACGGTTCGTTGGTTGGGTCACCGACGGCGATGCCGTGGGGAATTTTCCCGCCCGGGAGCCTAGTTAAAAGCCATCCGGTGGCGGTTTTTGCAATGGTGGCTTACTTGTTAATCTGGCTGATTTTACTGCGGATAGAAAGAGACTGGCGAACTTGGCGCTGGTATAAGTCAAAGCGAAAAGGCTTTATCTTTTTTACCTTTTTACTCTTGGCTTTGTTGACCAGTCTTAGCCTTGCTTTTTTAACACTTAATGATTTATACTACCTGTTGATAAAGACAGTCTTGGCCGTTGGCGCTTTGATCGCGGCAGTTATTTATTTTTTGGTTCACGGACAAATAATATGGCTCAAAAAAAGCAAGCGAAACAAAAAGAAACTAATAAAAACATAATCCAATTTCCCGCCCAGGTTTTAAAGCCGATTAGGGATTTTTTATTACGAGAAAGGCAGCGATTGGAAAAGCAAAAAAATGAGGTTAGCCGAACCGACCCTTTTCGTGATCCGGATAGAACTATTGACAATGCGGCAATTGATGCTGAAGCTCAAGAGCAATTTGGCCATGAAACCGCTAGCGCTTTAAAAAGACAGCTTGATATTCGGCTGGTTCAAATCAGAAAAGCCTTGACTCGGTTAAAGCTAGGTAATTACGGTCATTGTGAAAAGTGCGGCAAAATGATTAACACTGAACGACTGACTCTAATGCCGGAAACGACGCTTTGCACTAAATGTGCCCAAGACAAAGAAAAATAACTAAACCTTTTTGACTGTCTTAAGTGAAGCTGGAAATTATCCACCAAGATCAAAATTTTCTGGTTATTGATAAACCGGCCGGCCTAGTGGCTGACCGCAGTCAATCGACCAAAGGAGTTATGACCGTCCAAGACGAGTTGGAAAGACTTTGCCCGACCGCTTTCCTTGATAAAACGACCGAATTTGGCCAGAGAAGCGGGTTAGTTCACCGGCTTGATAAGGATACTTCCGGTCTGCTTTTGGTAGCTAAAAAAGCGCCGGCCTTTATTAAATTAAAGAAGCTTTTTCATAATAGACTAGTTAAAAAGGAATACCTGGCGTTAGTCCACGGCCGGCTTTCACCGGTTGAAGGAACGATCAATCTGCCGTTATCAAGGAGTCGTTTTGACCGGAAGAAGTTCGGTGTTTTTTTGGGTGGCCGAAGCGCTAAAACTGATTACCGGCGTGAGGCGGTTTTTTATTTAAACCGGCAGTCAAGGCTAGTTGAATTAAAAGAAGGTGAATCGGTTCAGGGAGAGCTTTTTTCTTTTTGCCGGGTTTTACCGTTAACCGGCCGGACTCATCAAATCAGGATTCACCTAAAAAGCTTGGGGCATCCAATTGTGGCGGACCAGAAATATGGTGGCAGGAAAAATTTAAAAAAAGATTTACTTTGGTGCCGGCGGCAATTTCTTCATGCTGAAAAATTGAGCTTTAAAGATCCTTTCAATCATGATTGTCGATTGTCTTTTACATCGTTACTGCCGGTTGACCTTAAACAGCTGTTTGCTTAAAAAAAGATGGCTTGCTAAGATAATTTCATGGTTGAGCTGTCCTTTTCTTTTTGGCTGGCAATTGCTTTAAGTTTGGCTTTTTTGTCAGGGATTGTTGCCAGATATTTTCGCCAGCCGGCGGTAGTCGGCTATTTAATTGCCGGTTTGCTGTTGGGGCAAATTGCCAGTTCGTTTTCTTTTCCGCAGCAATTTCTAGAAACCCTTTCTGAAGTCGGCCTGGCTTTATTGCTGTTTACACTAGGGCTAGAGCTGTCGTTTGATCAATTAAGACATGTTGGCCGGTTGGTAATTTTGGGGGCGATTTTACAGATAATGGCGGTTTTGTTTTTCGGCTTATTTTTACTGCCCTTTTTAGGTTTTTCGTTTATCGTTTCTTTGTTTTTGGCGGCCGGGTTTGCCTTATCTTCGACGGCAATTGTGGTTAAGATCTTGGTTGACAGGAATCAAATTAATACACTGGAAGGACAGATTCTGCTCGGCTGGCTGTTGGTACAGGACTTGGCTGTTTTACCAATGGTAATTATTTTGCCGACTTTAGGAAAAAATAACCTTGATCCGATTCAACTGTGCCTAAGCCTGCTTAAAGCCGGTGCTTTTTTAGCGGCGACTTTCTTTTTGGGCAAAAAGATCATGCCCTGGTTAATACAAAAATTGGCTGATTTGCAAAATCGGGAAACTTTATTGTTAGCGGTAATCGCTTTTTGTTTGCTGGTCGCCAGTGTGACTAATTTGGTTGGTTTGTCTTTTTCATTGGGAGCATTTTTAGCTGGTTTAATATTAACGGAAATTAACGAAAGCCAGGCGGTCTTTGTTGAGGTCCGACCGTTAAGAGATTTTTTCTCCGCTTTGTTTTTTTTAAGCCTAGGGCTGCTGATTAATTTAACATTTTTGTTGACCAATTTACCGTTAATAATTTTGTTGTCACTGGTAATTATGCTATTGAAATTTTTGCTGGTTTTTTTAATCCTGTTTTTTTTGCGTTTTCATTTAAAGACGGTGACAATAGCCGCCTTAAGTTTGGTGCAGGTCGGTGAATTTGCTTTTATTTTGGGCAGTTTGGGTTTACAACAAGGTTTGCTGGGTTTAACCGATTATAGTCTGATTGTTTCAGTCGCGCTGGTAACAATTTTATTAACCCCGTTTTTAATTTCTTCACAAAGTTTTTTTTATTTTCAATTGGTAGCCATTTTAAAGAAAGTTTCTCCAAAGTTTGTTTTACCGAAAAATAGGGGACCGGTTCTGCCGTCGGCTGATGGTAGCGGGTTAAACAATCATGTTATTATCTGCGGCTATGGCCGGATCGGCAGTCTGTTGGGCAAGGCTTTATTGGATTTAAAAAAGAATTTTTTAATCATTGATTATAACCATCGATTGGTGACTCAATTAGGCCGACAGGGCTTTCCGGTTTTATATGGCGACCCGACTGATCGGGATATTTTAACGGAAGCCCGGGTTGACCAGGCCAGGTTACTGGCTTTAACCATTCCTGACATGGAAAGTGTTGAAATTATTACCAAAACGGCTTACCGATTAAACCCGCGGTTGAAAATTTTGGCTAGAGTTCACCACAAAGCAGATAAGATTAGGTTAGCCGGCCTGGGTGTTGAAGAAATTGTCCAGCCGGAACGCGAAGCGGCGCTGGTTTTAGTAAAGAAATTATTAAAGCTACTGACGGTTACTTCTGGTAAACGCTACAAGGAATCCCGTCGTTTGCAAAAACTTTAATCCAAAAATTAAAGGTGAGTTAATAATCATGGATAGACTTAAAAAGGGCCGTTCAAAAAAATCACTTTGGTCATTGGTTTTTAGTATTGTTGTTCTTAGCATTATTATTTTTTTACTTTATTGTTTTTACCGATCGTGGGAGCAAAGAGCTTGGACTAAACAGGCTTCGTTTGTAGTTGCTTTTGCATTAAGTACTAATCAGGATTCAGACCAATTACTATTAGTTTCTTTTCAACCGCAGGAAAAAGGGTTGGCCGCTTTTTTGCTGCCGGAAAATTTACTGCTTGAAACGGCTGGCAATAAAGGGGATTATCGAGCCGGGTCACTGTTTCGGCTTGATCAATTGGGAAAAAGCAATGGCCGATTGTTGAAAAAGACTTTGGCTGATAACTTGGGAACAATCGTTGACGGTTTTGGCCGGATAACGGTTGAAGATAATTTTACTTTGAATGAACTGTCTGAATTTAATTTGAAAACAAGATTGACCAGTTTTTTAACCAGCTTGTTGTTAAGGGGACAGGGTGAAACTGATTTGAACCGTTGGGACCAGCTAAGACTGCTTAAGGCGGTACTTTTTGCCAAAGAGGGTCGGGTTAAGGTAATCAATTTGGCTCAAAGTCAGGCGATTTTAACAGAAAATTTGCTTGATGGTAGTAAGGTGTTGCGTTTAGATTTGGCTCGGACTGATCGCTTGGTTCGAGAATATTTTATCGATGAAGCCTTTGGACAGGAAAATTTGGAAGTGGCGGTTTTTAACGCCACTTGGCAAAACGGTCTGGCTCAAAAACGAGCCAGGGTATTGTCAAATTTAGGTATCCGGGTGGTTAAGGTTGATCAGTACCAAGGCAATGAAGAAACTACTCAAGGAGAATGTCTTTTATTGGCGACCGGAGACTTTGTTGATAGTTATACTTTGTTTCGATTGCAACAGGCTTGGGAATGTCAGGTTAAGGACCAGGATACCGCTTGGGCAAGAGCCGGTTTGGTGTTAATTATTGGCGGGGATTAGTCTTCGCCCTCAAAATCTATTTCCAGCGGCATTTCCATTTTGCCCCTTTTTTCTCTTTCGGGCAGAAAAGCAACCGGAGCGCTGCTGCCGTTGGTGTTAAACGAGGGCTGATTGAGGAACCGGGCGGCCCGTTCTGTTTCTCTGATAAAAAGTTGCAATGACTGCTTGTCAGCTGATTTGACAAAAGCCTGGTATTTATTGCCGCCGCTGATTAAAACTGACAAGTGTATCGACAAATCTTCTGGCAGGGCACCCAGATAAGTATTTCTGTTATCAGTGACACTGACCATTCGTTTTTTGGGGACAAGCAAAACTTCCTGTCCGGAATTAAGTTGCAGTAAATCTTGCGGGCTACCTAAGCGGACCAGTTTAACTAATTTAGTTTTCCCCGGCTCTTCGATAAAGGAAGCGGTTGAGAATTTATATTGATTGTCTTTTGGTGTTTTGCCGCTTTCTCTTAGTTTTTCTAAATTTTTAACAGCGATTGAATTACTGCTGTCAATTTTAAGAACCTGGTTAAAATATTTTTTTGCTACTGCTTTCTTGCCTTGCTTGAATAAAGCCATTCCCAAACGGTTTAAAGCCGGTGTGTTATTGGGGTTAATGTCAAGGATTTTTTGGTTAATTTCGATCGCCTGCGACCAATTTTCATTTAAGGCCGCTTTAATAGCTTGTTTTTCCAGTTTAAGGAGATTTTCTTCTTGGCTCATCTTTTAAGAAAGTATATTAAGTTAACGAGCTTTGTCAAGTTATGTTAAAATTAGCTTTGATAAGAGGAGGAGTTTATGTCAGGACACAGTAAATGGTCAACCATCAAAAGACAGAAAGAGAGTAACGACCAGAAACGCGGTCAAGTTTTTACTAAACTGGCCGGAGCAATTACTATTGCCGCCAAAGAGGGCGGTGGTGGTGATCCGGAAACCAACTTCAAATTAAGACTAGCTGTTGATAAAGCCAAGGAAGCTAATATGCCCAAGAGCAACATTGACCGGGCGATTAACCGCGGTTTGGGGAAAGATGGGGGGAGTGACTGGTCCAGAGCCGTTTATGAAGGCTTCGGTCCGTTTGGGACCAGTTTTTTAGTAGAAGTGTTAACCGATAATCGGAATAGGACTAGTTCAGCTTTGAAAAACTTTTTTGACAAAAGGGGAGGCAATCTGGCTGGACCGGGGGCGGTTGCTTTTCAGTTTGACCAAAGAGGCAGATTAATAGTTGCCAAACAAGCGGACAGTGATTCGCAGTCAATGAAATTAATTGATCTGGACATTGTTGATTTAAAAGAGGAGGCTGACAGTCTGGTTTTATTGACTGTGCCGGAAAAATTGCAACAGATAAAGGAAGGGATCGAATCATTGGGGATGACAGTTAAAGAAGCTGATTTAATCAGTTTGGCCAAGGTTAAAGCCGAACTGGACAGTGAAAAAAAAGAAAAAGTTATTAAATTTATTGAGGACTTGGAAGAACTAGAGGAGGTTCAGCAGGTTTTTTCCAATGTCTAAACTGCTCCATTTAACTAAAAGGAAAAAGTTCGTTTTAGTTTCGATTGTTTTGGCTTTGAGCCTTTTTGCCACTCATTTTTATTTTCCTTTTTCTAAATTCGGTGCGCTTTCGGTAGTGATAGTCCTTTCTTATTTTTTATCAGCCTGGGCATTGAAAGAAGGTTTGGACAGTATTGAGTGGTTGACGGTTTTGTTGTTGCCGGTTCTTTTTGTTGCCGCTTTTGGGGTTTTCTTTTTCTTGCTGCCGCCTTTCTGGTGGACCCAATTAGGTTTATCATTAATTTTTGCTTTTGGTTTTTACGCCTTGCTGTTAACGGAAAATATTTTTTCTGTTGCCACCATTAGAACAATACAGTTATTGCGGTCAGCGCAAACAGTCGGCTTTTTGTTGACTGTTTTAACAGCCTTTTTGTTTTATGATGTTTTACTGTCTTTGAGGTTGCCGTTTTGGTTAAACTTCCTGACAGTTTTACTGCTAACACTGCCATTAGTTTTACAAAGCCTTTGGTCGATTGAACTTGGGAAAAAGATTGATAAGAAGATCTTTTCGTACACGGTCGTTTCTGGTTTAATTGTCGCCCAGGCAGCTTTAATTTTTTCTTTTTGGCCGATAAATGTTTCGGCCGGCTCGCTGGCTTTAACAACGGTACTTTATGTTGTCCTTAATCTAGTTCAGCACCGTTTGGGTGAAAGACTTTTTATTAAAACAATAAGAGAGAATTTATTGATTATCGGTATTGTCTTTGTGGTAATTTTATTAACAACTAATTGGGTTGGTTAAGTTTTTAAAACAAACAGGCCGGAGGTCAAAGTAGAGGAGAGGGAGTGGTTTGTTTTTAAATCGCGTTAATAAATACGCAACCGG
>CAZZNI010000023.1:0-6336 GCA_964655765.1 uncultured Gammaproteobacteria bacterium
AAAAGAATAAAGAAACAGGCCGCCAATTGCCAGTAACCAGCCCAAGAAAAGAAGTAAATTTTTTTGATTAGAAAACACTGCTTTTAATCGTAAAGGCCTCTTATATCATTTAGGCGAACACGCAAAATTTCCTTAAACATTTCCTTCGACTCCTTGATGAACTTACGCTGTTTACCCTTGGAGAAATCCTCATCGTGCCACTTAACTTCAACTTCAGCGATTTTATATTTCTTTTTTCTGGCAATAAAAAGCAGTTCAACATCATAAGCACTAACTCGCCAGCCTTTAACTTTGGTGCTTTCTTTAAAAACTTGTAATTGGTTAAAAAGCTCTATGGCTATTTTTCTGTCAAAAGCCTTAAAGCCGCATTGAGTATCAGCAATATTGCTTAAGACCAAACTTTTTCTCACCAGCATAAAAATATTAGAAGCCATTAGTCTGATCAGTGAAAATCCCGACCGTTTCCTTCCTCTCGAGCCAATAACTACTTTGTAACCTTTTTTAAAAAACGGCAACATTTTATCAAACTCACTGATAGGAGTTGATTGGTCCATGTCGGTAAAAAGCACCACCTGACCCGAAGCTTGTTCCAAACCGCTTTTAACTGCAAACGGTTTGCCACCATGATTATTCTCTTTTAATTTAAAGCCGGAGTGTTTTTTAATAAAGGTTTTAACTAGCTTAACGCTCTGATCACTTGAACCATCATCAGAAATAATTACCTCGTAAGGAAATTTTTGCTTGTTTAAATAAGCAAAAACCTGCTCCAGTGAGCCTTGTCTTAAATTTTCTTCTTCGTTGTAACAGGGAATAATAACGGAAAGATAAGGTTTTGCCATAATTATTTTTTAGCCTTCCTAGATATTAACATAAAAAGGCTTAAAATTAACCAGCCGGCGAAACTGACCAGAGAGATTGTTTTACCCCATTTAAAGTAAAGAGGTAAATATTCAAAAACAACCTTTGACTTGCCCTGAGGAACTTGAACCGCCCGCAAGGATAAGTTGGCTTTTAATAACGGCGCTGTTTCATCATTGACTTGCACCTGCCAACCAGGAAAATAAGTATCAGTTAAAACCAACATTTCCGGTTCATCCGTTTCAACCAAGATTTCTACTTTCTCCGCTTGGTAATCAATAATTTCTAACTTGCCCTGGCCACTGCCAATTACACTTGTAGGTTGATCTAAAATTACTAATGGCTGACGGAAACTGTTATCACGAAAAACCGCTTCAAAATTATTACCGTCTTTAATGATAACGATTTCTTTGGCTAAAAAGGCTCGAGGAAAAGCTTGTTTGTTTTTATAAATCCGCCAGTTATTTTGTGACCAAATTAAATCAAATTCTGCTGGTGGAAAAGTGGTTTGATCAGTCTGATTTTCAACTCTATCTAAAATTAAACCAACGCTAAGCAGGTTTAAAATTTTCCGACGATTAATGTTTTCAATTAAATCGGTTTTGCCAAAACCGGTTACAATAACTGCGTCGGACCGAGCCGCCTCTTCCAGTCGACCATTTTCCGACAACTTAATCAACGAACCATAATCTTTCGGATAAAGCGGGTCATAACCTTCAGGGGAAAAACTACCAAAAACAGCATTGTAATTACTACTAAGCGTGGCGGTGCCATAACCCCAGAAACGCCATGGCTGGTGTTGGCGCAATTGTTCAAAAACAGGGTTGGGAGGGAAAATATAATCGCTTGGAACAAAAGGGGTAATTTTGTTAAAAAAACGGAAGAGATCAAAAACAACGAAAGCCAGCACCAAAGCCAATAGAAAATTTTTAAATGGCCGTTGTTTAAGTTTTAATAAAAACAAATACAAAAAACTGCTGACTAAAAATAGTAAGATCGAATAGCCGAGATTTCTTTTAATCACACTTAAATTTTCCAAAAAAGCTGGTGATAAAAATCCTGGTTTAAAAAACCAAAGCAGGCCGCTGATTAAAAAAGCCAAACCAACCGTTAAAAGCGGCAAAAGATTTTTTAAATTCAATTTTTGTTTGATCAATTTGTCCAGGCCAAACCCTGCCAGCAGAGCAAAACAGAACTGAAAAATAAACAGGCTTTGTGTCGGCGATAAATTTTTTAACGCCGGTAGAGAAAAAAATAATCCGGCAACAGGATTATTAATCGCTAAAATTAAAAACAATAATCCCAAAAGGGCAAAAAAATATTCTTTTCTATCTTTTAGGTTAAACAGAGCAACCAGGCTCAAGATAAATGGCAATAAACCAATATAAAGAACCTTGCCAATATAGGTGTCAGTTAAAAAATAATTTTTAGTGGCCGGGTTGCCAAAAAAATCAGGAACAATAACAAAGACTAACTGCCAAGGAGATAGCAAAGCCTGGTTGAATAAAAAACTCCTTTCAAGCGGACTGCGAGCGCTGTTAAAAAGTAACTCTAAGCCTGGTAACAACTGGATCGCCCCGAATAAAAACGGTAAAACAAAAAAAGGTAAAATTAACACCGGCTTACTCTTTGGCAAGACAATCTTAAAGAGAAAATAAAACAAGCAAACAACAAAAACGAAGCCAAAATTTTGAATGTGACCGGCTAGTAAACTGAAAGTCAAACCCAAACTAAACAAACTGGCAGTTAAAAAATTAAACTTAACCAAAAGCCGATCTAGAAAATAGAGACAAAATGGTAACCATAAAACGGTGTGGGCAATGGTGTTATATTCAAGCCAAACAATTACAAAACTGCCAAAACCAAAAGCCAGGCCGGAAAGTAAAGCCGCTGGCCAACTTTGCGAGAACTGTTTTGCCAGTAAAAAAGTAAAAGCCGCCGCCAACAATGGCTGGACTACAACTTGCAAACCCCAAACTAAATTAAAATTACCAACAATAAAATAAAAAAGATTAAGCGGGTACAAGGCAGCTGACTGAAAATTAGCCAACAGCGGTGTACCGGAAAAATTATACGGGTTCCAAAGCGGCCAATTACCTTGTCCTAATGAGTCAATCACCAACTTTCGCCACGGATAAAGCTGGCGTAAAACATCAAAGCTTTGGTCTTTACTAGGAATCGCCCCCGGACTATAACCAAAATAAGCTGATTGCCGCCAGGGATTATATTCTGATAAAAGCAAATCACCAGGGAAAGGGATAAAGCCTTTAAGGAAAAATTGATTAAAAAAGAAAAAGGTAACTAAGACAAAAAAGCCAATTCCCAAAAAGAATAGTTTGTTTTTTAACAGCCAGGTCATTTTAAGTTATTATATATATAAATGAAGCACTTAAAAACACTGACAGTTATTTCAACTATCCTGTTGATAGCACTAGGTTTGTTTTTTCGTTTTTATAAATTTGGCCAAATTCCCCCCGGACTAAACCGTGACGGCGCCTCAATTGGTTATACCGCTTATTCAATTTTAAAAACCGGTCATGATGAATACGGCACCAAATTACCACTTTCCATTCGTTCCTTTGGCGACTGGAAACTACCGCTTTATATCTACCTAACTATTCCGGTTATCGCCACTTTTGACCTTAATGAAACAGCTGTTTATTTGGTTTCTGCTTTATCCGGCCTGGCCAGTTTGGTTTTTGTCTTTCTATTGGTCCGTCAATTATTCCCTCAAGAAAAATTAGTTGCTTATTTTAGTTTAACTGCTCTGGCTTTATTACCCTGGCACATTCACTTTAGCCGTTACAACCATGAAGGCAATCTAGCACTAATGTTAACAACCGCCGCTGTTTACTGTTTTATTAAATTCCAGCAAAAACATAAGTTATTGATAGCCGCCGCCCTGTTGTTTTCTTTAACTCTCTTTACTTATCATGCTTATCTTATTTTTACACCGCTTTTAATTGCCGGCCTAACCGTCATTTATTTCCCCGGCTTAAAAAAACAAAAATCAACCGCTTTTTTATCTTTGGTAATCTTTTTATTCTTTTTGGCAGCCGCTTTTAAAATAACTTTAACCGGTAACCAGCAAAAATCATCGATCTTCTTTTTTACTGATCAAAATATTATCCACAGTCAAATAGAACTGCCGAGACAAAAAACAAGCAATCCCTTAATCGGTAAATTTTTTTATAACAAACCAATTGTTTTCGGCCAAATGTTTGTCAATCGCTACCTTAATACCTTTTCGCCCAATTTTCTGGCCCTTAAAGGCGGTGGTCACCCAAATCACGATTTGCCCGACATTGGCAACATTTTCTTTTGGCAATACCCGCTTTTTCTTGTCGGATTGCTGATTTTTCTTAAAAAAGATCGGTCGAGTAAAATCTTGTTAGCCTGGCTAATGCTAGCTCCTGTTGCCTCAAGCTTGACTAAAGACGCCCCTAATTCCGGCCGAGTATCGACAATGATTGTCCCGTTGACAATCCTGATTGGCCTGGGGGCAAATTTTATTTACCGAACCTTAAAAAACAATAAACATAAACTGGCTTTCTTTTTTATTCTTGGCGGTTTTTTATTTTTTTCACTGATTAATTTCTATCAAGTATATTTCAAAACTTTTCCCCAAATGCAAGCTAAATATTGGGGCGCCGGTTACAAACAGTTGGTGACTTTTTTGAATCAAGAACAATACCGCAAAAAAGCGGTAATAATGGAAAGGCCAACTTATTCCCCTTACATTTATTTTCTTTTTTATGGCAAATATGATCCGGAAAAATATCAACAAGAAACACAAAGATACCAGCCGGATGAAGAGGGATTTGTCCATGTTAAAAGCTTCGATCGCTTTACTTTTAGAAACTTTGATCTAAATGAGGAATTAAAAACAGAACAACTAGTTATTATTTTTGGAGAAAAATTTTCCCCAAAACTGTTGACCATTATCACGGATTTTAATCAAACAGTCTTTACTATTTTCGGAAAATAACAAGCAAAACCCTCTTTCTGTTTATAATTCAGTTTAAACTTGCAATGAGGCCTGTCTTTCTGCAAATTGGCGAATAAGAGCATTAATCAGAGTTTGATAAGGTATATTGCTTTTTTTTGCCCTAGCTTTAACTTTAATAAGGTCTTCAGTGTTAACCCTGATGGTAATCTTCTTGGTTTTACTAAGTTCTCTGTAATTTTTAACAGCTTCTTCAAAAAGTTTTTTCGAACCAGCCAAATCAGGAACACTAGCATATAACCCGTTTCTCAGAGCTTTTTCTATTTTCTTTTCCTGGCTATCCAATCTTAAGTTTATACTCATTTTTGCTCCTTTCTCAAATATTTTTTCGTTAATATCCTGCTCGGATAAACCGTTTTTAAAAAAATTATTTTCCTTTCCTTGTTAATCACATATGGAACAGCGTAAACATAATTTTTTATTTCCACTACCAAAACCCTCTGTTTTGGGTAGTTTTTATTTTTTAAATCGTCTAGTATTTCCCCCTTCTCTATTGCTTTTACTACTTCATCAAAGCTAATTCCCCTCGTCTCTTGAAGTAAAAAATTCTTCTCTTCATTAAATCTGATATTAAACTTCACCGTTTATATTGTAATTTACTGTACACACTCTGTCAAGACTCAAATATCCTCTTTGTCGAGCTTGTTTCGAGTTGAATCAGCCTAATCATCAGCATTCCCAGCCAAAAGGCGAATGAAGCAAAAGAAATCAGTTCAGTCAGGATTCGGATTTTTGTCCGAGTAAATTCAATTTTTATTAAATGATCACCTGGATCAAGTGAAAAAGTAATTAAACCGCGGTAACTTTGATCTTGAAACTGAATTGGTTTTTGCTTACCGTCTACAAACAACCGCCAGCCGGGAAAATAAAGAGTGTTGGACAAAACATGGATATCTGTCTCTGCTTTGATTTCGAAAACTTGCTGTCCGTTTTCGATCCTAAGGTTTTCTATCTCTCCTTGACCACCGACCACTTCAACTCTGTAAACTGGGTAATTTTCCGGCAAGTGAGCCGCCCAAATAGTATCTGCCTCGCCGAAATAAGTAGTACTTTTAGGATAATTCCAGAAATCATTTTCATTAACTTTTTCAAACCCTTCCTTGGGAAACCAATAAAAATAACTACTGATAATAATTAAAAACGATAGCAGCCAAAAAAATATTTTACCTTTAAAAACTTTTAACAAGGCAAAACCGGTTAAGGCTAATGAAAAATTGAGCAAAGCCAGTAACCGCCAGGAAAATTGGAACTGACGAAGCAGTGAGAATCTTTCCCACAAAGGAATTGATACCGGCTGCATCAAAAACAAAACCGCCGCCAAAACCGAGACGGCAAAAACAATCATCCTCTTCTCGTCCTTGATTAATTTTTTCTGCAACCATAAAAACAATCCGAAAAACAACGCCAATAGCAAAAAGAGGCCAATCTGAACCGCAATATCTTTAACTTGACCGCTTGGATCATTGGTTATG
>CAZZNI010000024.1:0-6132 GCA_964655765.1 uncultured Gammaproteobacteria bacterium
GGATATTTCCGTTTAACCATCGCAACTGAATCATCAGTTGAGCCGTTGTCCGCCACTAATATCTCCAGGCTTAAGCTGTCCTTATGTTTCTCAATTGAAGCCAAGCAATCATCCAGTAAATTAACGGTGTTGTAATTCAAAATGACAATCGATAAATCTTTCTTTTTCATTTTTTAGCTAGACTTAAGTAAGCTTTTTCTAGATCAGCAGTAATTTTCGACCAATCATAATTTTGGCTGATTATTTGTTTACCTAACCGACTCAATTGGATTTGCCGTTGGCGGTTTTTGGCCAGTGTTATCGCCCGGCTGGCAAAATCCTGCTCTTTTTTGGCCAGAACTACCGCTTGACTAGCCTCAATCCCTTCCAGGCCAACCGGAGTTGTCACCACCGGCAAACCACTGGCCAAAGCTTCCAGCACCTTAATATTGGTTCCACTGCCTAAACGAATCGGGGCCAAAAGTATTGTTGACTGTTTGTAAGCCAAGCGGATGTCTTCAATGTTTTGATCAATCAAAATATCTTGACCGGCCAAAGCCAGTATCTCTTTGGGGGCATTTTTACCCACCAGCCACAACCGGCTGTCTGGCAGCTGTTTTTTTATTAACGGCCACACCTTTTTAACCAAGAAAGCGACTGCGTCCTGGTTGGTAAAATAACGAAAATCACCGACAAAAAGAAAAGTCGGAATGGCTGGTTTTTGAGTTTTTATTTTTTCAAAAAAAGCCAGATCAACGCCGTTGGCAACAACTGGACATTTTTTACCAGTAACTTTTTCAATTTCAACAGCGTCTTTCTTGGAAACGGCCAAATTAAGATCGGCTTGGCACCATTTTTTTTCTTCAAAACGCTTCATTTTCTCTGTATCAAAAAGAAGTGCCAGTTTTAAAAGCAGATTAGCCTTACTATTGGCAAAACGGCGGTAAATTCGATATTCAATATTTTCATTACCTAAAACCTGTGGCAGGTTAAAATTTTTAGACAAATAGGGCGAAGTGTAAAACGATTCAAAATGGATTAAATCATAATCACCGCTGCTAACTTCTTTTTTCAACGCCGCCGATAAATTTTTGTCACCATAAAAATGACTGATCGGAAAAGGTAATAAGGAAAAACCACTCAGTAAAACATTGCGCAATGACCAAGTCTTTCGACCGGAAAAGATCTTAACTTTGGTACAATATTTTTCCATTTCTCCCTTTGGACCCTGCCGGCGGTTTGGCCGCCAAAAAGAAAATAAACTAATCTGGTGACCATTTTTAGCCAGACCTTTAATCAGATTAAAATTGCGGGTTTGGCCGCCGGAAAAAGGCGGATAAGGGAAAAGCGGTGATAGCCATAAAATTTTCATAAAATTACTGACAACTCCTGGTTAAATCAACAATCACAAAATTATCAGTTTCTTCAATCAGGCAATATTTTTCCTTGACAAAGGCAACTTCCAGATCGGTGGTATTAGTATTGACATAAAATTGAGCCCCTTTCTCAATCATTTTTTCAATGTCAATTCCTACCGGCCAGCCGCAGCGGTTAGTCTGGTATAAAAAAGCGGTATCACCGCCATAAGGAGCAATTACTTTCGCTTCTTTGGGAATAAGCTGGTCGGCTCGCCTACCGGCCATGACAATCGCCCCGTTGTTGATATTAAAATAGTCTTTAACCCGAAACCAAGAAAAACTAAAAGTAAGAGCAATTATTAAAATCAAAACCAGGCGGGAAACCAATTTACTGCTGCCTTTAAAACCACCTTCAAACAAAAAGGCCGCCCCTTTGCCAAGCAGTAAACAAACAACCGGCAGACTCAAAACCTGATAATAATCATGTTGAACATTACCGCCGGCAATAATCCAAAAATAGGCCAAAATACCAATGGCAAAGGCAAAAAGAAAAAGCCCTTCGTTTTTTCTTTGATAAAGCAAGCCCAAAACCAGTAAAGAAGCACCCCAAAAGCCCAAAATTAATTGACCGATCCTTTTGTAAAAAATCCAGTAGAAAAAATAGGGACTGAAACGAATATTGTCCTTATTAAACAACCAGTCGTAAGCCGGAATACCTTCAGGATACTGGGCAATCCAGTGACGCCAAAGATAAAAAGGCACCAAACTTAGTAAAACCAAAGCCGTTGGTAATAAATATTTTTTGAAATTAAACCGGTAATGCTTAAGGGCAACTACAACCAAAGGCAGTAAATAGACACCCGTGTAAGGTTTAAGTAAAAAAGCTAGGCTACCGGCAGTAAGACCCACAAGGCCATAAATTATTTTGCCGTTAAGTTCCTTTTTGGTAATAAAATTATCCCAAGCAAAAAGCATTAACAAGCCAAAAAAGACGGCTGACGGTTCCGGTAAAATAACCCGGCCATAGTAAATACTGAAAGGCAAAAAGGCAAAAAAGAAAGCACTAAAAAGAGCCGACAATTCTCCGAGATGTTTTTTAGCCAGTTTATAAATTAAAACCAAAGAGCCAAGCGAAAAGAAAACCGAAATCAGCCGGCCCCAAGTTTCTACGCCAAAATGGCCAAACAGTTTAACTGAAGCGGCAGTAATGGCATTGTAAACAGGAAATTCAACCATACGCCAACCCTGCGGATTATCCAACCCCGAAGCAACATTGGAAAGATCGTCAAAGCGGGGATGAAGCAAATCAATACCATCTTTAACAAAATTACGGGAAACAGCACTGGTATCGGCCTGCCGCCAGGAATGCCAGTCGGCCAATGGAAAATCTATTCGGTAAAGCCGTACCAAAAAGGCCAACAATACTATCAAGAACAAAATTATCGTCTTTTTCATTCCTCTTCTAAAACCACTTGTTTCAAAACACCGTCATCAAAAATAAAAACTTTACTGGTTGGATTTTCCCGTTTGAAATTTTGGGCTGTTTGAACATCGGGAAGATTTTGAACGGTTAAATCTTGGCTGTGATAGAGCAGCCACAGGCCATCAGTCAGTCCAACCGGAAAAACCCAAGCCCGCTGATAACGGATCGGCAGATCGACAAAATAAAGTGTCGTGCCTGATCCGAGTGATTGGAAGTTGGTCCCAAAAGCCAGTAGGATCTGCCTGGCTTGCTCACCGGCAACCTGCCACCTGGCCTCGTGTTGCCGGCTACGGACAGATAAAAAGCCGGTTGTTAACAGTAACACCGCCGCCAAAAACAACCCAGCCGCTTTACGGCTGTTAACCTGAAGCTTACCAAATAGATAATTGACCAAAAGGGCCACTGGTAACAACAGGCCAAAATGAGCCGGATACAAATATCTTTCCGTTATGTTGCCCAGACCTAAAAACGGCAGTAAAAAGATGATAAACCAGCTGAAAGAAAACAAAATTAATTTCCGCCGCCAAAGTTTTTTTATTAACAGCAACAGTCCGGTCACTAAAGGTAAACTGATTACAGCCGCCAGCGGCAAACTGCTTCTTAAGCTGTCTCTGGCTTGAAGGTAAAACGGCAAAAATCTTTCACCGAATAAAGTCAGGCCAAAATAGCCAAAAAGGTTGCCAACAGCATTAAACGGCAGTTTAATTAAATTGTAATTATAATCGCCGCTAAGCCCATGAGCGCCACTACTGGTGCGAAGATAAAGATAGTCAGCCAATAAAACTAAAAATGGAGCAAGATAAAAAAACCGGTTAACAAGTTTCTTGCCCTGCCCCATATCTTTGCCTAAGAAAATTTCAAAGGCAACTATCAACAAAGGCAAAACTACCGCCGCTTCGTGAGAAGCCAAGCCGAAAACAAACAGGATCAACGACAACGGCAAACAGAACAAAAATAGTTTATTTTTAAAAGTCCGGAAAGATAAATAAGCCAAAAAACTGCCAGTTATCAGTAGATTTTCCATTAAGGCAGAGATCGAAGAAATCCAATAGATTTTTTCCGCGTTTAGAGGATGGAGCATGAACAATAGCGCCGCTATTAAAGCAATTACCTTCCGGCGGCTAAGAATTAAGGCAATGGCGAAAACAACCGCACTGGTCATTAAATGAAAAGCAATCAAAGTCAAATGGTAGCCGTTAGGATGAAAACCGAAAATCGGCTGAACCAAAAAGAAATAGGCTTTTGCCAACGGCCGGTAGAAAAAGCCGGCTGAATAATAAAAATTATTAATAATTGTGTCTAAACTAGACTGGTTGGCCCATCTTACCCAGGTAAAATCATCGGCGACAAAGTAATTATTTAAGCTCGGTAAAAAAACCGCCAAACCGATTATTAACAAAACCACCAATTGAACTAATGGCAAAGCGGCAATTTTTAAGGCCTCTTTAAATAAGTTATCAACCTTAACTGTCCGGCAAATTAAACCAACCGCTATTCCTAATACAATCCAGAAAATATAAGCCATTTTCGAAGCCTCAAATACATCAATCAAGAAAGCGTTAATCATTAATCCCAACGATCCACCGGCAACTCCAGTTAAAAAACTGTGGGCAAACTTATCTTTAACTTTACTCAAACTCGACTTAAGCAGTAGTCCAAAAGCAGCAAAAATCGATATAAAAACCAAAAAGCCAAACAGACCGGTTTCACCTAAACTTCTGATAAAAGAACTATCCGAACCCAAACCAATTGAAGAATAGCCGGTGCCAAGTAATGGGCTTTTATCAAAAGCAGTTAAAGCTCTTGCCCAGGTCCCCTGTAGTCTGGTAGTGAAAGAAATATCATAAACAACTGCTTTTTTAATTAAAAACTCACCGGAAACGGTGGCAATTTGTGATGATTCAGTGGCTGTTTTAAGTTCGTAAATTTTCGCCTTTTTAATTTTAGCTGTTTGGGTTGCTTGTGGAGTGTCGGTTTGGATTATCGGAAGGTCTAAATAACCACTCCCCAAGGGCAATTCGTCAATTTCTTCATCATCCCCTTCGTCCAAAGCACCAACCGCCTGACCGGTATTGGCATCATAAACAACATTCTCAACCCGAAAAGTTTTACCGAATCTTTCGCTAGCACCGCTGACAAAACTCAAAGCCAACAGGCTAAAAACAATCACCGGTACTATTAGCCATTTTTTCTTTTGCAGCCACAAAGTAAAAGAAATCCCCAACAGATAAGCGGCAAAAGAAACCCTGGACGAAGTAAACAGTAACAACAGAAAAGAGGCAAAAACCAACAGTAAAAGCGCCAGCTTGGTCAAGTTTTTCTTAACGGCAAAAATCAAGGCGGCAAAAATGGCAATCACAAAAACTAAAAAGGCGGCCAAATCATAATGGCCGGCAAAAGTTGAAGTTAGCCGTGATTGCGGTCCCAGATAAAGCGGTGCCCCCTTGGCAAACTCCTCGTTCATGGTTAAAAAGGCTGGAAAACCGAAAAATTTTTGGCCAAAGCCGTAAAAACAAACCAATGCCACACTAAGAGCAAGTACAAACAAATAATTTTTAACCGTTTTTACTCCCTTAATAGTGGTAAAAGCTACAAAGAAAACAAACATATATTCAAGCCGGCGTAAAAAATGAAGCACTACCAGTTGAGGGAAAATATCAGCCATTACCAATCTTAAGACCAGCAGGGCAAAAAGGCTGGAAATAAAACCGGTAAACCAATAGGCAAAAATAAACACCGTTAGCGGCGTTTTCAGCACTGCCTTGCGTCTCAGTAACTGAATTAACCAAACAGAGCCGATCAAAGCTAAGAGCAAGTCCTCCAGGCGGATATAAACCCAAGTATGGCGAATATCAAGCAGGGGAAATTTAGGGTAAAGAGGGATAAAAACCAGCAGAATAAAAATAGCCAGGGTTAAGCCGTTTTTATCTAACCAGTTTAAAAGCTTTGCCATAAGTTTTTTTGAGGTAAGAATTTGTTGTAATTAATCCTAAACCAAAAGCCAAAACAGCCTTGAACCTCAAGAGCAATTTTAACACGCTAAGCTCACCAAGAGCAAAGTGTTTTTGATAAAAATAGATCAACCCTTCATAAATCCACCAGATCGTTCTTTGCCTGCTTTCAGGGCTGGCACCTTTTTCTAAGTGGAAAACACGAGCTTGAGGCAAAAACCAAGTCTCAAAACCGGCCTTTTGAGCCCGATAACAGTATTCCATTTCCTCGACATACATAAAAAATTTCTCATCTAACAAACCAATTTTCTTAATTACCTGCCTCTTGATCAAAAAACAGGCCCCCGAAACCCAGTCAACC
>CAZZNI010000025.1:0-4170 GCA_964655765.1 uncultured Gammaproteobacteria bacterium
TTTTAGCCGGCTCTTTTTCTTCAAATAAAACCTTACCATTTTGATCTTCAACTTTAAGAATTGCCACTGGCTCAACCTTTAGCCCGCCGTTGGCAAAAGCACTGTAGGCAGTAGTTATCTCCAACAAGCGAACTTCACCGCCCCCTAAAGTCACCGATAAGCCCAAGCGGCGCATATTTTCCGTTGTCGGCGCTAGGGTAGAAATTCCCATGTCAGCGGCAGTTTGCAACATGTTTTCTATTCCAACTAGACTTAACAGTTTTACCGCCGGAACATTGATTGAATTTCCTAAAGCAAATCTTAATTGCATTGGGCCGTTATAGTTACCATCATAATTAACCGGCACATAATCAGGCTGACCTTGGCCGCCAGGAAAAACAGTTTCAACATCCATTATCATCGAACTGGCTCGATAACCTTTTTCAAGCGCAGTTACATAGGTAACCGGTTTGATCGCCGATCCGGGCTGGCGCAAAGACAGTGTCACATTAACCTTACCGTCATAGTCTTTATCAAAATAATCTTTTGAGCCGATCATGGCTAAAATCTGACCTGTCTGCGGTTCAACTGCCAATGCCGCACCGTTAGTAATATTTAAATTTTCAACTGCAGAAATTCTTTCTTTTACTATCGCTTGTGCCTTGTTTTGTAGCTCCAAGTCGAGGGTGGTGTGAACCCGCAAGCCGCCTTTTTCAACCATGGCCTGGCCGTATTGTTCTTCCAGTTGTTTTTTTACATACATAACAAAATGGGGTGCTTCAAAACCGCCGCTGCTGCCGGAAAACTCCAATGTTTCCAATCCATCAACCGCCGCCGCTTCCTGATCACTGTCGATATAGCCGTCTTCGCGCATTCGGCGTAAAACCTCTTTACTTCGGCCAATATAGGCACTGTCATCAGCGAAAGGTGAATAAGATGACGGCCGCTGAGGCAAGCCAGCTAAAACGGCTGACTCAATCAAATTTAACTCACTAACTTCTTTTCCGAAATAGGTTTCTGCCGCCGCGCCAACTCCCCAAGCCGTTCCACCGTAAGGAGCTTCGTTTAAGTACATCTGTAAAATCTCGTCTTTTGAATATCGGCTTTCTATTTGAACGGTTAAAATCAGTTCTTTTAATTTCCTGGTAACGGTTCGCTGAGATGTTAGTAAAACATTTTTAACTAACTGCTGGGTTAAAGTTGATCCACCCTGAAGTTTTTGCTTGACAACAATGTTAAAAAACGCCCGGAAAATACCGGTGACATCAAAGCCGGAATGTTGGTAAAAATTTTTATCTTCAATGGCAATGGTGGCTTGTTTCAAATATTCCGGCAATTGGTCAAAGTCAACCGGAGTCCGCTTTTGATCAGCATAAACATCATAAAGCAGCTTGCCGTTGCGATCATAAATTTTAGTCGAAAAGCCTTCCTGTCGAACAACCTTGTCTGGTTGAGGCAAATCTTTGGCATAATAGGCAAACACCGCTCCAAAGCCAAAAATTAAAAACACCAGGCCAATAAAAGAAAAAAAGGCCAGTTTTGAAACCAGTCTGCTTTTGGAAAACCGCCGGCCTAAAGGGCTGTCTTTAAGTCTTCGGGTTCGCTGACGCCAGATTTTTAACCAGGACATAAAGCTTGTTGCATTGTAACAAAAAGCTCCTCTTTGCTTCAAGGACAAACTAAGTGTTAAAATAATTTTCAGTTGAATGGATAAAATTGATGAAGTCTTAACCAGGGGAGTTGACAAGGTTTATCCGGATCGAAAAACCGTTAAACAAGTTTTGTCGCGCCGAAAGATCAGGCTCTACCAAGGCTTTGACCCTTCAATGCCTAATTTACATCTAGGCAATCTGGTTGGGCTAATAAAATTAAAACAATTTCAAGATCTGGGCCATCAGGTAATTTTTTTAATCGGTGATTTTACCGGAATGATCGGCGATCCAACCGACAAAACAACCGCCAGAAAAAAACTAAGCCGGCAACAAGTCCTTGCTAACGCCAAAAAATGGCGACAGCAGGCCGGCAAAATTCTCCGTTTCTCCGGTCCCAACCCGGCACAAATAAAATTTAATTCGCAATGGAATGACAAAATTTCTTTTAAGGACTTAATCGACATTACCGCTAATTTTACTGTTCAACAAATGCTGGAAAGAGATTTTTTTACTAACCGGCTTAAAAACAACCAGCCGATTTATCTCCACGAATTTCTTTACCCAATTGCCCAAGCAATTGATTGTGTTGAAATGGCGGTTGACCTGGAGATTGGCGGCAGTGATCAAACTTTTAATATGCTAATCGGCCGGCATTTGGCTAAAACATTAAAGAAAAAAGAGAAATATATCTTAACCACCAAGCTTCTGGTTGACAGCAACGGTCAAAAAGTCGGCAAAACTACCGGTAACGCTATTTTTCTTAACACGCCGCCCAACCAATTATACGGCGGGATTATGGCTTTGCCTGACCAGGTGACAATGTTGGGTTTTGAACTGTTAACCACAGTTAACTTAAACCAGGTCAAACAATTGTCGCCGATGGATCTAAAAAAAAGACTGGCCAGAGAAATTGTCAGCTTGGTTCATTCACCACTTAAGGCGAAACAGGCGCAAGCGGAGTTCGAACGGGTTTTCCAAAAAAGACAGTTGCCACAAACAGCCGTCAAGCTTGAAGTAAATGATGATAACATCAGAATTATCGATATTTTGAAAAAAATTAAATCGTCTTCAGAGGCAAAAAGATTAATTAAAAACCGAGCCGTTGAAATTAATCAGCAAACAATTACTGATCCCAATGAAATAATTAACCTTAACCAGCCAAAAACATTACGGGTCGGCAAGACCGGCTTTTATAAACTAACCAGCAAAAAATGATTCTGTCAAAAAAACAAAAGAAAATTTGGATGATTTTAGTAATTATCGCCTCTATCGGTTTGATTTTAAGTTCGTTTTTACCTTTGATTTACACCTTTTTAAAATAAAAAGGTAAATTATTTAAATGACTCTGGAAACCCCAATTGGACAAGTCCGATTGATTGGCCCGGCCTACAGCAAAAAATTGGCCAAACTGGAAATAAGAACCGTCCGAGACTTGTTGTACCATTTCCCCAGCCGTTATCAAGATTATTCTCTAATTAGTTTAATTAGCCAAGCCCAACCGGGGGAGACAGTTACCATAAAAGGCCGCATGATTGAATTAAAGAACCGTTACACTAAATGGGGTAAAAAAATTCAAACCGGCAGTTTGCAGGACAAAAGCGGAAGCATTGACTTGATTTGGTTTAATCAACCCTTTTTAACCAGCACTTTGAAAAGGGGAGTGGCAGTTAATCTTTCCGGTAAAATTGAAATAAAACAAAATAAAAAAACACTGATTTCCCCGGAATATGAACTCAACAACGGCAAACAACCCATTCACACCGGCGGCCTAATTCCAATTTATTCAGAAACATACAAAATCTCCTCTAAATGGCTGCGATCCAGAGTTAATTATTTACTCAATTTACTGGAAGATGAAATATTAGACGAATTGCCGGTTGATTTATTACGAAAATATAAGTTACTCGATTTAAAAACCTCTCTAAACAAAATTCATTTTCCTTTTAATATTAAAGAGGCCGAAGAATCTAGAAAAAGATTCGCTTTTGAAGAACTATTTTTATTACAACTGAAAAACTTGGAGAGAAAAAAACAATGGAAGAATAAAAAAACTATTCATAAACTTAAAATTTTTGATAAGGAAATAAAAGAGTTTGTTAAAAAGCTTGATTTCAAACTCACCGATGATCAACAGCAGGCGATTAATGAAATTTTAAAAGATTTAACCAAAACAATTCCGATGAACCGCTTGCTCGAAGGCGATGTCGGTTCCGGTAAGACAATTGTTGCCGCTATCGTTGCTTTTAACGCCCTGCTCAATAAGACTCAAGTAGCATTAATGGTGCCAACAGAAATACTAGCCAAACAACACTTTGAAACCTTTAGTAATCTGTTTAAAACAACTCAGTTTAAAATAGCTTTATTAACCGGCCGGCAAAAAAAGACAATAACTGATTTTGATATTGCCATTGGCACTCACCGGTTAATCTACCAACAAGCTCACTTTAAAAACTTAAGTCTGGCAATCATCGATGAGCAACATCGTTTCGGAGTTGAACAAAGAGCCAAATTGGGAGAAAAAGGCCGTTCTCCTCACATT
>CAZZNI010000026.1:0-3271 GCA_964655765.1 uncultured Gammaproteobacteria bacterium
TAAAATTGTTTTTTTTGCCTCTAGTGCAATAACAATGGTAATGTTTCCTTTGGTAACGCAGAATTATGAAAAAAAGAATTTGTTATACCGTAAAATTTTCCTACAAGCCTTTTTTTTAGTTGCCCTCTCTTCTTCGGTTATAACTTTAGTTTATTACATTTTTCCTGATTTAATGGTAAACCTGCTTTATGGCACTTCTTATTTAGAAATCGCTCCTCTTTTATGGGTATTTGGAGCTTTTATTGCTTGTTATTCTTTAGTTAATGTTTTGGTTAATTTTTTTCTTTGTACTGGTCGTGAAAAAATGGCCTTTCTCGCTTTAGCGGCGGCGTTCGGCCAGATAACTCTAATTTGGTTTTTCCATGACAGCCTTTTACAGGTTATAATGATTTCGGTGGCGGTTTCTCTCTTATTGCTCGTTACGCTTTTGTTATTTTATTTTCAATATGAAAAAAGGCAATAATCATTTTTTATCGGTAGTGGTGCCTTCCTACAAAGACGAAAAAATCATTCTTGAATCTTTGCGACGGCTTAAAAAAAGCTTGGATAAATTGCGCTTTGATTATGAGGTGGTGGTGGTGGTTGACGGACGGATTGATAAAACTTTTTCTCAGGCGAAAAGAATCAAGTCGGATAAATTTAAGATAATTGGCTATAAGAATAATCGGGGAAAGGGTTTTGCTGTTCGTTACGGCATGGCCAGAACTAAGGGTGATCTGGTGGCTTTTATTGATTCAGGAATGGAGATTAATCCCAACGGACTGGCCTTACTACTTGAACACATGCTCTGGTATGGTTCCGATATTATTGTTGGCTCGGTCAGGCATTCAGCCTCAAAAGCTTATGGTTATCCGGTTAAGAGAAAGATTTATAGCTGGGGGTATCACACCATAACCAGGCTTCTTTTTGGCTTGAAAGTTACTGACAGCCAAAGGGGTTTAAAAATCTTTAAACGCAAGGTGTTAGAAAAAGTTTTACCTAGATTACTGGTCAAGCAATTTGCCTTTGATATTGAAATGTTGTCAGTTGCTAGATTTTTAGGTTTTACTAAAATTCATGACGGGCCGGTAGAAATGGACGCTTCCAAGTTAAAGTTTTCTACAGTTAAATCTTCGACCGTTTTTAGTATGTTCCGGGACACCTTGGCGGTTTTTTACCGTTTAAAAATTCTTCGTTACTATGATGACGGCAATAAAAGAAAATGGCAGTACGATCCGGAGCTTGATTTGCGAGTTAATGTTGTTTAAATGAAGCACCTAGTTTTTTCTATTATTATCCCGGTTAAAGAAATTAACGATTACATTAGGAAGGAAACCATTCCTGCTTTACTTAAGCAAGATTTTAAAAGTTTTGAAATCATAGTTTTGCCTGACAAGCCGAGTAAAGAGAAATTTGCCAAAACTTTAATTATTCCAACTTTTCCCAAGACCGGCCCGGCTGACAAAAGAGATTTGGGAGCTAGTAAGGCAAAAGGAAAGATATTGGCTTTTTTAGATGATGATTCGTATCCGGTTTCCGGTTGGCTGAAAAAAGCAAAGACAGTTTTTGAAGAAAGCGATCGTATTGCCGCAGTTTGCGGCCCAACACTGACACCGCCCCACAATAATATTAAACAAAAAGCTTCAGGATTTGTTTGGTCAACTTGGCTTGGTAGCGGCGGAGCGGGGACTTACCGTTGTGATATTGGCAAAAGGCGAGAAGTAGATGATTATCCGAGCGTGAACTTACTAGTAACAAAAAAAGATTTTTTAAAGGTTGGTGGTTTTAATTGCCGTTGGTGGCCGGGAGAGGATACCAAGCTTTGTTTGGACTTAACCCAAAAGCTGGGTAAAAAAATAATTTATGAGCCAAAAGTTTTGGTTTATCACCATCGCCGGGAAATTTTAAAACCTCATTTAAGGCAAATTTCCCGCTATGCCATTCATCGCGGCCATTTTGCCAAGGTGTTGCCAAAGACTTCATTGCGGTTCGGATATTTATTGCCAACCTTTTTTACTCTTGGTCTTTTTATTGGTCCGTTGCTGATTGTTGCCAGTTATTTAATTCATTGGCTGGTTTTGTTTAAGGTTTTAGTTCTAATCTATTTGTTTTTTGTCTTCTTTTATCTGGGGATGCTTTTTGCCACCGGTTTGAAAGTTGTAAAACAGGAAAAAAATATCAAGCTGTCTTTTTTGACAATGACAGCCATCTTTATTACCCACATAGTGTACGGGATTTTGTTTGTTAGGGGATTTTTGGCTAGTTCTTTGACCAAAAATTAATCAGGGCTGATTAATGGCTCTTGTTGAGAAATAGCTGTCATGCCTTGTTGGGCCCGCTCGTTTTGGGGGTTTAGTTTCAAAGCTTTTTGGAATTCTTGCTTGGCCAGTTCCAGTTGTCCAGCTCGGAAATAAACAGTTCCCAGGTTAGCGTGAAGTTGGTCGCTATTGGAGTTTAATTGAGTGGCTTTCTCCAGAGCTTTCATCGCCGGTTCAAGTTGCTGTTGTTCGTAGTAAAGAGCGCCGATGTTTTGGTACGATTGCCAGAGGTTTGGGTTGAACTGAACTGCTTTTTCATAACTTTCCAGAGCTTTTTGCTGCTCACCTGCCTGTCGGTAAGTGTTACCAAGATTGTGGAAGGCATCGGCGTAATTCGGTTTTAGTTTAATTGCGGTCTGAAAAGCCTCGATTGCCTTATCCCATTCGCCCCTTCTGGCATAAAGATCACCTAAGTTATTGTGGTTTTGTGGGCTTCTTGGTGCATATTTCTCCGAGGCCAACCACAAGGCGTCCTGGTCTTTAAAATCTTTGTTGCGGAAGTAAGTTCGGACCGATAAAGCAGCCGCAACAACAATGATTAAAATCCAGGCCATTTGTTTGTACTTGATTTTTTCTGCTAGCTTATAAACAACAAAAGCGAAAGGGATAAAAATGCCGATTGAGCCGAAGTAAACATATCTTTCAGCGACAATCCAGGATATTTTTAAAGGTGTCAGCACGGGGATAAGGCTAATAAAAAACAAACTTAGCCAGAAAAAGAGCTTTCTATTTTTTATAAAAGTGTAAACAAGTGAGACAAGATAGGGGATAAAAATTATTACTTTAAAAATAAATTCTCGAGCGGTTAGAATTGTTTCTTCCGAATGATAAAAAACCAGTCTTTGCGGCCAGAAAATTAGTTCTAAATAAGTACCAATAGCAGTAGGTATTTGTTTAAGAGGATTTTCTATTCCCGGGGTTTGGTAATAATCTGTTTTTAGCGACTCAACCCTAGTGGGAACTAACCCTATCAA
>CAZZNI010000027.1:0-3092 GCA_964655765.1 uncultured Gammaproteobacteria bacterium
TCCGACTTATAATGAAGAAGAAAATATCGGCTTGATGCTGGATGCTTTGGCTAAGATTGCCAAGGCTAACCCAAAGTATCAGTTTGCTCATTTAGTGGTTGATGACGAATCACCTGACGGCACTGGCCAAATCGTTAAAAAATATCAAAAGAAAGACAAAACAATCGAACTGATTACCGGGCCGAAAAAGGGCTTGGGTCATGCTTTATTGCGCGGTTATCAACACGCGATGAATAAAATGAAGGCTGATGTTATTATCCCCAACGATTGCGATTTTTCTTTTGAACCGAAAAAAATTCCTGACTTACTGAAAAAGATTGATGAAGGCTTTGATGTTGTAGTGGCTTCCCGACATGTTGGAGAAGGTGGTACTGAAGGCTGGAGTGCTTTCAGGAGACTAAATCACTGGGTTTCCAACATTCTTTTTGCTACCTATGTAGCCGGAATTACTGAAGTCAAAGATCACAATGGTAATTTTAAGGCGATTCGTGTTAAAGGCGTTTTAGATAAAGTGCCGCTTGCTACTTTGCTGGAAAAGATAAAAATCCGAGGTTTCGTTATTCAAACTTATATCCTTTATGAATTGTCCAAACATACTAAGAAATTTGCCGAAGTTCCGGTTGTTTTTAAGTTTCGCACCAGGGGAGAAGCTAAAATTAGTAAAAAGTATTTGCGCAGTTACTTACGCGATGTTTTGGAATACATGAAACTTTGCCTTTTTATGAGATTTAATCGCTCACAGCGATTTTTAAAATATGCCGCTGTTGGTTTTACCAGCTACTTTATCACCGCCATTTTTTTGGAAGTTTTTTATTCACTTGGATTCTCGCCAGGAATTGCCGCCGCTTTAGCCTCGGAAGTGGCGATTGTTTTTAATTTTGCCTTAAACAATCTTTGGACTTTTGCTGATAAGAAAATTACTTCCTGGAAGAAAATTCCGGTCAAATTTATTCAGTTTAACTTGACTTCACTGGGAGCGGTTGTTTTGCAAGCGCTAGTAGTTGGTGGTTTGGCGCTTGGCTTTGGCGACCACTATCGGCAGATTTATTTAGTAATTGCGGTTGGCTTTTTTGTTATTCCTTACAACTACACTATGTATAATCTTTTCATTTGGAGAACCTGGCATTTGCCCTTCATCGATAAAATTCTTGGTGAACTAAAGACAAAAAAATAATCCTCACTCTTTGGTAATGTAGTTATTTCTTGACATAAGTATATTGTTGTAATATACTCGTATTGTGAGAAAATTACCTGCACCTTTATCGTTTGATTGGGATGAAGGCAATTTAAGTAAGAACTGGCAGAAGCATGAAGTTCATTTTAAAGAAGCGGAAGAAATATTTTTTAACCGGCCGGTAAAAATTTATTCTGACTCGAGCCATTCCGCTAAAGAGAAAAGATTTTTGACATACGGGATCACAAATAAAGGTAGAAAGTTAACCATTATTTTTACTTTTAGAAATAAAAAAATAAGGATTATTTCAGCGAGGGATCAAAGTAAAAAAGAAAGGAGGTTATATGATAAAAAGTAAACTTAAACCAATTCCCAAATTTAAGAGTGAGGATGAAGAAAGGGATTTTTGGTCAAAAGCGGAAACCGGTGACTATTTTGACACCGGTAAACCAACTGAGCTTGATTTGTCTAAACTCAAGCCGTCGACCGAGTCGATTTCTTTGAGATTACCCTCTTATCTTTTGGCCCGGATTAAAGAAATAGCCAATTCGCGTGATGTTCCGTATCAATCCTTAATGAAGATTTTTTTGGCCGAAAGAATTGAAGAAGAGAACCAAAAGTGTGCTTCAAGATAAACACAAGCCGTTTGTTTAAGCGCTTGTTTTTATTCTACGCCATTATTATCAAATTTGTTCCTGTGTTATACTTTCAGGCAGGATGATTAACCAACTTTCTGTCTTTTTCCCGGCTTACAACGAAGAAAAAAACATCAAAAAAACGGTTCAGGCGGCTGAAAAAGTTTTACGGAATTTGCCATTGAAAGATTGGGAGATTTTAGTTGTTAATGATGGTTCTTCGGATAAAACAGCAGAAGTTGTTCGCAATTTAACCAAGGAAGACAAGAGAATTAAATTAATTGATCACAAAGTTAATCAAGGTTATGGCGGAGCACTGAAAACCGGCCTTACTAACTGTCGTTTTGATTGGGTTTCGTTTACCGATTCTGACGGCCAGTTTGATTTTGCCGAGATTAAAAATTTTTTAGCTAAACAAGAAGAAAGTAAAGCTGATTTAGTTATTGGTTATTACCGTAAACGAGCGGTGCCTTTTTATCGAATTTGGGGTAGTTGGTTGTGGGAGTTTTTGGTTTTCTTGTTTTTTGGTTTGAAAGTTAAAGATATTGATTGTGCTTTCAAGCTTTTATCTAAAGAAGTGGTCAAAAAGGTTTCTCCCCTTGAGGCTCAAAGAGGCCCGTTTATTTCAAGTGAGCTTCTCATTAAAGCCAAACTAAGTGGTTTTAAAATTGTTCAAATTCCAATTAGTCATTTTCCTCGTCGGGCGGGAGTATCAACTGGCGCTAGTTTTAGGGTTATCTTGAGCGGGTTGAAAGATTTAATTAGACTTAAAGGGAAATTGTGAAAATAATTAACTGGCTTAAAAATCATCCGTTTGAAGCGGCTTTACTGACGGCAATTTTAATCTTAGCTGCTTTTGTCCGTCTTTACCATATTTCCGAGTATATGACTTTTTTGGGTGATGAAGGTAGAGATGTGTTGGTGGTTAAAAGAATGATTGTTGACGGTAAACTAACCCTACTCGGGCCAACAGCCAGTGTTGGCGGCTTTTTCTTGGGACCAATTTATTATTACTTCATGGCGCCATTTTTGTGGATTTGGGGACTTAACCCAGTTGGCCCGGCAGTGATGGTAGCTTTATTCGGAGTGGCAACAGTTTTACTGCTGTTTAAAACCGGTAAAGACTTTTTTGATTTAAAGACCGGTCTAATCGCCGCCTTTTTTTACGCTATTTCGCCGCTAGTAATTAATTATTCCCGGGCTTCATGGAATCCAAATTTAATGCCCTTCTTTTCGTTGTTGATTATTTATTTATTAAGGACAACAGCGGTAGAGAAAAAATA
>CAZZNI010000028.1:0-2652 GCA_964655765.1 uncultured Gammaproteobacteria bacterium
GCTCAACGGTTGGCGGACTTTGATTTTAGCCGCTTTGCGTAGACTATGGCCTTGTTCGCAAATAGTTCTTACTTGTTCCATTTGTCCAAGCAGGTCGCGCTTCTTCTGCCCCAAGCCGATAACCTGCGGCCAGTCTTCCAAGTGAACTGATTCTTGGCTAGTTAAATTAGTAAAAATTTCTTCGGCCAAAAAAGGCAAAAAAGGAGACAGTAGTTTACTTAAATCAACTAAAACTTGATACAAAGTGGCAAAAGCGGCTTGCTGGTCTTTTTTGTCTTCAGCGCTTAAAGCCATCCGCGAACGAGAAAGGCGCAAATACCAAGTAGAAAGATCGTTGACAAAAATTTCTATCTGGCTTGTCGCCAAGTGGGCCTGATAACCGTCAAGACTGTCAGTAACTTGAGCTGTTAGCCGGTTTAGGCGAGCTAAAATCCAATCATCCAGTGCTGATTTTTTAACACCACTATTCCCTTTTTGCCAACCAGCTAAATTGGCATAAGTGACAAAATAGTTATAAACATTCCATAAAGTTAAATGGAACCGCCGCCTGGTCTTATCAGCCAGGGAAAAACCAAAATTCAAATTTAAAGCCGGGTTATGGGAGAGATAAATCCAACGCATAACATCAACACCCATTCTTTCGGCCGCTTGGTTAAATTCAATCGCATTGCTTTTTGACTTGTGCATCTCCTCGCCTTTTTCGTCTTTGACTAAACCATGCCCCAGTAAAGTTTTAAACGGCTGGCTGTTTTCCAAAACTGTACTCATAGCAATTAGTGAGTAGAACCAGTTTTTAAACTGGCCGGGAAAACACTCAGTGACAAAATCGGCCGGAAACCATTGCCGCCAATATTTCTTGTCGGTAGTATAACCAAGGGTAGAAAACGGCACGATACCGGCATCCAACCAAGGGTTGCCAACATCAGGAATACGACTGGCCAAACCACCGCAACGGGGACACTTGATCTTCAGCTTGTCAATCCACGGCCGATGAGGGCTATGACCCTCAAATTCGGCCCAACCTTCAACTGCTTTTTGCTGCAACTCATCCTTTGAGCCAATGACTTCAAAATAGCCGCACTGACACTGCCAAATCGGCAAAGCCAGTCCCCAATAGCGCTTCTTACTAATTAACCAGTCGTCCATGTTTTTCAGCCAATCTAGTTCCCTTTTTTCACCAAATTCGGGAATCCATTTAATCCTTGAGGTGACTTTACTCATTTTCTCTCGCAGTGAACCAGCTTTCCAGCCGGGTTCGTCTTTCTTTGCTCCCATGGAGATATACCATTCATCAACCACTCGCCAGACCAGCTCTTCTTTACAGCGCCAGCAAACCGGATAACGGTGTTTGTAAGGCTCAATTTTAAACAAATAAGGCTTTAGTTTGCGGTTTTCTAGAATTAGCTTCGGCTCCAGCTTGGCATTTTTACCTGTTAGGTCCTCAAGGCCGGGCAAATAAACAGCCGCCTCGTCAATCAAGCTGATCACCGGTAAATTTTCTTGCTTGGCCAATTTAAAATCTTCGCCACCAGCACCAGGAGCCAGATGAACAATGCCGCTGCCTTCTTTATCATTAACCAGATCTTTAGACAAAACAGCCGAATGAAACGATTGTCGGTTTTCGTCTCCGGCACTGACTACCGCCGGCAAGTCATCAAAAGCAGCTTGGTAATGCAAACCGGCTAATTTTTTACCAATCTCTTTGGCAACAACCTCGGCTTTACCGCCGAAAAGTCGGCTAACCAACTTACTGGCCAACCAAACATCACCACGATCGGTTTTAACCAGGCTGTATTCAAAATCAGGATGAAGAGCAACAGCAACATTACCAGGGATGGTCCAAGGAGTAGTTGTCCAAACCAGGAAAAATTGCCCCTTCCTCTCTTTAATTGGCAAAATAAAATAAACCGAATCGTGGGTAACCTGTTTGTATTCTTCGTTCAAAATCTCGTGCTGGGAAATAGCCGTTCCACAGCGAGGACACCAGGGAACAGAATCTCTTCCCTGGTAAAGCCAGCCATGATTATGGCAAGTTTTTAAAAAATACCAAATCATGTAGTTATTCTGGTCTGACATGGTGAAATAAGAATTGTCCCAATCCATGAAATAACCCAAGCGCTTTGACTGCTCGGTTTGCACCTCGGCAAATTTAAGAGTTCTTTGTTTGCACTTTTCGACAAATTTGCCGATACCGTACTTTTCGATATCCTGCTTGTTTTTAAAACCAAGTTCTTTTTCCACTTCTACTTCAACCCAAAGACCTTGATTGTCAAAACCGTTTTGAAACCGTTGACTAAAGCCAGACAAATTTTTATAACGCTGGTAAAAATCTTTTAAAGTCCGCCCCCAAGCGTGATGAACTCCCATCGGGTTATTGGCGGTAATCGGGCCGTCAAGAAAGGAAAAGCGTTTACGAGAGTTTTTATTCTTTTCTAAATACTTTTTAACCAAACCGGTAGAAGACCACTTTTTAAGTAATCTTTCTTCCAGGGTAACAAAATCGACCTTAGGATCAACCGGACTAAATTTCTTATTCTTCATTGAACCTCATTCTACCGCAAATAGAGACTTTTTTTAAGAACTACTTGCCTTGTCGCAGGAAGGCGGGGATGTCGAATTCATCTTCAACTTCAAAGTCTTCCGGTAATTGAT
>CAZZNI010000029.1:0-2594 GCA_964655765.1 uncultured Gammaproteobacteria bacterium
AAAATTGAATAAAAACCAGAAATTAAGAATTAAAAATTTAATTATTTGTTTGGGTTTTGGTACTTGGGGTTTCATTAGAATAATTAGAACAATTAGATTAATTAAAGTTAGCCATCAACGATATTTTATTTTAAGATTTAGTTAAAATACACTATGTCTAGCCCCACCGATGATTTTACCCCCATTGGCGATGTTTTAAAAAGGTTTGATAAAAAAGAGGACAAATACATCTCTTACGAATTCCAAAAATACGGTTATGATTTAGCCAAGGAATTAGGTGATTTAAAACACAAATCGTTATATATCAAACTAGCTAAGGAAGAGTCGCGGGTTCTGTTGGAAAGGGTAAAGCACCAAGTATTAGAAACCGGTAAGGGCGATAATTTAGGCAGATTGTTCATGTGGCAGTTAAAACAAGCCCATTGGAAAGACAAACTAACCAAAAATCGACTGCCAAAAGAATTTTATCTTGATTCTCCTGGTCGGGTGGCTAAAAAACTTCTAGGGCAAATTTTGGTAGCCTGCGATCAATATCGGGTTTTGCGGGCCGGAGAAATTACGGAAACTGAAGCCTATTTTGGTGAAGAAGATTTAGCTTCTCATGCTCGTTTTGGCAATCGGAGCCGGTCAAAAATAATGTTTTCTACCCCGGGGCAGGCTTATGTTTATTTGGTTTACGGCCAACATCAAATGTTTAACGTTGTCGCTCATCGGGAAGGTGGGGCTGGGGCAGTATTGATTCGTTCTTTAAAACCCTTGATTGGCGGCGAGGGAAAAGTGGCCGTTGGTCCTGGCAAATTAACATCGTGGTTAAAAATTGAGACTGGTCATAATGGGTTGGATCTAGTCTTGTCCGATAAAATTTGGTTAGCTAAGGGAGAGGGTTTGCCAAAAGAAAAGATAAACTCTGGTCCAAGAATCGGCATTGATTATGCCGGCTTGTGGGCTAAAAAAAAGCTCCGGTTTTGGCCCAAACATTGCCGATATATTAGTAAACAGGGCAAAGCGTAAAATTAACTTAAATGGCTATATGGCTAGATGGCTGAATGGTTATTGCCGGTTTCTTTAAAAAAAGACTGGATGTTTTGTAATTATCCTAAAAAACCATTTAACCATACAACCGTTTAGCCATGGCGATATCTTTTTAACTTTAAACTTTGAGCTTTGAGTTACTCATCTTCTTGCCAAGAAGAGCCTTTTCTTGTTTAATTTGATTTAATGAGCCTGCTCAACAAATTATTTAATAATCTTTATTTACCTGCGGCGGCAGTATTAGTAGCGATTTTTCTAATTAGCAATGGTTTGTCGGCCTGGTTGGGGGCAATTTATTTACTTTTGGGCTTCTTGTTTGGCTGGTTTTTGATATCAGCCTATCTTAATTTAGCCAAAGTTCCTCAGCTTTCTCTTATTTTTTATTCAGCCATTTTTCAGGCCACCTTCTTACTATTTTCTTTTTGGTTAGCAACCTCTAATGAATCTTTGGTCGCTTCAGGCCTTGTTCTGGGGGCTAACACCTTTTTTGTTAAGGAACTAATCTTTGATTATCAAAAAAGACGGGCTCTTTTAAAGAAAAAGCTTTTTAATAACCTTGATATTTCCGATCGCCTGCTTTTGGGATATGTGGCCGGTTTTATCTTTTTAGTTGCACTAGTGGCAATTTTTGTGATATCTTAATTTTAAGTGTATTTTTGACTTTTTTTATTTCGTCTGTCATTCTGATCCGCCTCTTTAGCGGAGAAGAATCCCAAAAGATCCTTCGGTCGTCTTGGAAGACCTCAGGATGACAAGTCGGGGATGTTTATCACTTTAATTTTTAATTTAAAAAGATGTTTAATTTAACAGGAAAAACTGCTTTGGTGACCGGAGCCTCTCGAGGCATTGGCCGGGGGATTGCTCTTTGTCTTGCCAAGCAAGGGGCGGATGTGGCGGTTAATTATCACTCTTCTGCCGACAAAGCCGAGGCGGTGGCTAAGGAAATTGAAGCTCTCGGTCATCAATCGATGACGGTTAAGGCTGATGTATCAGTTAAGGCAGAGGTTAGTTTGATGGTGGCCGCCGTTAAAGAAAAATTTAACCGGATTGATATATTGGTTAATAATGCCGGGATTTTATCTTATCGAACTTTGGAGCAAATGACAGAAGAAGATTGGGATAGGGTTCTTGATACTAACCTTAAGGGTCAGTTTCTTTGTGCCCAAGCAGTGGCTCCCTTAATGATAGAAAATGGCGGCGGCAGAATAATTAATATTGCCTCGATTGCCTCGGGGGGAGTTGGAGTTAGCTTTCCGGCTCTGTCTCATTATTGTGCTTCTAAGGGCGGGGTAGTAGCTCTAACTGAAGGGTTGGCATTTGAATTAGGTCCTAAGGGAATTAATGTTAACGCTATTGCTCCGGGGGTAATTGAGACTGATATGGGTAAAGTTGACGATGAAAAAGTTATGGCTGGCTTAATGGCTCGTTTGGCAATTAAGCGAATCGGGCAGCCGGAAGACATTGGTACCGCCGCAGTATTTTTAGCTTCAGATGAGGCCAGTTATATGACCGGTACGGTGGTTTATGTTGATGGCGGTTGGTTAGCCTCTTAAGTTTTTGTT
>CAZZNI010000030.1:0-2529 GCA_964655765.1 uncultured Gammaproteobacteria bacterium
TTTCTCGTAAAAGAAAGAGGTTTTTGGCTTTTTGCCGGAAGCCTCTTTTTTATGCAATAATAGTTTTTAAATGGTTAACATTACTCTTAGTATTGACGATAGTTTGGCTGAAATTTCTACTCAAGGCGGTCTGGTTAAACGGTTTACCGTCGCCAAGAAAGACATTCTGTACCGCCAGCGGAAAATTACAACACCAGCAGGGCTTAAAAACAGAGGCGGAATTCCGATTCTCTTTCCCAATGCTGATCCGATTACTTTGCCCAGCAAAGAATTTAATTTATCACAGCATGGTTTCGCCCGTGACAAAATCTGGCAGATTGAAAAAATTGAAAAAGACAATTGTGTTTTAAGTTTAACGGCTGATAAACAGACATTAAAACAATATCCGTTTAAATTCCGGTTAATTTTATCTATTGGTCTTAAAAAGGGTGAAATGAATTACGACTTAGAAATCATTAATCAAGAAAGACAAAAAATTTTGCCGATTAGTCCTGGGCTACACCCTTATTTTAGCCTACCAATTGATCAGCGGCAAAGCATAAAAGTGGATATTCCAAAGCTTAATTTAAAAACCTTTAACTGGGATTCGATTTTAATGTTTCCGGGGCAACCGGTGGTTAATGTAGCTTTAGCTGATAAAAGAAAAATCAAATTATCGGTGTCGTCTCAATTTAAATATTGGGCTGTTTGGGGGCAAAAAGACCTTGGTTTTATTTGCCTAGAACCTTGGATTGGTAAAAGAAATTCGCTTTTAAAAAAGGACGAAAGAGTTAATATTTTACCTTCAGGGAAAGTAAGGTTATCGGCCAAAATTATTGCGACTAACTTTTAGAGCTGTTTATTGCTATAATAGGATTTAGGCAAATGGCAGTTAAGGTAAAAATTCTTTTGGTTGAACAGGTAACTCATAGCGTTAAACGATTTATTGTCGAAAAACCGTCAGGTTATCGTTTCGTCCCCGGGCAAGCTACTAATGTGTCAGTTAACCAGGCTGGTTTACAAACCAAGAAACGGCCGTTCACATTTACCAGTCTTGCCAGTGATTTAGTGCTGGAATTTATCATTAAAGGATATCCGACCGATGATTATCCTGGACACAGCGGTGTAACCGAGGTGATCCATCGTTTATCGGCTGGTGATGAATTAATCATTGATGAACCGTGGGGGACAATTAACTATGATGAGCCGGGTGTTTTTATTGCCGGCGGTGCTGGGATTACTCCCTTTTTAGCTATTTTTAAGGACTTAGAACAAAGAGAGGAGATTGGTAAAAACCGGCTAATTTTCAGCAATAAAACCCAGAAAGATATTATTATGGAAGGGATGTTGAGGAGTTTGTTTAATCGGCCAAACCAACTGTTACTGACCTTGACTCAAGAAAAAAGAGACGGCTATGAATGCGGCCGGGTTGATAAACGGTTTTTAGAAGAAAACTTAAAAGTTTTTAATCAACCTTTTTACCTTTGTGGTTCGAAGCAAATGGTTAAGGATCTTCGGACTAACCTGGTTGCTCTCGGCGCTAACCCTAAATTATTAGTTTTTGAAAAGTAGTTTATTTTTGAAAGAAAATTAGTTAAACTCTTTGTTGGAGCAGTTAAGATGGCCAATAAACTAAAAGTTGTTAACATTATTCCGACTTATAACGAAAAAGAAAATATTGGCTTGATGCTGGAGGCCTTGGGTAAGATTGCCAAAGCCAACCCCAAGTATCAGTTTGCCCACTTAGTGGTTGATGATGAATCTCCTGACGGTACCGGTGAGATTGCAAAAAAATATCAAAAGAAAGACAAGGCGGTTGAGCTTATTACTGGGCCGAAAAAAGGTTTAGGCCATGCTCTTCTTCGCGGCTATCAATACGCGATGGACAAAATGAAAGCTGATGTTATCATCCCCAACGACTGCGATTTTTCTTTTGAACCGAAAAAAATTGCCGACTTACTGAAAAAGATTGATGAAGGTTTTGATGTCGTAGTGGCTTCCCGTCATGTCGGCGGTGGAGGAACAGAAGGCTGGAGCACTTTCAGGAGACTTAACCATTGGATGTCGAACATTCTTTTTGCCACTTATGTTGCCGGTATTACTGAAGTTAAGGACCACAATGGTAATTTCAAAGCAATTCGAGTTAAGGGCGTTTTAGACCAAGTTCCCTTGAAAACTTTACTTGAAAAGGTAAAAATCCGTGGCTTTGTGATTCAAACCTATATTCTTTACGAGTTGTCGAAGCATACTAAGAAATTTGCTGAAGTGCCGGTAGTATTTAAGTTTCGGACTAGGGGAGAGGCCAAGATCAGTAAAAAATACTTACGAAGTTATTTGCGTGATGTTTTAGAGTATATGAAGCTGTGTGTTTTTATGAGAATCGAACGGTCTCAGCGTTTCTTAAAGTATGCTGCCGTTGGTTTTACCAGCTACTTTATTACTGCCGTTTTTTTGGAGGTTTTTTATTCGCTTGGTTCTTCACCGGGAATAGCAGCAGCACTGGCTTCGGAAGTGGCGATTGTTTTTAATTTTGCCTTAAACAATCTTTGG
>CAZZNI010000031.1:0-2394 GCA_964655765.1 uncultured Gammaproteobacteria bacterium
AGGTTTGTTTTATACGGTTTAGAATCAGCTTCACAAAGAACTTTAGACAGGATTAATAAGAATTCTAAATTGGAACAGATTTTCCCCGTTTTACGATGGGCTAAAGAAGCTGGACTGGCCCCTCACCTAACTATTATGGTTGGTTACCCATGGGAAAAGGAAGGCGAAGTAAAAAATACTCTTCTTTTAGGTGAAAGTCTTTTTAATCGGGGGCTGGCTGATTCAATGCAGGCGACTTTGGTGGTTCCTTATCCTGGGACACCGCTTTTTGATTATTGTCGGGAAAACAAGTTGCTTAAAACAACTGACTGGAATCGTTATGACATGAGAGAGCCGGTGATGAAAACTTCGCTTTCAAAAGAGGAATTAATGGGAGCAATTCGTCAACTTTACAGCCGATCGATTTGGAATAAACGGTTTATTTTTAACACTCTGGGTTTGTTAAAAAACTGGAATGGAATTAAATATGTTGGCTTTCAAGGTTTAAAATACTTGGGCAAACTGGGTGAGTTTAAATAATTTTGGCTTGTGATATGCGAATTTATAATTATAAATAGGTTTTCGTTTAATTTTTTATAAACATTAAGGCATTGAAAATACTTAATAACACAAAATATCTATCTGTTGTTATTCCTGTTTATAATGAAGAAAAAAATGTGGGGATTCTTTGCCAAGAGTTAAAGGTGGTTTTAAAAAAGATAAACAGAGATTACGAAATAATTTTCGTTGATGATGGTTCTAAGGATCGGACGATAACGGAGCTTGTTAAAATAAAAAAGAAAAATAAGTGGGTTAAAATTATTCGGCTTCAAACTAATTTTGGCAAGGCCTCTGCTCTACAAGCAGGGATTGATAATTCAAGAGGTAATTATTTGATAACTATGGATGGAGATCTTCAGGATAGCCCACAAGAAATTCCAAAATTTTTTAGCAAATTAAAAAATGATAAATGTGATTTAGTTTGTGGTTGGAAATACAAAAGAAAGGATCCTTTGGAAAAAATTATCTTTTCCAAGATAGCTAATTTTGTGTCTAGGGTATTAACAGAAGTGAAAATTCATGACATGAACTGTGGCTTTAAACTGTACAAAAGAGCGACAGTCAAAAACCTTTCCCTTTACGGAGAAATGCATCGATTTATTCCAATTTTAGTCGCCAAAAAAGGTTTCAAGGTGGGAGAGGTAAAAATTAACCATCGAGAAAGAAAATATGGTAAATCAAAATACGGTCCAGGCCGTTTATTGAAAGGATTTTTTGATTTTATCACTGTTATTTTTTTAACCACATTTATTAGTCGCCCTCTGCATTTTTTTGGCTCGATTGGGTTGTTTTTTAGTTTAGTTGGTTTTGTTTTTGGTGCTTATTTAACTATTCTTTGGTTTCAAGGAGAAAAAATTGGTCAGCGTCCATTACTTTCCTTGGCCGTTTTGTTAATAGTCTTGGGAGTCCAGTTTTTTTCAATCGGCTTAATTGGAGAGATGTTAATTACCAGGAAACATTTAAAGGATTACATAATTAAAGAAGATTTGGGATGACGACGGTAAACAAGGAATTACGACAACACATCCTCAACACGATTCCGAGGCTTTTAACTCAACTAGACAGAGATCAACTTTCTCCTACCTTTGGTTGTTTTGACAGAAATTTTTGGCACTATAAAATTAGAGATTTTCCGTCGTTTGTTTTGCAACAAAACACTTTATCTCTGACACTTTTATACAAAAATAATTTTCCCGGTAATTTTTGTTATAAAAATCCCGAAATACTTTCTTATATTAAAGGTAGTATTAATTTTTGGTGTAAATATCAAAATAAATCAGGAGGAGTTGACGAGTATTGGCCGGGAGAAAATAGTTTTGCAGCTTTAGTTTTTAGTTTTTTTGCCGTTATCAAAAGTTGTCGAGAACTAGACCTGTGGAATAAGGATACGCTTTTTCATTTAGACAAGGCTTATGAGAAATGGTTGAAACACGAAGAATTAGAAGCAAGTAATCAAGAAGCTGCCGGCTTAGCTGCAATTTGCGAATACTCACTAATTAAACAGGATGCAGTCATTTCGAAAAGATTTAACGATAGATTAAATAGGTTTTTATTAAGACAGTCCAAGGAGGGTTGGTTCCCTGAACATGGTGGTGCGGACATTGGTTATTCAAGTGTCCTGCTTCATTATTTAGCTGAAATATTTGAAAACAATAAATCACCAAAAATTGCTCGGGCTGTTGGTAGATTAATTGATTTTCTTTACTACTTTATTCATCCAGATGGATCGGTTGGTGGTGAATATGGAAGTAGAAACACTGAATATTTTTTGTTAGGAGGATTGGCTTACGCATTTAAATATTGCCATAAAGCAAGACAAGTTTTTAGTGAAATAAAGCGAGATCTTTACACTTT
>CAZZNI010000032.1:0-2050 GCA_964655765.1 uncultured Gammaproteobacteria bacterium
TATCAGGGGCAAACCAGTCGTTAAAACCTTTTAAAGTTTGCACCTGGTCAGGTGTGTTTTTGTTCATCTTGAATTATAGTTTAGCACAAATTTTGGCTAGTTTTCGGTGGGGGAGGGACTGATGTCATCGGTGAAACAAACGGCGGTGGCGGTGATAATCTTGCCATTTTCTTCCTCCGGGGTGCCGATAGCAATTAGAAAATCGCCCTTGACAATATTTTTGAACTGGCTTTTTTCAATTTGGCCGTCTTTCTTTTGATTAATTTCAGTTTTACTGTTAATTAAGATGGTGTAAGTTTTAATTTTATTATCATTTTTCAAAGTGACCAATTGGCCGTTTTCAGAAATATCGGTGACTATTCCGGCGGCAACTTCACGGTTGTCCTGGTCTGGTTTTGGAGTTAAAACCAGCCTTTTAGCGGCCAAAACTGCTTCCTGGTTAAGATAACCCATGGCAATCAAATAGTCTTCCAATTTAATGTCTTCAAGGCCGATGGTTTGTTTTTCTTCATTAATGATTTCAGTTTCCTTGTTAGTGGTAATTACCACTGGTCCGTCTTTGGTTTGGATAGTCAGCGTCTGGTCAGCGATTTTGTCAACAGTACCAGCAAAACCCTTTTTGTTGTCTTTCTTAATTTCGTCAATTTGTTCCTTGACTTTTTCTTTAACGGTATCCCGCAAACCTTGGACTTTGTCGTCAACGGAAGAAGAGACGGAATCGTCTGAATCGTCTTGAGCGAATAAAGGCAGCTGCTGGGAAAAACTAAACCAAAAGACAGCCAGGATGAATAGTAGCAGGGCTGGTAGTTTTTTTTGCTTCATTTTTTTTAAATCTCTGCGGTTGTATAAATAAGGTTAATCGTTTTAATTGTCTCTTTACCGGTTGGGTCAAAAGCGGCGATTTTAATTTGATTGACGCCACCGATCAGTTCGATTTCCTGGCTAAAATTACCTTGATCATCACTGCTGATAATAATCTCGTCATCTTGATATAACAGCGTTAATAGGGAATTGGCGGCAGTATTGCCTTCGATGGTAACACTGTCGTCATTAATAATGTCGTTATCATTAGGGGCGGTAATAATTAAAGCCGCTTTCTTTTCTGTTTGTGATTCATCGGCAAGCGGGGTTGGAGTGGGGGTTGCCGGCTGTTGCTGATTATTGCCCTCAAAAGCCCTTTTAAGTAACTGGCTGTTTTTTAGCAGCTGGTCGGAGCCTTTTAAGCCAAAAGTGACAATCAATCCAAGGATTAGCCCGATTAAAATTGCTATAAGCGCTTCTTTTCTCATGCGGCTTAATATAGTCTACCCCTTTAGCCTTGTCAAGGGCAAGTCGAGCTTGTCAGACAGAAGTGAAAAGTGTTATCCTGTCAGTAATTACAAATTATGGAAATTGAATTCTTTGGCCAGTCTTGTTTTCGTCTTAAAGGTAAAAACGCTACTATTATTACTGACCCTTATTCACCCGCTTACACCGGTCTTAATAAGCTTAAGACTGTCACTGGCGACATAGTTACCATTTCCCATCAGCACGATGATCATAATTTTGTTGGGGGAGTTAAGGGAACCGCCCAACGGCCAAGCCCATTTGTTATTGATGGCCCGGGCGAGTATGAGGTTAACGGTGTTTTTGTCCAAGGAGTTTCTTCCCATCACGATGAAAAAAAAGGTCAATCGAGAGGAGATAACACGATTTACTGCTTTGAAATGGAAGGCATAAGACTGGTTCATTTAGGCGACCTGGGGACGGAGTTAAGTAGTGGACAATTAGAAGATGTTAACGGCTGTAATGTTTTATTTGTTCCGGTTGGTGGAACTTTTACCGTTGATGCCGCTGCGGCAGTAAAAATAGTTAACCAGATTGAGCCGCAACTAGTTATTCCGATGCATTATCGTCTGCCGGGGTTAAAATTTGAATTGGCCGGAGTTGAAGAATTTTTAAAAGAAGCCGGAGAAGAAAAAAATGAAGTTGACAAACTAGTCGTTAGTAAAGACAGTCTGCCCGAGAACAGAGAAGTAGTTGTTTTAAAATTTTAGTTTTTAACTATGGC
>CAZZNI010000033.1:0-1728 GCA_964655765.1 uncultured Gammaproteobacteria bacterium
AGTTTTTGAGACTTGCGTGTTTGCCAATTTCACCACCTCGGCAAGTTCAACGCTACTATTCTACCAATTACTCTCTTGAGTTTCAATTTTTTTTAAGCTAAAATCGCTTCTACTGATGATTTCAGTAACTGATTTACGAGCAGGGACGGTTTTTGAGCTAGACGGTCGGCCTTTGATGGTGCTGGAGTATAAGCACACTAAAATGGGCCGGGGGACGGCCAATATTAAGGTTAAAGTTCGTGATCTGGAAACCGGCAGTACCGGTGAAAAAAGCTTTATCTCCGGAGCCAGGGTTGAGCCGATTGACAGCCAGTTTAAAGAATTGCAATATCTTTACCGCCAAGGCGATGAATTTTTTTTGCTTGATCCGCTTACTTTTGAACAAATGAGTTTAGACCGGAAAGTTTTTAACGGTTTGGACCAGTTTTTAAAGGAAGGCCTTAAGGTTAAGGTGGTGTTTTGGCGCCAAAAACCGTTATCAGTAGAAATTCCTAACAGTTTGACTTACCAGGTTAAAGAAACTGATCCTGGAGCTAGGGGTAACTCGGCAACGAATGTTTTTAAGCCGGCGACCATGGATAATGGTTTAAAGGTTAAGGTGCCGCTCTTTATTAAAATAGGGGAGAAAATCAGGGTTGATACTAGGACAGGAGAATATGTAGAACGAGCAAAATCGTAACCAGTTGGGTTAGACTGCCGACAACAAGACCCGCTTTGCCTTGGTGTGAGTGCTGGAACTCGATTAACTTAATTAACCATTTCCACTCTACTTTCAAATAAAAATAGAAGCCTTCAATTACATCCGGTAGAACCGCTAAAAAGGCGGTCAAAATTATGACGATTGCCTTGGTGTAATCGGGCAAAAACAAACTGGCAATCCCGAAGCCGAAAATTAGCGACAGGATAACATCAAAAACAATAATAACCGTGCTTCTGATACTAGGCCGGCCGTATTTTTTTGTTTCGGTGTATAAACTTGGGTTCCAATGGGGGACCAGGTCAACAATAAAATGACTGGCCAGACTTAACGGTAAAGCCAGCAGCGGACTGCCGATTTTGGCACCGATGGCGGCGCCGATTAAGGTGTGGGGTAGTTCAAGCATTATACTACAGCTGAGCTAAAAGCTAGGTAGGATCGATTCTAGCACATTGGTAAAAAGTTTTTCCAGTGGTAGAATGGGTAGAAGAAAATGTACCCGATTTTATTCAGTTTTGGACCAGTTACTATTTACGCTTTCGGATTTTTTATCGGCTTGGCTTTTTTTCTTTTCAGTTTTATTGCCTTCAGGCGATTAAAAGAATTGGGGTTGAAAGAAGAATTAATTTTTGATCTGTTGATTTTAGGTTCAGTTGCCGGTAGTTTGGGGATTTGGCTGTTACTGACCCTGGAAAGCTTTGCCTTTAAAACAGCTTCTTTTTGGGCCGGTTTGGTACCTTTCCTGCTGGTTGCTTTTTATTTCAGCAAAAAAAACAAATGGGATTTTTGGGCCGTTTTTGACGAATTGGCTTTTGCCATTTGTCCGTTTGCAATCCTTTTTTATCTTGGTCTTTTTCTTGACGGTTCACTGGTTGGGTCACCGACGGCAATGCCGTGGGGGATTTTCCCGCCCGGAAGCTTAGTTAAAAGCCACCCGGTGGCGGTTTTTGCGATGGTGGCCTACTTGTTAATCTGGCTAATTTTACTGCGGATAGAAAGAGACTGGCGAACTTGGCGCTGGTATAAGTCAA
>CAZZNI010000034.1:0-1698 GCA_964655765.1 uncultured Gammaproteobacteria bacterium
TTAATCTGTCACAAAAACACCTACAACAGGTTTTTGTGCCAATCAAGGATGCTTTAGCTGAGTCGTTTGACCGCTTGGACGAGCTCCATAAAAGTGCCGGTGGTTTGCGCGGGGTTCCCAGCGGTTTTTCTAGCCTCGACAATGCCCTGGCCGGTATGCAGGCGTCTAATTTGCTAATTTTAGCGGCTCGGCCCGGTGTTGGTAAATCAACCTTGGCCCTTAATGTTGCCCAATTTGTTGCCGTTAAACACAAATTGCCGGTGGGGATTTTTTCTCTGGAAATGAGCAAAGAAGAACTGCTTGACCGTCTGCTGGTTGCCCAGGCCGATATCGACGCCTGGCGGTTAAAAACTGGTCGTCTGAAAGAAGATGATTTTTCCAAATTGTCAGAAGCGATGGGAGTGCTGGCAGAAGCGCCGCTTTACATTGACGATACACCGGCACTGTCAATTTTAGAAATGCGGACCAAGGCCAGACGATTAATGTCTGAACAGGGGTTAAAGTTGCTGGTGGTTGATTATTTACAGCTGGCCAGAAGTACCCGAAAATGGGACAGTCGGGTTCAGGAGGTGTCAGAAATTTCTCAAGGACTAAAAAATTTGGCCAGGGAGTTGAAGATTCCGGTTTTAGCTCTTTCCCAGTTGTCCCGGGAAGTTGAAAAACGGGGGATTAGAAGGCCGCAATTGGCTGATTTGCGAGAATCGGGCTCGATTGAACAGGACGCTGATGTGGTAATGTTTCTTTGGCGTGGGGACGACGAGAATTTAGAAAAAATGCACCTGGAAATTGCCAAGCACAGAAACGGGCCGTTAAGAACAATTGATCTTCACTTTAAAGGGGAGCGGATCCGCTTCTACGAGACCGATGCCAAACGAGGGAAGTAACCATTTACAAGGCTTGACAATCAGGATTTGAAGTATTACTATTGATCATACCATGAGTATGCAAAGGATAACTATCACGATACCTGGAAACATTTATGATGATTTGATCAAACTGGTTCCTAGCGGCAAGATAAGCAATTTTGCTGCCAAAGCTTTGGAAAAAGAACTGACAAAACAGACAGCTGATCCTGTTGAAGCGTTTATTTCTTTGCGAGAGACCAAGATACCTCGTCGGAGTAAGGTTGCCATATTGAAAGCGATTAACAAGGGACGGAAGTGAAAAAATATATTCTTGATGCTTCAGTTATTTTGACTTTTTTGTTAAGTGAAAAGGCAGATACGGTTAAAAAGGTGACTGGTTTGTTAAGACAAACCAAAGATAAAAAAGTTAAACTTTATTCTTCTCCTTTACTGCCCTTGGAGGTCACCAACGGCCTGAGGTTTAGTTTAATTGACGAAAAACAAGCCGGGGATATTTTAGAAATTTTTTTAACTTTGCCAATTGAATTACAAAATTTAACTGATGGTCATTATTTGAAGGCCTTACCGTTAAGCTACAAATTGGGAACTTCTGTTTACGATACTTCCTATCATCAGTTGGCGTTGTCTTTAGGGGGAACTTTTGTTACTGCTGACAATAAATATTTTACTAAAGCCAAACACTTGAAAGCAATTGAGTTAGTTTAAAAACCTTAAGTTGATTTACAAAACAGTGTGCCGAGAGCCGGACTCGAACCGGCAAGGCCTTTAAGGGCCACAAGTTTTTGAGACTTGCGTGTTTGCCAATTTCACCACCTCGGCAAGTTCAACGCTA
>CAZZNI010000035.1:0-1589 GCA_964655765.1 uncultured Gammaproteobacteria bacterium
GAAAAAATACTTTTTACTGGCAGTAATCGGCTGTCTTTTTGGTATCATTTTTCAGCTTCACTATCTGGCGGTTTTTTTGGCGGCGGTGGTAATTGTTTATTTATTAGTTTTTCTGCCCTTTAAAAAAATTATTAAGTTTTTGCCTTTAGGTTTGCTTGGTTTTCTGGCCGGTTTGTCGCCGTTTTTTGCTTTTGAATTTCGGCATAACTTCCCTAATTCAAAGAGCTTTTATCAGTTTATTTTTTATGGTGAAGAAACCGGTTTGGCCGTTGGCAATTTCTTTAATATCTTAAGTGATGTTTCTTTCCGATTATTTTCTCGGATTGTGGCTCACAATCAAAACTGGCTGGCAATGATTTTACTGCCGGCAACTTTACTGTTACTACTGGTCTCTTTTAATCAGGCCAGGAAAAAACGACGGCAAAAAGAGTTCGAGAATCGATTTTTAACCTTAGGCTTGTTAATTTGCTGGTTTGTTATTGGGGTTTTACTTTTTGGTTTTTATCAAAAAGGTATTTATGATTATTATTTTGGCTTCCTTTTTCCGTTACCGATTCTTTTAACGGCTTGGTTAATTAATTTTTTGTTTAAAACTAAAAATAAAGCGGCAGTAATTTTGGCCTTAATACTTTTTGTTAGTTTAACTTGGGCTAATTTACGAGGCTGGCCGTTGCGCTTTGAGCCTAATCGTCAGCTGTTGCAAGCCAGAACGATTTCTGAATTTATTTTAGAAAAAACTGATAATCAGCCTTTTAATTTTGCTCTTATTACCGGCAGCAACTCTGATCATGCTTATCGTTATTTTTTTGAAATTAATGGTTCAAAACTGGTAGTAATAGAAAATTCACAAATTGACCCACAAAGAGACAGTGTTACTGGTCAGCTTTTTGTTGTTTGTGAAAGTTTACCTTGCGCCCCTTTGGGGCACGATTTGTGGGAGATTGCCGGGTTTGGAAGGGCTGAGATTGCCGATAAATGGCCGGTTTCTGTGGTTGAGGTTTATAAACTAGTTCCTTATGAAGCCGAATAAGTATTTATTGTTAATTTTGTTTTTATCATTACTGCCTTTTGCCGTTCTTTTTGCCATGCCGTTACTGCCTCATACCCATGACGGACCGGTTCACCTGGCCAGAATGGCAGCTTGGCTTAAAGCTTTTGACAGTGGTCAGTTTCCGCCTCGCTGGGCCGGTGGTTTGAATTACGGCTTCGGTTCACCGGTAATGATTTTTATGTACCCCTGGCCGTATTTTTTAAGCGGCCTTTTTCTCAAAATGGGCTTGGGCTTAGTTTCAGCTTTTAAATTAAACTTAGCCTTAAGTTTTTTTGTCAGCGGTTTTTCCATGTTTTTATTGGCAAAAGAACTTTTTAAAGATGAGAAAAAAGCTTTTATTGTCACCTTGCTTTACCAGTTTGCCTCTTTCCGTTTAGTGGAAATTATGGTTCGTGGTTCACTTGGTGAAGTTTGGGTTTACGCTTTTGCGTCGCTGGTTTTCTGGGGAGTATTAAAAATTATTAAAGGAAGTTATCTTGGCGGTTTTTTATTAACAGCATTGGCAACTGGTTTATTGATTGTGTCCCATAATTCAATT